>NZ_JBQENM010000003.1:0-431580 GCF_052044795.1 Ensifer sp. 22521
CCGTAAAGCTGATCATTCCCGTCCAACGTGGTGATGACGTCGTCGCCCGAACCGCCGGTGATCTGGACGTGCTCGACATTGACGAAGGTCGTGCCATCGCCGATCGCGGTGGCTGCCGTCGTGCTGATCATCGAGATATTGAGCGCAGCCGTTGCCGTCGAGCGGTCGATCACCGCCGTGTCCTCGCCGTCGCCACCGTCGAGCGTGTCGGCCCCGCCGTAGCTGTAGAGTGTGTCGTTGCCCGATCCGCCGTTGAGAATGTCATTGCCGGAAGAGGCCGCATTGTCATCGTCTATGAGCGTGTCGTCGCCCGCTCCGGCATTGATCGTGTCGCTGCCTTCGCCGCCGGCCAGATAGTCGGCGCCGTCGCCGCCGATCAGGCCGTCGTCACCGCTGCCACCAAAGGCCTGGCCGCCGTCGGCACCCGTGTCGAGCGTATCAGTGCCAAGGCCGCCATCCAGGTAGTCGTAGCCGGCCCCCCCGGTCAGCGTGTCCTGGCCGCCATACCCGTAGATGACATCATTGCCGCCCAATCCATTGATCTCGTCATCGCCGACCTCAAGGGAGGGGTCGCCGGCTTGCGGACCGCCGTGCAGGACATCGTCCTCCTCGGTTCCGCTAATGACGTCGCTGCCGTTCGTTCCGTATTTCTCGGCCATTTTTCCCTCCCCAATATGAATTTACATTACGGAATCCGATCAATTCTCAAGCAAAGCGCGTTGGGACCGCAATTCTCCGCGAGGCCAGCACTCGCGATGGTGACAGCGGCGACGCGCCGTATATTAGCAGTAACTAAACACAGTGTGCGAAACAGCGCATGACCCATTTGGGTCAAACCGGCTTCGAGCAGATGGGTCACCTCGCGGGAATATGGCAAATCCGGGAAAGTAGAGTCACGAGCTCCGATTGCCTGTGAGTACCCGTCTTGCTGAAAACGGCTTTGAGTTGGTTCCGCGCGGTCTCATAGGATATGCCGCAGACGCTTGCCACTTCCTCTAAAGACGCGCCGGTCGCAAGCCTGTCTGCCAGTTTTGATTCTGCCGCCGAGAGCGAAAAACAGGCCTGAATGGCAGCTTGGCCAGGTGTCCGCCCAATCTGGGGATCGATCAGCACTGCGACGGCTTGACCCGGTGCCAGCGGGTTGAAAGCGATGGATTTAAGCCCAACGACGCACGCAAGGATCGGGAAGAGCCCGGGTCTCGGAAACGCGACCACTGCGGAGCAGGATGATCCGTGGAGCAAAATTTGCCTCAGTGATCTATTGAACGTGGTCGTGGAGTTCGTGTCGTAGGAGCACAGCCTTCTGTCGACAATGCGTAACGCTCCATCCAGCATACCTTCCGCCGACCCGTTGAGCTTCACAACATGGCCCTTTGCGTCAAAGGCGATAGCAGCAACCCGGCTCGTTTCAAAAGCGTCAAGCGCGGCATCCATGCGAGCAAAGCCAAGCATTCGAGATATTGCGGAGGCAGTGCCTAGCCGGCCGGAAAGATTGGTTAGTGTCTGGAGTTGCGTCGGGGAGAATGGGCCCTGCTCAATGGAGCGCTGAAGTGAGAGGACCCAAAGGCTGTCCCCAGATGCCACCTTCACACATGCGCACCAGCGTAATCCATGTGGGGCAAGAAACTCCTGATAATACGAGTGCCTGGCAATCTGATCGGACGTGAACAAATCGAGGTCCGTCGCGATACCCTTCCGGATAAGAAGTGGTTTCACACCGTAGCGGACATCCCGCTCGACCCAACCTCCATTGATATAACTATCGACGGCACCCGCCATGGATTCGCTCTGGGGAAATCCCGGCAGTCGATTTTGCGCGTCAAAAAGCAGGGCTCCATAGGAGCCGGTGGCCGTGGCCGCGACATCCATCGCACCGTTCCATTTGCTGGGGTCGATCGCGGCTGCAACACAAGCCCTCTCTATCGATTCCAGGTCGAACTCGGTCCTCATAACCACTCTCTCGGTCGATCAATTACATCGCGAGCACTAGCCATCAGCCGAGCTAGTAAGAGCGCCTGTTCTGTCTGGCGGCGAGCGTCGGTCTCCAAGACATATTGTTCCCCTTGGACGTGCAGAATCCGGACGCCGAAAATATCCGCATAGTAGTCGTGCCGCGGTTTACGATTTCAGCCGTGAGGGCAACGCCACGAACCCGATCGGAAAGCCAAAGATTTGCCGGCCTGTCGCATGCATACCGTGTCTGCGCTTGGGGCGAGGCTCGGCGTCTCGCCTTCGGCTTTTGGTGATTACGCTGATCCAAGTCGGCCACACTCTCCATTGTGAGCCCTCCACGTCAGGGTAACCGTAATGGGGGTAAGTTGGTCTTCCCGCCAGTAAACGCGAGGCCCTTGTTGGCTTTCGGCAACTTATTGGTTGCATAGTACATCGCCCGATCGGTTTGGTAGAGCCGCCAACCTGAACCCTCGCTGATATGATCCTGGGCAAAGGAATGGCACCCCGTCGGCCGAATAGTTCACCGACGAGGGCGGGCACCTGGCCCGAGATCGCACATACAACGCAGGGCAGTTGAGCAGTTCCCCCAGCGCTTCCCGTAAATATTAGTTGAACCTAAAGAATGTCGTGGATCAAGTAACTATTTTGGGTAGTGTCCGATGCACAATGCGCGTTTGGGGCGGTCTCCGACGCTGGACTTGCCATTTACGGCTCGCCACGACGATCGGCATGAATCAGCGCGGCGGCCGATTGGCACCCCGCGCCGACAAACACTTCTGCATGCAAACGCACCAAATGGCAGGTCCCACTCGAATGCTCGCTACGCCGCAAGTGCTGTTTTATCGAAGTCTTGACCGCTTCCAGGCGGCCCGTGACTTTGTCACCCTTTGAAAACTTCTTGATCTCGTCATCGTAGAAGCTGCCGTCGCCCGAGATGGACTTCGTTTAGATAGCCTTGCCCGCTTTGAACCACGCCTTGCAGGGCGCGTAGGTGAAGACTGTCGTTCCAGACGCATTCTTCCAATGCGATTCAAAGCAGAAGGTGTTGTCCTTCACGGTCCACGTGCCATCTGCCCAGGTGTGAGTGCCATCTTTCTTGTCGTAGATTCCGAGTAGCGTCCCGTCGGCCATCCACGTGAAGTAGACGTTTCCGTTGTCCTTGTACTTCACCGTATTGCCGATCTAGATCGCCTTGGTCTGTTCCTCAGTTAGCGGCGGAGCAAACACCAATAACCACGGATACCGCTCTGCGTCTCGCCAAGTACTTCCGGACGACGCTGGAGTTTTGGCTCAACAAGCAGATCCGCTTCAGGTGCTGGCGGCGAAGCCGCCACAATCCGACGGGATAAATTGCGCCCAACGTAGCAAACAGCGCGATCCCACTTGATCCAGCAATTTCTGGTCGATAATCGCAGGTGAGGAAGCACTCAGTCAGCAAGCGCAAATCATGTCGACACAACATGCCGAAAAGTATCGGCCGGACATCGATGGCCTCCGAGCCATCGCCGTCCTCTCCGTCGTAATCTACCACGCCTTTCCCGGTGGAAAGCTGAAGGGCGGTTTCGTCGGTGTCGACATCTTCTTTGTGATCTCCGGTTTCCTGATCACCGGTATCCTGCTCCGCGAACTGAAGGCTGGAACCTTCTCCATCCTGAAGTTCTATGCCAGGCGTGTGCTCCGGATATTCCCAGCCCTGATCACGGTTTTGGCCGCTTGTCTCGCTGCAGGTTGGCTCGGGTTGTTCTCTGATGAATACGCCCAGGTCGGGAAGCACGTCGCCGGCAGCGCCGCCTTCATCGTCAACCTGTTGCTCTGGCAGGAGGTCGGCTATTTCGACGTGTCGTCGGAACTGAAGCCTCTGCTGCATTTGTGGTCGCTCGGCATCGAGGAGCAATTCTATATCGTCTGGCCCGTTTTCCTATGGCTCGCCTGGCGCTGGCGGTTTTCGTTCCTCAAGTTGTCTCTGACGATCGCGGCCGCCTCGTTCGCGGCCGGCGTCTATTACACCTACGCCGATCCAACCTTGGCATTCTATGCGCCGCCGACCCGGTTCTGGGAACTGATGGCGGGCGGGATTCTCGCCTATTGCCTGGCGCAAGGCATATCGCCGAGCGACCGCCACCGCGACGGGTTCTCTGTCCTGGGCCTAGTCCTGATCGTCGTCGGCCTGCTGGTGATCAAGAAGAGCTATGCTTTCCCGGGCGCTTGGGCGCTGCTGCCGGTGGCGGGCGCTGTGCTCCTGATGGCGGCAGGGCCGGCCGCCGTGATCAACCGAACGGTGCTTTCTAATAAGGTGGCGGTCTGGTTTGGCCTGATCAGCTACCCACTCTATCTATGGCACTGGCCGATTCTCGCGTTCCTTCGGATCGGCAAGGCCGACGGCGTCTATCGCGAAATAGCGTGGGAGAGCCGGACGATCGCGGTGCTTGCGGCCATCGCTCTCGCCTGGGCGACATACCGCCTTATCGAGCGCCCGATTCGATATGGTGGTGACAAGCGGGTGTGGGTGCCGGCGCTGTCCGCGGGCATGATTGCGCTGCTCTTCACCGGCGCCGGTGTCTACGGCATGAACGGCATACCAAGCCGAGTCGAGCTGTCGCCGCCTTCCGCCGCCGTCCTTTTCGCCGACTACCCGCACCCGCTGAAAAACGCCACATGCGCCGAGGTGTACCCGGATCTTGCGGACGCATGGAGTTGCCTGCTGTCCAAGGACAGGCCGGCCGATGTCGCAATCATCGGCGATTCGCACGCTCACCAATATTTCCAGAGCCTGGCGAAGAAGCTGCCGAGCTTGAGCGTCCTGAACACCAGCGCGCCAAATTGCTTGCCCTTCTCTGGACATGCCCGCTGCGAAAAAGTCGCTGCCGACACGATCGCCTTTCTTGAGAAGAACCGATCGATCGAGACCGTCATTCTCGCCGGCTATTACAGCGTCCTCGCCGCCGGCATGAAATATGAGAACATCGAGGGCCAGCGGGTTGCAGCTGACCTCACCGATGAGCGTCGCGAGCGGTTTGAAAATGCTGGCCGGAAGATGCTGGCGGCCCTCGCCGCGCAAGGAAAGCGCGTCATCGTCCTCGGCGACATCCCGGACATGGTTTTCAGGCCGCGCGATTGCGTGGGCTTCGATAATCCGTTGATGGCGTCGCTTCGGGGAAGCCTGAGCGCCAAATCGCTCGACAAGTGCGGTATCCCGGAACCCGATTTCCGCGCCCGCATCCAGTCGTTCGACAACTCCCTCGCGGCCGTCCTGTCGGAGCATCCGAGCGTGTCGAAGTTTGATCCGCGTCCGCTTTTCTGCGACGGCTCTTATTGCATGGCCTATCGCGAGCCGACGTTCCTCTATTGGAATAGCGACCATCTGGCCATCGAGGGGGCAGACATGGTCATTGATGCGCTGCTGAAGGCGGTGCCCATCGGGACGCCGGTGGCGGCCGCCTCGGTGAGCAGCGTGCTATAATCCCCCCTTTCCGACTATCACCAGCACGACCCGCCGGACCGCCTCTGCGAAAATGACGCCGAGCGCCATTGGCGCAATACCGGTGAGGCGAACTTCACCCAACCTTCCCGCTTCGGCAACGGCCACGGAAATAGAGTCCTTATAGACGTCCAGTCCAATATATGCATCGTCAAGAGGTTGCGCCGCTCGGGAAGTCTTAGACCGGTAGTCAGCCCAAAGTAGGCGTGCCAAAATCATCTGTTTGTTGAACAAAGTTGGAGGCAGGACCCCGGTGGGGAACCCTCGCAAACGAACATAAGAGGAGTACCGCTATCCCAGATACCCTCAGTCAGAAAACGCCCAGCCTGGTCATCACGCCCGCCGTAGGAGGCGCCAACGAACCAGTACAGAGCATGCTGTAGAACTTCCTGCTCCTCATGCGGCGAGGGAAGCATGGCAGGCCACTGGAATGTCAGGCAGCCCACGCCCCTTTCCTGTCGAAATGAGGGAGGCAACTTCTTCCGAAAAACCGACGCCCAGTCTATCCTGGGGTAAATTGTTTGCGAGGGTTGATGCGAATCATCTTCTTGATCGGGTTCATTGCAGCCTTAAATCTCGGGGGCTGTTCTTCCACATTGGAATGGGCGCGAATGAATACCTACAACTTCGAGGCTCAGAGGGTGGAACTCGAAGGAGAGAAGTTCGATGTCTACCGTCACAAGACCGACAAATCTCTCATGGTCTCGCCGGTAGCCGCTTCGCCTGCCCCACCCAAGTTCGTTACGCCCTTGATGCTGGATGAGAAGCTCCGAAGCACCGCCCGGAGGTATCTTGAAAACCAAGGTGGAAGGGACTGTGTGATTACCGAAGGTCGACCTCTCCGAAATCAGGTCTATGAATTCTGGTATCAGTGCGCGCAGTGACAGCCCTCATGGGAGGCCTTCCTGGATTCTGCCCGAATCGCTTCTCGCGGATATTGTGTCGTGACATCGGCGCCGACGACGAACGATCGAACAGCCCTGGCGCAACGTTTAGGCAGAAGGCCAATCAACCACAAAGCTTCTAAGCTTTGTCCCACAAAATCTGGAAGTTGACCCAACCAGAGAGGAAGAACGAGAACCAACGCCGCTACAAGGCGCATGGATAAATAGGGCAATTCAAGGCAAGGCTCACACAAGACAGTAAACCGATAAAGGCCGCTACAAACGACTTGCGTGATCGGCCTCACGGGCCCCCGTTGGTCGATGATGGAGGGCGCCTTGCACCAGATAAAACTGAGTATCTGCATACCGACGTATAATCGCGCACCCTTCTTGGAGAAGGCTCTCAGCTACTTCGTCGACCTCTACAAATTTCCCTTCTCTTACGAGATTGTTGTTTCCGACAACGCCTCGACGGACGATACTTGCGAGGTCGTCAAACGTTTCCTCGGCAAGGGGTTGCCCATCCGCTACTTCCGGCAAGTAGAGAACTTCGGAGCGGAAGCCAATAGCTTGGGCTCATACCGGCACGCGCTGGGAGAATATGTTATCTACCTCGCGGACGACGATTTGCTTATCAATGAGGGGATTATCGAGGCGATCAGGTATCTCGATCTGAATATTGATGTCGGTGCTTGCTACGCGCCTTGGTACACCCATGATGAAGTGGATGGACGAGACAATCCGCCCTTCTATTCCGTCGCGAAGAACACCAAGTTCAAGAAGCAGGCGTTCGAAAGTTGCTTCGACTTTTTGATTGACGGACACGTGTTTCCCGAGATCGCCATCTTCCGATCTTCCGCGCTCCGGTCAGCTCTAGTCCAGCGCCACTTTGCCTACTGGGCATTCTCGCATCTCGCGCATTTCCTAGACCAGGGGGCCGTTGCCTTCCTCAAGAATCCGTTCTATCGCCAAGTGATCCGCTCGAAAATCACACGCGACCGCCCACAAGCCGGCCACGCCGAAGTTCTGACCGCGTGGGACCGCTATCGGGGCGGGCTAGAATACTTCCTCTACATGGGCGCAAAACGGGGGGCAGTGGACATGAACGCTGATAAGCGCCGCACGCGCGACGCCCAAGTCCTCGACTTCACGATGGTGCGGATGACGGTTGCCTTGCGAATGTGGTTCCAAAAGCGGGACTATGTCCGAGCCTACGAACTCTACACCCGGCTTATGATGGGGGGGTTCGCCAGTCACCCTGAGGTCGCCGAGGCGCGTAATGTCCTGCCTCTGATGGTGGCCGTCCAAACACTTGCCCAACAGGCCAACACCGCTCCCGAAGTCGAAAAACTGCTGCTACACGGTGTCGACAACCACGATTCGTTGGCAGACCTTCTGCGTGAGGTTGGCCTACGATCTGAGATTGAGATCGTGGCCCCAGCAACAGAGCTGACGGAGACTGAGGTTGGCCGTACCGCCGTGTTCGTCACGGAAGTCCGCGACCGCGAGCACTATGTCCGCAAGGGACACCCGCCAAATTTGGTACTCAGCGAAAGCGACCTCCTGAGCCACGTGCTAATGTGAATTTGGATTGGTGCACGACGCGCCATTCATGACAACGGAGAAGAGGCATGTCGACAACGGACGACCGCCAGGAGTTTGAGGCTCATAAAGATAGGATGAGCCGTGCGCTCGCGCAGGATGGAGATGCGCTGAAGCAGTCTGTCGAACTGCTGATGTCCCTGAACCGCTACGACTACCCGTATCTGTGGTCTTGGATGGGTGTTCCTATTATCCAATTGCCGGCAGACGTTATGGCGACCCAAGAGGCGATCTGGAACACGAGACCTGACGTGATCATCGAGACAGGTGTCGCGCGTGGCGGTTCTCTAATCTTCATGGCCTCTATCCTTGCTGCGACTGGACAGACCGAAGCAAAGGTGATCGGCGTTGACATCGACATTCGAGCGCACAACCGCGAGTCTATCGAGACACATCACCTGGCGGATCGGATTGAGCTCGTGCAAGGAGGGTCGACGGATGAATCGACACTCGAGCAGGTACGGGCACTTATCCCGCCGGGTGCTAAGGTCATGGTCGTTCTGGACAGCGACCACACATTCAAGCACGTCCTCGACGAATGCCGAGCATACGGGCCTTTGGTGAGCGACGGATGCTATCTCGTCGTAGCTGACACCGTGGTCGGCCATATACCGGAAGGCAGCGCAATCCAGCGATCCAAACAGTGGGAAACGGGCAATGATCCTTTGACCGCTTTGCGTCAGTATCTGACGGAAACCCAGGATTTTGAGGTAGATCCTGCCATCAACGGGAAATTGGTATTCTCGTCATCGCCAGGCGGCTATTGCCGGCGTCTCAAGACGTCAAAGTGAGCGAGGCAGTTGATGGCAAAGTTTGATCCGGTCTTTGTAAAGGCGAATGAAGACCGCCAACACTCGCTCATGATTCCGATCGTGTCAGATGGCGGCCATGTGATTGGTCGCCTCTGCTGTCTCGACCAGGCGAATGCTTCTGACCCCACGACGATTGCCGCTCTCACCGCATGGCGGAATGCCAACAAGGAGGCCTTCCTTACCCAATTCAAGGCAACCGAAGCCCGCACGGCCAACTGGCTCGAAAAGGTGGTTGTGCCCAGCGGAGACCGGATTCTATTCTTGATCATCGATGCTGATGACAAGCTTATTGGCAACGTCGGCTTCGCCAACCTAACTGAAGAAAGTGCCGAACTTGACAACGTTCTACGTGGCGAGGTTTCGACCTATCCGAGGATTGCAGCGGCGGCCGTTCAGAGCCTCTTGGCCTGGGGCTTTGCGGACCTTGGGCTGAAATCGATCCACCTCAACGTCTTCGCTAACAACGATAAAGCAATCGGGCTATACACAGCTCTTGGTTTCTTGCCGGGAGAGGAGCGGCGGCTGTCGGTTCTTCGTTCCGAAGACGAAATCCGATACCTGATAGAATCCGATGCCGGTGAACCCGTTGAGTTCGGCTACCTTTATATGATCCATGGACGATCAGAGGGTGCTCAAAATACCCAGAAGAGTTTGTAGCGCGTTTTCCTTCGAGCGTCATTCCAGCACATTCGGAAAAACTTCATTCTGGTGAAGAGGCTCGCCCTTGGAAGCTTGTGGAGTAGTTTATAGCACCCGAGCGTATAGGCTAGCCGTTGCCGCAGTTTGTCGCGGAACGACTTCGCGCCATACTTTTTCTCCGATCCCGATCCCTCCATGAAGTCGTAAGTTGGGCCGGGCACGTACGCAACGAGGTCTCGGATTACGAACTCGGCAATGACGTATGACGCCACGCACCAGGGATTATTGAACTCGTACCATCGCCCCATCAGCGTATCGATGGCCGATGAGCGAAATACACCATAGACCCATTCACCAGGGAATGTCAGGTTCCGCGGGACTTCTCCGGCAGCATAGCGACGCGGGAAGCCGAACGTCGAGGGCGATGGGTGTTTAAGTCTTACCACATCGCCGCGAATGCTCTTGGTCGAACCCGTGGCAAGCAGCTTGCTATCGTCAACTTCTAGGGCGCCGACGAGCTTGGAGAGAAAGTCCGACGAAGAGAAATCGTCACATGCGCGAAGGCAGAAAAAATCGCCACTGTCCGCTCCGAGGCGGAAAGCTTTAGCGAAATTATCCATTGCACTGAGATGCTGCTCGTTGTGCACGATCGAGAAGCGACGGTCCCGCTCGCAGAACTTCTCGGCGATCTTCACCGTGTCATCCGTGGAGCAGTTTTCTAGGATGATCGCGCGGAAATCTCTAAACTCTTGGTCGGCGATACACTGAAGGCTCGCCTCCAGCGTCTTGGCGCCGTTGTACACCGGAAACACCACGACAACGCCAGATTGCTTCGACATCATTGAGTTCCTAGTCACCTGAATTTTCAATCCGGTGACTATCTGCCAGAACCGGAAAACGCAACAGGCCCAACGAGCGTTGACTACGGCATGTACGTTCGCGGTCCGCGCCCATTCTCTTCCAGATCAACCTTCAAGCGACCGCCCTCGCCGCCTTTGCCGATCACCAAGCTTCCCGACGGCGCGAAAGGTGAAGCAAAGCCTGGGGTGGATCCCAGTTTCGGTGGTCAAGCTGCGATCACCCCGAACTCCGATCTCCTACCAGCAGATCATAGAGATTGCTCACCAAGTCGGCCCGGATCAGGGCCTTTGGAGCAATTCTCTCCGTATGGCTTGATTGCAAGAGCAGCAATGAGTTTAGTCCGCAGATGCCTGCCATCTTAGTGCTCGCTACGTCCGCTGCGAGCCGGTGTGCCGGACAAGGAAACGGTGCAGCGCCGACTTGCTGATGGCGATGCCCTGAGCTGCAAGGGCATCACGAAGTTCGAACAAGGTGCCGTCCCGGTGTTCCTCAAGCCACGACATGATCGCGTCGGCGTTGGCTTCGGTTTTGTACGAATGACGGTCTCCACCCAGCGGACCCGGTCGAACATGGCCCTGACGGACTTGCAGGTTTCGCCACCGGCTCACGCTGGCCGCACTGACGCCAAAGCGCTCGGCAGCCTCCCGGTGCGACGCTCCGGCTGAGACGGCGGCAAGAACACGTGCGCGAAGATCAACGGAAAGGGCTTTCGACATTATCTGCCGACCTCCATCGGCAGAAAGTTTGAATCAGAACCCATCTGATTTGCAAAGCCCAAATGATTCAATCAGTCAGGGAAACGCTCTAATGTATAACCTGCAACATTCCGCATTTACTTCATAAGATAATTACTGCCGACACCGATTTAATACTCATCGCCACCAAACGTACACATCAATCATTCCGTATCTAAACGAGGATCAAACGCAAACATCCCATTAGTTAGCCGGGGATGCGATGAATTTATACTGGAAGTGGTTGCGAGGTCTGATTATAACCCCAAGTGAAGCCGCTGCTGGTCAGCCTTCGCGGCCGGCCGTGAAAGCCGCATGGCGCTTGGCAAGCAACTCGGCAACCTCGTCGATGAAGGCAGGATCGACGTCGGCGGCAAACTCGATGCGGGCGTTCTTGCCGTCGCGCTTCAGCTTGGCAAAGGCCCGTCCGCCGGCGTCGACCATTGTTTCCGGCTTCATCGTTTCCACCTTCGGCTTACGCGACAAGCGGGTGAAGAGAATCTGGAACCGGTGGTCGCTTTCGGCTTCGAGGAAGCGGCGGGAGCGGCATTCTTCCTGCGCGGCCTGGACCGCGACCTCGTCTTCAAGCAGCGCACCAAACGCCATCCAGCGCTCGCGGCCGACCTTCGGAGCCGGGCCGATGGCGCGGGCGATAACAGGCGGCACGCCTTCGGCAACCTGGATCAAACGCGACAGCTCGCTCTTCTGCACGGCGAGCGCCTCGCCGATCACTTTGCGGTCGAAGCCGCGGTCGGCAAGCGCGGAGGCAAACATCGCCCGTTCGATGAAGGAGAGGTTGCGCCGCTCGGCATTTTCCTTGCCCTGTGCGAGCACCAGCTCGTCGTCGGTGAGCGGCCGGACGATCGCTTTGACCTTGATGCCGAGGCTGCGCACGGCGTTGAGGCGCCGGTGGCCATAGGCCGTCTGGTAGCGGCCGTGCTTCTCCGGATGCGGGCGCACCAGGATCGGCGACTGCTGGCCGCTGTCGCGAATGCTGTCGGCTAGCGCCAGGAAATCCGGGTCGTCGGTTTCGCCGTCCGTCAGACGATCGCCGACGAAGGAGGCATCGACCAGATCCGGATCGAGATCGACGACGCGCTCGCCCTGCGTCAGGGCTTCGCGCAGCGCGCGCGCCTCTTCCGCCTCGCGGGTGATGCTGCCGAGAGAAAGGCCCATGGCCTTGATCGCGCCGGAAGCGGCGCGGGGAACTTCGGCAAGCGGTGCCTTAGCGGCCGCGGACCCGGCGGGCTGAGCGCTCGTTGCAGTGGCAGGCTGCACTTCATCAGCCGGCGCGGCCGGACCTGCCGGCTGGACATTGCCGGAGAAGAGGGCGCGCAGTTCGTTCTTGCGATTGCCAGCCATTCGATCAGCGCCCCCATGCCGCATGAATGAGCGCTTCGATCTCGCCGTTGACCGAGTTCAGCGATTCGACCGCGCGGTCGTAGGTGGCGCGCGTAAAATTCTCGCGCCCGACCTCGTAAAGCGTCTGCTTCGTCAGCCCGGCGTCCGAGACCGCCGTCGATTTCACCATGGCCGAGGTCAGCACCCGCTCACCGAAGAGCGAGCGCATGAAGCCGACGATCTGTGCCTGCGGCCCGTCGTTCGGCTCGAAGCGTGTGACGAGATAGCGCAGGAAGTCGAAATTCAGCTCGCCACCGGCCTCGCGCACGACGCTTAAGAGATCCGACGTCATGTAGAGGAACTGGTTCATCGAGGCGACGTCGAGCATCTGCGGATGCACCGTGACGATGACGGAGGTCGAAGCGCAAAGGGCCGAGAGTGTCAGATAACCGAGCTGCGGCGGGCAATCGATGATGACGACATCATAGTCATCGGCGACGCTGGCGAGCGCTGTCTGCACGCGGGCAAAGAACAGCGGGCCGGCGTCGCTGCCGTTGTGGCGAGCGCTCAGCGCCTGCGGCGTCGTATGCTCGAATTCCTGAAGCTCGAGGTTGCCGGGCACGAGATCGAGGCCGTCGAAATAGGTCTTGCGGATGATGTCCTTCAGCGGCCGCGCTTCGGCGTCGTAGCGGATCGCGCCATAGAGCGTGTCGTTGCCGGTGAGGTCAAGCTCCGGCTGATAGCCGAAGAGGGCGGAAAGCGAGGCTTGCGGATCGAGGTCGACGGCCAGCACGCGATGGCCTGTCATAGCGAGATATTGCGCGATATGCACCGACGAGGTCGTCTTGCCGGAGCCGCCCTTGAAGTTGGTGACAGAGATTACCTGCAGGTGCTCGCCTGCTTCCCGGTCACGCCACTTGAGGTAGCTACGCGCCTTGACGGCATTGCCCTTGGCCAGCGCCTGTTCGGCGAGATGACGGCGAAGCGCGTTGATGTCGGAGAGCGAATAGGACCGGCGACCGCCGAGCCCCGTATCCGGCTGTGGGCCCTCGCCGGCAAGCGAAAGCTGGCGCAGATACCCGTCGGAGACACCGATCAGCTTAGCCGCCTCGCCCGAGGTGAAACTGCGAAGCGTCTTCATCGCCGTCGGCGGGAAGAGCCGCTCGCGCATGGCCTTCAACTGGTCGGAAAGCGCGCGCGCATCGGCCGCGATCGCTTCGTCGGCCGGACGGCGAGCCTGGGAGTGATCCGCGTCCTGCCTTGCCTGGGTTGCCGTCATCGTCATTTCGCCCTACTCCTTGCATGCATCGCGGCACAACGCTGCGGCGATGCACTAACAGAGATTTAATCCAAATACGGCCAATCAGCACTTATTCGAAAAACTCCGTAACAGAGATGCCGGAGCTTCTGATTCGCGTCAAGACTTCGACCGCGATCGGCGGCAATGGCGAGCAACACGCTGGGGGTGCCAATCTCGCAAAAGAAAACGCCCGCGACGGCGGCGCGGGCGTTCGACAAAACCGTCAAATGGCAATGAGAGCTTGGGGCCGATGTGATCCGGGATCGGGCACTGATAGGGTTTATCCTCTGTTTTTTCGCGCCACTCCACCTTTGCGCGCGCCAGCAGATTGGCATCGAGGATCAGATCGAGACCCGTTGCCGCCAATGATTTCGCCGCATGGGCGAAAGCCTTGTGCGCGGCCGGGCTCTTGCCCTGCGCCACCACCTGCCAGGTGTGCGGCGCGGTGCCGATCGCCCAGGCGGGTGCCCAGCATTGCGCGGTCGGGGTGATCCAGCTCACATCGCCGACATCGGTCGAGCCGGCACGGAAATGTGACTGCCCCTCGAAATCGCGAAGGCCGAGATGCAGGCCGTCGAACCGTCGAGACGGCTGTTGGCGAAGACGTCGCCCTTGATCTGGTAGAGCCGGATGCTGCTCGATATCGCCTCCGGCGTCAGCGTCTTCTGGATGTCCTTGGCAAAGGCGATGTCGGCCTCGTCGAAAGGCATCGGGCCGAGCGCCACCATGTTCTGATGGATTGCCGTCTCCAGTGCGATGTTGGGCAGAAGGTTCGTCGCCGCGCGATCGAAGACGATCTCGACCTCGGTCTCGGTCATCATCGCCGCGCCCTTGGCGATCTTGTCGATCCGCGCAGCCAGCGCCAGTGCTTCCGGCATCTGCGGCGCCCGCACCAGATAGAGCGCCTCGGCACGCGCCTGGACGACGTTTGCCGCCTTGCCGCCCGCATCGGTGATCGCATAGTGCACACGGCAATCCTGCGGCATGTGCTCGCGCAGGAAGTTGACGCCGACATTCATCAGTTCCAGCGCATCGAGCGCACTGCGGCCGAGATGGGCGCCGTTGGACGCATGCGCCGCCACACCCTTGAAGCGGTAGTAGATTTCGAGCACGGCGAGATTGTTGGTCGAGCGAACGCCGTTGAAGGGTGCGGGATGCCAGGTCAGCGCCGTATCGACATCGGCGAAGACGCCGGCGCGCGCCATGAAGGTCTTGCCGGAACCGCTCTCCTCGCCGGGGCAACCATAATAGCGTATCGTACCCGGCAGCCCGTTGTCCTTCAGGTAGCGGGTAAGCGCGACGGGAGCGAGCAACGAACCGGTGCCGAGCAGATTGTGGCCGCAGCCATGACCCGTACCACCCTTGATTTCTCCCTGCGCTTCGGCGACGCCGGCCACTTGGCTCAAACCGGCCAGCGCATCGAACTCGCCAAGGAAGGCGGTTCGTTCGAACATCCGCTAGCTCCCGTGTTTACGGGAAGGCGATCCGGCAAGAAAGGGGTGCGACACCGAGCGTCGCGAAATCGATCGCCGAACGGCGCGCCATTGGTGAGGAGCGCGCGAACGCGCTCCTCAGGGATTCACCGATCAGGCATTGGCCTGCACCGGATGGTTGAAGCGCTCGGCAAAGACCTCGATCGAGCCACGACCGAAGCTGCGCAACTGCCGTCGCGTAAGAACAGCCATCACGCGTGCCGCCGTCGAGACGGTCATAGCGTCGAGCGGACCTTCACCGCTCCAAGGCTTGTTCAGCCGGTCCGTGACGATGCCGAGGAGGTTCGCCGGCATGATGTCGGTACAAGGTTTCATCCAATCGAAGACTTCGCTGATCGGAAGCAGCTTACCTTCGAACGCAACGAACGGCTCGGGCATGTTTGCGCCCCAGTCGTCATAGGCCTCCAGAGCATCGCGAAACAGGTTCTGCAGCGTGATGGAGGCGTGCCCTTCATGTAGAGCAGGCAGGAAATTCGTCATTTGTGTCTCCTTCAGTGGTTAAGGCCGGGAAACGCGAATGGCCAATTCTGTCAGCATGTGTTTGTGTTCGTGCCGGGTGGCCGATACTCTGTGGCCACGCGACTGGTTAAACTGCAGGCGATGACGCAATGCGCAAATCGGGTGATAGTTCCCTGAGCCGCAGTCAATTTTGGCGGGAAATCGGCACGCACGCACGCCGCATGCCGCGACCAAGGTTTCCCCCCGCGGCCTCCCCCCGACTCGATATTAACGATCCCGCCCCAAAGGTAAACACCGGGCCGCCATCGCGGCAGAAACGAAAATCTCAAATCGATAATTTCTATAGAATATACTATCTTACCCGGCTCTGCCAGATAATTCACTGATATGCACCTCAATCGACAGGGAGCAGTCACATGGGAACGATCTCGCGGCTTTCCGAGAAAACACGAGCCCCGGCGCACCGGATCGAGAGCGAAGAGGAAGCGCTGTCGATCGCCCACGAACTGGCGGCGGAATTTGCGAAGAGCGCCAATGTGCGGGATACGGATCGCATCCTGCCCTTCGACGAGCTCGATGCGCTGGCCCAATCCGGCCTGCTCGCGATCACCGTGCCGCCGGAATACGACGGCATCGACGTCTCCAATGCAGTTCTGGCGGAGATCACCGCCATCCTCGCGGAAGCAGACAGCTCGATCGGCCAGATCCCGCAGAACCACTTCTACATTCTGGAAGCGCTGCGCACCGATGGCACCGAAGAGCAGAAGGCGTTCTTCTTCGGCCGTGCGCTTGCCGGCGACCGTTTCGGCAACGCCCTTTCCGAGCGCGGCACGAAGACCGTCGGCGACTACGCGACGCGGTTGACGCCCGATGGTCCCGGTTTCCGGCTGAACGGGCGCAAGTATTATTCGACCGGCGTGCTGTTTGCCGAATGGATCGTGGTCTTCGCTCTGGATCCAAACGACAAGCTGACCATGTCGTTCTTGCCGCGCGGCGCCGAAGGATTGCAGATCATCGATGACTGGGACGGCTTCGGCCAGCGCACGACCGGCAGCGGCACGACCGTGCTGCAAAATGTCTATGTCACCGCCGATGCGGTGGTGCGCCATCACCGCGGCTTCGAGCGCCCGACGACGATCGGCTCCGTCGGCCAGATCATTCATGCCGGCATCGACCTCGGCATCGCCCGGGCGGCCTTTGCCGAAACCCTCAATTTCGTACGCGATCATGCGCGGCCCTGGATGGACAGCGGCGTGGAGAAAGCGGCCGACGACCCGCTGACGATCGCCCGCATCGGCCAGCTCGCCATCCGCCTGGAGGCGGCAACCGCCACCGTCGAACGCGCCGGCAAGAAGGTCGATGTCGCCCAGATCAACGGCACCGAGGAAAGCGTCGTCGTGGCAACGCTTGCCGTTGCCGCGGCGAAGGTTCTGACGACCGAGATCGCTTTGGAAACGAGCAACACGCTCTTCGAACTCGCCGGAACCGCCTCGACGAAGATCGGGCTCAACCTCGACCGGCATTGGCGCAACGCCCGCACCCACACGCTGCACGACCCGGTGCGCTGGAAGCATCACGTCGTCGGCAACTACCACCTGAACGGCGTCAAGCCGCCGAAGAACGGCGCACTTTGATCCCATTGACCGCGCACAAGCGGCCCGAGGCGTGACCAACGCTTCGGGCAACGCCCAAGCTTGCCCGAAGGAGAACTCCATGAGTCGCGAAATCCGGCTGAATGCCTTTGACATGAATTGCGTCGGCCATCAGTCGCCGGGGCTCTGGACCCATCCGCGCGACCAGTCCTGGCGCTACAAGGACCTCGACTATTGGGTGCATCTGGCAAAAACGCTCGAGCGCGGCAAGTTCGACGGCCTTTTCATCGCCGATGTGCTCGGCGTCTACGACGTGCTGAACGGCAACGCAGACGCGGCTCTTCGCCATTCGGCCCAGGTTCCGGTCAACGACCCCTTACAACTGGTGCCGACGATGGCCCATGAAACGGAACATCTGGGTTTCGGCCTGACGGCGTCGCTTTCCTTCGAGCATCCCTACACCTTCGCCCGCCGCATCTCGACACTCGATCATCTGACCAAAGGGCGGATCGGCTGGAACATCGTCACCTCCTACCTGAACAGTGGCGCCCTCAATGTCGGCCAGGCGCAGCAGACGCGCCATGACGACCGCTATGATCTCGCAGAGGAATATCTGGAGGTCTGCTACAAGCTCTGGGAAGGCAGCTGGGAGGACGGTGCCGTTGTCCGCGACCGTGCAACCGGCATCTTCACCCATCCCGACAAGGTGCACCCGATCAATCACCGCGGCCGCCACTTCACCGTCCCCGGCATCCACTTGAGCGAGCCTTCGCCGCAGCGTACGCCCGTGCTCTACCAGGCTGGCTCTTCGAGCAGAGGCAAGGACTTCGCCGGGGCTCACGCCGAGTGCATCTTCGTCGCCGCGCCCTCAAAGACCGTATTGAAACGCTATGTCGTCAATGTCCGGGAGGCGGCAGAGCGCGCCGGTCGCAACCCGCGCGAAATCCTTGCCTTCAATCTGCAGACGGTGATCCTCGGCGAAACCGATGCCGAGGCGAAGAAGAAGTTCGACGAGTACCGCAGGCACGTCTCCTATGAGGGCGCACTGGCGCTGATCTCCGGCTGGACGGGCATAGATTTCGGCCAGTTCGCGCCGGACGAACCGCTGCGCCACCGCTACACCAATGCTGTGCAATCGGCCGTCGAGACCTTCACGACCATCGACCCGGATCGCGTGTGGACGGTGCGCGAGATGGCCGACTGGGTCGGCATCGGCGGCTTCGGACCAGTCTTCGTCGGCTCGCCTTCGACGGTCGCCGACCTCATGCAGGAATGGGTCGAGGAGACCGATGTCGACGGCTTCAACCTCGCCTATGCGGTCACGCCCGAGACCTTCGAGGACGCCGTCGACCTGCTGGTACCGGAACTGCAGAAACGCGGCGTCTACAAGACCGACTATCGCCAGGGCACGCTCAGGGAAAAGCTGTTCGGCGCCGGGCCAAGGCTTGCAGCGCCGCATCCGGGCGCCGGCTATCGGGATCTCGGCGGACAGCGACAAGCAATCGCAGCCTCCGCTTAAGGCGGGGCCATCCAATAAACGCCGCCGGGACCTGGTCCAGGCGGCGTTTTTCTTTCAGGCCGAGGCGATCGCGCCTGCGGGGCAGAGCTCAGCTGTAAAGGCTTACCGGCGGGATCCGGCCGTTCAATGCGAAATCGCCGACTTCGCGCGCCTTGTAGGCGACCGGATCGTGCAGCGTGTGAGTGCGGACATTGCGCCAGTAACGATCGAAGCGATAGTGCCCTGCCGTGGCGCGTGCGCCCATCAGCTCGAAGACCTTCGTCGTCACGTCGAGCGAGACCTGGGTCGAGTGCACCTTGGCGGCATAGGCCTCGATCGCCGCTTCACCGCGCGTCTCGGCCGTCACCGACCTCCCCTGCGACAGTGCCGCCTCGACGGTTACCGCCGCCGTATCGGCCAAGGCGACCGACGCCTTCAGGCTCGCCTGCAACTCGCCGATCCGTTCGAGGATGTAGGGATCATCGCCGGCGCGTTCGACACCCGATGTCACCCAGGGACGCGTCGTGCTGCGGACGTAGTCGAGGGCCGCGGCAAGCGCACCTTCCGCCGTGCCGAGGTAGAAATTGACGAAGACGAGCTGGATCAGCGGCGTGTTGAACGTCGCCTGCACCGCTGGCGGATCGGAGGGATCGGCAAGCGGCAGGATGAAATCACGTTCGTAGACCGGGAAATCGCGGAACTCGACGCTGCCGCTGTCCGAGAGGCGCTGGCCGATATTGTCCCAGTCGTCGTTGGTGATGTAACCCGGCCGGTCGGTCGGCACGACGAAATTGGCAATCTTGCCGTCGATCGCGGCGTTGACGTTGATGCGGTCGGAGACATGCGCGCCGGTCGAAAATGTCTTGCGGCCGTTCAGCACATAGTGGCCACCGCGCCGTTCCAGCGTGAGGCCGGGATCGCGCGGGTTGACCGCGGCCCCCCAATAGAGCTGCCGCTCGACGGTCTCCGCCCCAAGCACCCAGGCCTGCTTCGGATCGGCAGCGGCCCAGTAGACATATTGGCTGTTGACGTAGTGATAGCCAAGCAATTGGCCGATCGAGCTTTCGCCGCGCGCGATGATGCGCACCAGCCGAAGCCCGTCGACCCAGCTCAGCCCCGCTCCGCCAATCTCGGGCGAATGCAGTGCCGTCAGCAGCCCGGCCTGGCGTAGAGCCTCTATCTCTTCCCGCGGCGGCGCGCCGACGCGGTCGAGTTCGGCGCCGCGGCGGACAAAATCCGTAGACAGCGTCTCGGCGCGGGCAAACAGCTCCCGCCGTTTTTGATCATGTGCGCTGTTGTCGGCCGCCACCGGCTCTTTGAGGAAATGTACGTTGCTCATCCGCCTCTCCATGGTTGAGGCGAAATAATGCACATATTATATAGATAATAACAGCAATCTAGTTCCACAGCGGCGCGGCCGTTGGAAATGTCCTACCCGCTTCCGCGCCGCCTCAGCCCGCCTCGGCATCGCGCAACGCCACGATCTCGGAGGCGTTGTCATTGGCGGCGAACTGCTCCAGCGTCATGTTGTCGAGGATCGAGGCGATCGCGTCGCGAACATTGCTCATCGACTTGCGCACATGACAGTTGACCGGATCGGCGCAGTCGTCGCAGGCCTCGAAGGCGGTGCGGCTGGCACAGCGGATCGGCGCCAAGGGCCCATCCAGCGTCCGGATGACCTGGCCGATGCGGATGTCGGAGGCTGGTCGAGACAGAGAATAGCCGCCGCCCGGGCCCTTCTTCGAGCGCAGGATGCCGGCATTGCGCAGTTCGAGAAGGATCGCATCCAGGAACTTCTTCGGAATATTGTTCCGCGTGGCGATCTCGGTGATGAAGGCGGTCTCTCCGGGCTCCAGTTGAGCCAGGTCGACAAGGGCCTTGAGCCCGTATTTTCCTTTTTTGGTCAACATGTCACTTCGCTTTCGTGAACAAGAAGGCCGCCACAAATCCGCTCCTCAGGCATTTGCCGGAGGTAACGGGTTGTGACGGCCGCACTCTTTCGCTTAGGATGTCCTACACCCAAACCGCACCATTCTCAAGAAATTACGTAAGTTACTGCATAGATTTAGTGCGCTTTCTTGGCGCTTTCATGGCAGAGATGGCGATTTCTCATAAATGAGCCGTCGGTGGACTGAGGTTCGGTCCGCGGCGCCCGCACCTGCGCACGCGAGCGGTGGCGCCGCTTGCAGGACACCTGACACCCGAGATGCCGGTAGCGGGTGATCAAACCGTGAGATGTCGCCGAGCCTCGGCCGTATCCAACGTCTCTGGCGGCCCCTCGTGCACCACGGCGCCGCGGTCCATGATGTAGACGTGATCGGCGAGTTCCCGGCAGAAATCCAGATATTGCTCGACCAGCAGGATCGCCATTCCGGTCGAATCCCTGAGGTAACGGATCGCGCGGCCGATATCCTTGATGATTGAAGGCTGAATGCCCTCGGTCGGCTCGTCGAGCACCAGGATCTTCGGCCGTGTCACCAGTGCCCGGCCGATCGCCAGTTGCTGCTGTTGCCCGCCGGAGAGGTCGCCTCCGCGGCGCCCAAGCATCGAACGCAGAACCGGAAACAGATTGAAGACGTCTTCCGGTATGGAGCGATCGCCCCGCTTCAGCGGGGCGTAGCCGGTTTCGAGGTTCTCCTTCACCGTTAGCAGCGGAAAAATTTCACGGCCCTGCGGCACGTAGCCGATGCCTTCCTTGGCACGGCGGTAGGGCGCCATACCCGCGAGTGCTACGCCGTTGAAGCCGATCGCGCCGGCGCTGACCGGATGCTGACCGGTAACGGCCCGGAGCAGGCTCGACTTGCCGACACCGTTGCGGCCGAGCACGCAAGTGATCCTGCCCATCTCGGCGGTGATCGATACGTTGCGCAGCGCCTGCGCGGCACCGTAGTGAAGATTGACGTTTTCGACGCTCAGCATGGCGCGCCCTCCTATGACGTTTGCTGGATGGGGCATTACCGGCCGAGATAGTTCTCGATGACCTTCGGGTCGCTGCTGACGAAGTCGATCGAGCCTTCCGCCAGCACTGCACCTTCGGCAAGGCAGGTAACCTTGACCCCCAATTCGCGGATGAAGCCCATGTCGTGCTCGACGACCACCACGGATCGGGTCTTTGCGATCTCCTTGAGCAGAACCGCGGTCTCGGCCGTTTCCGCATCCGTCATCCCGGCGACGGGCTCGTCGACCAGAAGCAGTTCCGGCTCCTGGGCAAGCAGCATGCCGATCTCCAGCCACTGCTTCTGGCCGTGCGAGAGGTTGGCGGCGAGATCGTCGCGACGCGCAGAAAGCCGGACGGTCGCAAGGATTTCCTCGATCCGAGCTTTGTCCGCGGCCGTCAGCTGATAGAACAGCGTCGCGAAGACGCCTCGTCTTCGGTTCAAGGCGAGTTCAATATTGTCCCACGCCGTATGGCTTTCGAAGACCGTCGGCTTCTGGAACTTTCGGCCGATGCCGAGCGAGGCGATCTCAGCCTCGTCCTTCTTCGTCAGGTCGATCCCGCCCTTGAAGAAAACCTGCCCCTCGTCGGGTCGGGTCTTGCCGGTAATGATGTCCATCATCGTCGTCTTGCCGGCCCCGTTTGGGCCGATGATCGCCCGCAGTTCGCCGGGTTCGATGACGAAGGAGAGCGCGTTGAGCGCCTTGAAGCCGTCGAAGGAGACGGAGACGCCATCGAGATAGAGAAGGCTGGTCGGTTTGGTCTGGCCGATCGTCTGGTTCATGTCGCCTACTCCGCCGCAATGGGTTCAACAGCAAGATTGTCCGGCGTTTCGCCCGTCTGCGCCCTACGCTCAGCACGCCGGCGGGCGAAATAGGCGCTGGCCGTTCCGACGACGCCCTTCGGCAGGAACAGGGTGACGAGCACGAAAAGACCGCCGAGGGCGAAGAGCCAGAATTCAGGAAACGCAGCGGTGAAGATGCTCTTGCCGCCGTTAACGAGGATGGCGCCTACGATCGGGCCGATCAGCGTGCCGCGCCCGCCGACCGCCGTCCAGATCACCACCTCGATCGAATTGCCGGGTTCGAATTCGCCGGGATTGATAATGCCGACCTGCGGCACGTAGAGCGCGCCGGCGATGCCCGCCATCATCGCCGAGACGGTGAAGGCGAAGAGCTTGATGTGCTCCACCCGGTATCCGAGGAAGCGGGTGCGGCTTTCCGCGTCGCGCACGGCGACGAGCACCTTGCCGTATTTGGAGCGAACGATCGCCGAGGTGAGGATGAGGCAGAGCGCCAGTATCAGCGCCGAGACCGCGAACAGTGTGGCGCGCGTGCCATCCGCCTGGATGCTGAAGCCGAGGATATCCTTGAAATCAGTCAACCCGTTGTTGCCGCCGAAGCCCATGTCGTTACGGAAGAAGGCGAGCAGCAGCGCATAGGTCATCGCCTGGGTGATGATCGACAGATAGACGCCGTTGACGCGCGAGCGGAAGGCGAACCAGCCGAAGATGAAGGCGAGCAGCCCCGGAACCAGCACCACCATCAGCGCGGCGAACCAGAACATGTCGAAGCCGTACCAGAACCAGGGCAGTTCCTTCCAGTTGAGGAACACCATGAAATCCGGCAGCAGCGGATTGCCGTAGGAGCCGCGCGCGCCAATCTGGCGCATGAGATACATGCCCATGGCATAGCCCCCGAGCGCGAAAAAAGCGGCGTGCCCAAGCGAAAGAATGCCGCAGAAGCCCCAGACAAGATCGAGCGCCAGCGCCAGCAGCGCATAGGTGAGATACTTGCCGAACAGCGAGACCAGATAGGTCGGCACGTGCAGCGGATGGTCGGGCGCGGTCAGAAGGTTGAGCGCGGGTACGGCGATGGCAAGACCGAGGAGGATCGCCACGATGACGAAGATGCTGCGATCCAGCGATTTCATCAGAAACGAGGTGATCATGCTTCGACCGCCCTTCCCTTGAGCGCGAAGAGCCCGCGCGGTTTCTTCTGGATGAACAGGATGATCAACACGAGCACGAGGATCTTGCCGAGCACGGCGCCGGCATAGGGCTCGAGGAACTTGTTGAGGATACCGAGCGAGAAGGCGCCGACGAGCGTGCCCCAGAGGTTGCCGACCCCGCCGAAGACCACGACCATGAAGCTGTCGATGATGTAACCCTGGCCGAGATTGGGCGAGACATTGTCGATCTGCGACAGCGCCACGCCTGCCATGCCGGCGATGCCCGAACCGAGTGCGAAGGTCAGCGCATCGACCCAGGGCGTGCGGATGCCCATGGAGGAAGCCATGCGGCGGTTCTGGGTCACCGCCCGCATCCGCAGGCCCATCGATGTCCGTTTCAACAGGAACAGCAGAGCGGCAAAGACGGCCAGCGCAAAGACGATGATCCACAGCCGGTTCCAGGTGATCGTCAGCCCGCCAAGCTCGAAGGCGCCGGACATCCAGGAGGGGTTGCCGACCTCACGGTTGGTCGGCCCGAAGATCGAGCGCACCGCCTGCTGCAGGATCAGCGACAAGCCCCAGGTGGCAAGCAGGGTTTCCAGCGGGCGGCCATAGAGGAAACGAATGACGCCGCGTTCGATTGCAAGACCAACGGCGCCGGTGACGAGAAAGGCAAGCGGCAAGGCGATCGCCAGCGACCAGTCAAAAAGCGCGGGATAGGAATTGCGCACGACCTCCTGCACCATGAAGGTCGTGTAGGCGCCGAGCATGACCATCTCGCCATGGGCCATGTTGATGATGCCCATGACGCCGAAGGTGATCGCGAGCCCGATCGCCGCCAGCAGCAGAACGGAGCCGAGCGAAAGGCCGTACCAGACATTCTGGCCGGCGCTCCAAAGCGCCTGGGTCTGTTCGATGCGGGCGATCGCCGCCTCGATATCGGGTTTGAGGGAAGCATCGGCAGTGGCCAGCGCGGATGTCAGAACGGCAAGCCCGTTGCGCCCATTGCCCTCGGCAAGGAGTGTTATCGCCTGGTGCTTTTCATCGTCGCCGCGATCCGAGACGAGCAGCGAAACCGCACGTGCCTCGTCGAGAACCTTGCGGACAGTTGCATCCTTTTCGGCCGCGATGGCCGTCTCGATCGCCTCGAGCGCATCGGCATTCGGCGTCTGCAGCATCGACTGCGCCGCCTTCAGTCGCGCGCCGGCGTCATCGCTGAAAAGGGTCAGGCCGCCCAGCGCGCTGCGAACCGCGCGGCGCACGGCATTGTTGACCTTGACCTTCTGCATCGCCGCCTTTGGCGCTTCGCCGGCTTCCATGCCTGTCACGGGATCGACGAGCAACAGGTCCGCGCCTTGCGCCTTGACGAGGAAGACCTTGCCGTCGGACTTGCGCTGGTAGAGTTCCCCCTCGCCCAACGCCTCCAATACGGGAATGACCTTGGCGTCACCGGTCTTGGCGAGCGCCGAGATCCGCTCGTCCATATCCGAAAGTTTCGCGGCGCCGAGTTGGTCGACCAGCGCACCAAGGTCGTCCGCCGCACGCAGACCGACCACATGGGTCGATATCAACAGGCACAGCGCAACAAACAGGATCTGCAGAATTCGGTACATTACCCTCTCGCTCGGGTCTTGCCGTGTCGCGTGGGCGACTGGCGTTTCGGTCGAGGATTTCACGTTAAGATCCCTCCGCCCGGCCGCATCATCGGACGGAGGGATGCTTGCCCCCGGATTTCGTCATGCAAGGATTGGCCGGGCGGACTGCCCGCCCGGTCTATGACTCGGTGATGAAATCAGGAGCCTTTGCCGCCGCACTTGCCGGTGGCGACGTTGAAGTTGCCGCACGACATCGGCGCGCGCCAATCGGAGATCAGGTCCTTGGAGTCCGGCAGGTAGTCGGACCATTCGTCGCCGACGACGAGGCCGGGGGTTTCCCAGACGGTCTCGAACTGGCCGTCGCCCTGGATCTCGCCGATCAGCACCGGCTTGGTAATGTGGTGGTTTGGCATCATCGTCGAATAGCCGCCCGAGAGGTTCGGCACGGAGACGCCGATCATCGCGTCGAGAACGGCGTCGGTATCAGTGGTGCCTGCCTTCTCCACTGCCTTCAGCCACATGTTGAAGCCGATATAATGCGCTTCCATCGGGTCGTTGGTCACGCGCTTGTCGTTCTTGGTATAGGCCTTCCAGGTCTTGATGAACTCGGCATTGGCCGGCGTGTCGACCGACTGGAAATAGTTCCACGCCGCCAGATGCCCGACAAGCGGAGTGGTATCGAGGCCGGCGAGTTCCTCTTCGCCAACCGAGAAGGCGACGACCGGGATATCCTCAGCCTTCACGCCCTGGTTCGCCAGTTCCTTGTAGAAGGGTACGTTGGCATCGCCGTTGATGGTTGAGACGACGGCGGTCTTCTTGCCGGCCGAACCGAACTTCTTGATGTCGGAGACGATCGTCTGCCAATCGGAATGGCCGAAGGGCGTGTAGTTGATCATGATATCCTCGGGTTTCACGCCCTTGGAGATGAGATAGGCCTCGAGGATCTTGTTGGTCGTGCGTGGATAGACATAGTCGGTGCCGGCGAGCACCCAGCGCTCGACGCTTTCGTTCGCCATCAGATAATCGACGGCCGGGATCGCCTGCTGGTTCGGCGCGGCACCGGTATAGAAGACGTTGCGCTGGCTTTCCTCGCCCTCGTACTGGACCGGATAGAAGAGGATCGAATTGAGCTCCTCAAACACCGGCAGGACCGACTTGCGCGACACCGAAGTCCAGCAGCCGAAGACCGCCGAAACCTTGTCGACCGAGACCAGCTCGCGCGCCTTTTCGGCAAAGAGCGGCCAATCGGACGCCGGGTCGACGACGACGGCTTCGAGCTTCTTGCCGAGCAGGCCGCCCTTCTTGTTCTGCTCGTCGATCAGCATCAGCATGGCATCTTTCAGCGTCGTCTCGGAGATCGCCATGGTGCCGGAAAGCGAATGCAGGATGCCGACCTTGATCGTGTCATCGGCGGCGAAGGCGCCGTTGAACGCCGTCGTCGACAGGACGGCAGCCAGGAATGCGCCGGTGACGCTTGCCTTGATATTCATCTGATGGAACCCCTCTCGTTCTGGAGCAACAAGGCCTTCGGTGCTTTTTAGCCGTTGCTTGAGGGGATCATCGGACAGCCACGCTGCACTGCACATACGTCATTCTACGTAGGCGCCGGGGGCAAAGAGGAACGGCCGACGACGGGAAGGCCGAAGCTCACGCACAATTGCGCCGTCATGCTTGACCTTGCCACCGTTGGAAGCTCTAGAACCAGACACGCCAACGGCATCGGACCGCGCAATCGCGTCACGGAATCGACGCGAATCGACTGTCAGCAAGGGCCGGCAACGACAGCAACGGTCGTGCTTGCGCGGGGGGCAGGGTGTTTCAAATCTCGGGGCCGACAGGCATGACGTCTTCATTGCATCCCCATTGGGACTTCGCCCGCGAAATGCGTTCGATCCTGCTTCGCTTCGTCGCTTTCGCCATCCTGCTCGCAAACCTCCTGCTCGGCGGCAACGAGGGCGCAGAATGGATGCACGCGATCGTCGTCGTCAGCTATCTCGCGATCAGCATCGCCTCCGTGGCGACGGCCCGCTACCTGCCTGGCCGTTCGTGGCTGAAGACCTTTTTCGTGGTCCTCGACGCCGTGTTGGTCGCGCTGCTCCTCTACGCGCATATTCTTGCCGGGCCGGTGACGGAAAACCACAATCTGACGACCACGGGCCTGGTCGTCGCCTTTATCCTGCTCGTCCATGTCGGCCTGAAGCTCGAACGTCGGCTCGTTCTCATCTTTTCAAGCATCGTGCTCGTTGCCTGGGTGGCGATGCTCGCAACGACCGCCGCGAGGCATCAGGCCGCCGGCACGCTTTCCCTGCTCGGATCGTTCTTCAACCAGGATCTCGGCCTGACCGTCAGCTTCGGTTTCACTGCCTTTGCCATCTATCTTCTCGCGCGCGATCACGACCGCACCCGCAAGGAAGCGCTAAAAGCGGATCAACGACGCCAGAACCTCTCCCGGTTTTTCTCGCCGCTGGTGGTCTCGGCGCTGCAGGAAAAAGGCGATGCGCTTGGCCTCGAACGCCGAGACGCTGCGATCATGTTCGTCGACCTGCGCGATTTCACCCTGTTTTCCGAGATAGCCCCTGCTCCTGAACTCGCCTTCGTCCTGGCGGAGTATCGTCAGCTCGTCTCGCAGACGATCTTCGAGCATGGCGGCACGGTGGACAAATTCATTGGCGACGGTGTGATGGCCGTCTTCGGCCAGCCGAGGCCCATGGACGACGACGCAGACCGGGCGATGGCCTGCGCGCTTGATCTCGTCGACGCGCTCAACGACTGGAAGAACCACAATGCGCTAAACGGCCAGCCCGCCCTCGATGCCGGCATCGGCCTGCATTACGGTAAGGTGGTCGGCGGCGTGCTGGACAGCGGTTGCCACAGCGAATTCACGGTCATCGGCGATGCGGTCAATGTCGCCCAGCGCCTGGAAAGCCTGTCCAAATCGCTGGACGCGCCACTGGTGGTATCGGCCGCGCTGATGGCGCGCCTCCGGGCCCCCGTTCCGCCCGCCAACTGGCTGGCGCAGAACGACGTCTCGCTACCCGGTCGCAGGCTGCCTGTCGATGTCTGGTATCTGCCCCGCCACGCCGCAGGCATGTCCGCCGCGTCGACGTCCCCCTATGGGAGCGGCACCATGCAAACCGCTCTCAGGAGACCGGTTTTCCAATCAACCGATTCCGACGCCCGCACGGGATAGTCCATGCCTCGTCGCTTACCGGCCACCGAGGCTGAGCCTGAAGCGCGTCGTGAAATCGCCGCCCCACCACATGGGAAAGTTGGTGCCCCATTTGTTGTTATGGATGTTGAAACGGATGCCGGCGGAATAATCGGGCAGATCCTTGCAGAAGGCCATGAACGGCCATGCTTGAGGTGCTACCAGCGGCGTATCGAGGTTCTCGACCATCAGCTCTGCGCCTGCTTCGTGCGTCCCCCGGACGGCCGTGACCGCCTGAAGTTGGGCACCGCCGGCACGGGCGAAATTGTCGGTCGCGTGCCAGAGCCCCATCTTGCGCACGAGCCACTCAGAGCGCCCCTCGGGCGTGAACGACAGGAAGCTTGCTTCCGGCATACGGTTGGCATTCTTGCCGTAGAGCGTCAGCCGGATATCGAGGCCGTCCTTCCCGCCGGAG
This sequence comes from Ensifer sp. 22521, assembly GCF_052044795.1. Lineage (NCBI taxonomy): Bacteria > Pseudomonadati > Pseudomonadota > Alphaproteobacteria > Hyphomicrobiales > Rhizobiaceae > Ensifer > Ensifer sp. 22521. Next base: position 28,750 of record NZ_JBQENM010000003.1, read on the forward strand.
AATTCAATGGCGATCTCAGCCGGTGCGCCGAATTGCTCGACCGCCTCGGCCGGCATTGCCGCGACGATCGACGTCGCCGTCGTGCCCCGAAGCTTAGGTGAATAGGTTTGCGAACGGGCCTCCGCGACCTGGGCAAGCCCGGGCTTGTCATGATCGAGCACCGCCCAGTCCATCCAATGCGTCAGGTAGGTATCCATGTGACGGCGCACATCGCCGGCATCATAACTTTCGTAGCGATAGGCGATCAGCGAGCCGTTGGCGCCGCGGATCGTTCGACCGTGGGGCGCTGTCAGCGCGGCAACGTCGCCCGTTACCGGATCGAGGTCGATGACCCAGCCGCCAACTTCAAGTCTTGCTGCAGCACTGCCAGGTTCGGGCCGCGGCGAAACGGCAAGCTCGGCAAGCGCCGCTTCGGCGCGCGCGGCATCCTCCGCATCCAGCTCCGCAACGGCCTGGTCGAGATAGGCGCGCTGCTCCGCCCAGGATGCCTCCGTATAGTGGAAACGAGGATCCGTCTTTCGCGCCGCCTCGAAAGCCGGGCGCGCCCAGGCCTTTTCGTCGCGCAGGAAAGATTTGATATCGACGCCGCAGGTGTGTTCGGCAACCAGCGCCAGCTTGCGCCCGAAGGCCTGACGGCTCGCCGTCATCCGCTCCTCAGCGAAGCGACCGTAGAGCCGCTGCAGTGCGAGATAGCGGGAGATCTTTTCCGGATCGGTGCCGCTGCCGTGGATCCAGCTATCGCCGAGTTCCTTTTCCACGACCGGGAAGCGCTCGCGTGCCTCCCACATCAATGCGCCGTAGTCCTCAAGCGTCGCCGCGCGCACGCTGGCGCCGGGCTCGTGCTTCAGGATCTCGCGATAGGCTTCGGCCGTCTGCGACACGCTCTGCGGTCCGATATTGTCGCTCGTATGGGCGAAGCTCAGGCCGTCGGAAATCCCCTCCGGGAAATAAGTCTCGCCATAGGAGCGCTGGTACATGACGACGATTTCCGCGCCATCAGGCGCCCGCCAGCGGTAAACGTCAGGGATTTCCGGCGGCGGCGATGCCGAGTTCACGCCGATGTGCAAGAAGCGTACCCCGGCTTGCGCCAAGAGCGGCACCATGCCGAGCGTATGGCCGGGCACGTCGGTCATCTTGGCGGCGATCGTCTTCAGGCCGAAGCGGCGGTCGAGCTCCTGCGCATAGGAAAGCCCGGTGCGAAAAAGGTCCGGCGACATCAACTCCGTATGCGTCGTGAACGGCAGCGCGTGCCAGCGGATCAGGCCGCGCTCGATCGCCTGCTCCAGCCGCGCGACCTCTTCCTTCGAGCGAGAATTCAGGTGATCCCAGATCAGCCAGGCGCCCGTCGTCCAGACGAACAGCGGCTCGTCCGGGTTCTCATTGTAGAAGTGTGCGCCGGTTTCGATCGCCTGCGGAATGAAGCGCTCGTGATACTGCTTTCGGATCTTCTCGGCGTGATCGGTAAAGCCGATGTCGAGATGGGTCTTGAAGACGACGTGGATGCGTTTTTTGGTCATGTTCGCTACCTTCAGCCGACGGTGCCCCGCACGATCAGGCGGGTGTTGAGTGTCTCGGTAAACGGCTCGGCATCGGGCGCACGAAGCCGCATCAGGATGAGGCGGACGAGCGCACGCACGCGCTCTTCGAGGTCGATGCGCACGGTGGTGAGGTTGTAGCTCTTCCAGTGCGCCTGCGGGATGTCGTCGAAACCGACGACCTTGACGTCCTCAGGCACCGAAAGCCCGAGCTCGTGGCGCAGCGCGTCGATCGCGCCGAAGGCGCCGACGTCATTGGCCGCAAAGATCGCATCGGCGCCCTCGCCGATCCGGAACAGATCAAGCGTCGCCTGGTAGGCGGTGTCATAGGTGTAGTCCCCGGCAAGCAGGATCGGCGCATCCATGCCGCGTTCGGATAACGTTTCTCTGAGCGTGCGCTCGCGCTCGGCATTGGCGAGCGACTGCGCCTTGCCGCCGAGATAGGCGATGCGGCGCGCGCCATAGCCCTGAAGCAGGGCCACCGCCTGTTCGATGCCGTTTTTCTGCCGGACGAGCAGCCGGTCATAGAGTGTGCCGGATGCGGCGCCTGCAAACTGCTTCACGTCGTCGTAGATCACGTAGATCGGCACGGCGCGGTCGAGAAAGCCGCAGAGCACATCGGGCAGGATGTTTTCGGTAAAGGCGATCACCGAATCCGGATTGAAGCCGCGCATATAGGTGAGCAGGCGCGGATCCATGCTGAAATCAGCCTTGGCCTTGAAGAGCAGCGTGGCAAAGCCCTCCGCCTGCAGCGCCGTCGTCAACGCGTCGATCTCCTGGCTCTCCCAGGGACTGCAGACATCAGGCACGATCATGCCGACGAGGTGCGAACGTCCGGTAACCAGCGAACGCGCCGCCATGTCGGGCGTGTAGTTTAACTCGCGCGCCACCTTGAGAATGCGGTCACGTTTTTCCGGCTTCAGCGAGGCGTTCGGGTTGAAGGCCCGGGACACCGCGACACGGGAGACATTGGCCGCGCGCGCCACCTGGTCTGCGGTGGCTCGGGCAGCTTTCTTTTCGGCGCGATCGTTCATCTATCCGTCACAAAATGAAAACGTGTTCACTCACAAAAGAGGACAACTCGCCGATTTCGTCAAGTGGAATAGAAATTCTCCCGACAATCGCAGAAAGAACACCTGGCCTGTGTTGACAAAGATGAAAGCGTGTTCATTCTTGATCGTCGTCGGGACAGCGGACCTGGAGGAGGACCGGACTGTCGCAGCCAGACACATGGGTCCTTGAGAGGATCGACCGGGAGGAGAAAACATGCGTACCAGGTTTCATTCCCTATTGCTCAGCGCAGCCGCGGCCATCGCCTTTGCCGCGCCCGTGAGCGCCACCGAACTCAACATCACCTGCCGCTGCATCATCGGCGGCGTAAACAGCGGCATGGCCGAGTGGATCGAAAAGAAGGTCATTCCGGCCTTTACCGAGAAGATGAAGGCCGAAGGCAAGGACGTCACCGTCAAGCTCACCCAGTTCGGCGGCGAGGACGAGCAGCTGACGCAGCAGCTCGCGCTCGATTTCTCCACCGGCGCCGGCCCTGATGTCTCCGGCTTCGACGGCTTCCTGATCCCGAGCTTCGTCCAGGGCAATCTCCTGAAGTCGCTCGAGGAAGTGGCCGGCCCAGACGTTCCGAAGTGGGAGGGCTGGCAGCATATCTCCGACGGCACCAAGGCGCTGATGAGCTACCAGGGCAAGCCCTATGGCATCGCGCTCGGCACCGACGCCCGCATGATCTTCGTGCGCAAGGACCTCTTCAAATCGGCCGGGCTCGATGCCGACAGCTGGCAGCCGAAGTCTTGGGATGAGTTGCTCGACGCCGCCCGCAAGATCAAGGAGGCGGCCCCCGACAGCTTCCCGTTGCAGCTCAACGCCGGCGTCTCCATGGGCGAGGCGACCACGATGCAGGGCTACTGGATGGCGCTGCTCGGCACCGGCGAACAGGTCACCGACGACAGCGGCAAATATATCGTGTCGAGCCAGGGCATCCTCGACACGCTGAAGCTCTACAAGACCATCTATGTCGACGACAAGCTCGGCGACCAGCGCGCGCAGCTGCTTGCCGACGGCCGCAACCGCACCTTCGCCAATTTCCGCGATGGCAAGACTGCGATGCTCGTCGAGGGCGACTGGTTCTATCGCTCGGTCACAGCACCCGGCGCCGAATTCGCCGTCGCCGATCGCGACAACACCATGACCTGGAAGAAGATGCCCGCCGCAGCACCCGGAAAGGGCTTACGCGGCCAGGATTTCGTCACGATGTCCGGCGGCACCGGCTTCGTCATCAATCCGCATACGGACGCGCCTGTCGAATCCTGGGCGCTGCTCTCGTTCATGAACAGCAAGGAGCAGCTCGACGCGTTCCAGGAAATCCAGCCCGCCATCCGTATCCGCGACGACGTGGCGATCCCGAACTCGCCGTTCCTGACGGAAACGGCAACGACGCTGCTGCCGATCACCACGGCCCGTCCGAACGACGCCAATTACAACAAGGTCTCGACCGAGATCCAGCGCATGACCGAAAGCGTCGTTTCCGGCGAGCTCTCGCCTGAGGACGCGATGGCCCAGTACAAGGCGGCCGTCATCGCCATCGTCGGCGAAGAAAACACCGTCAGCACTCTCTAAAGCCAATGCGGGATGTGGCCGCAACGGGGCCCTCATCCCGCTTCGATCCAACGACAGAGCGCCCGGCTGCCATCCGTGGCCGGGCTCCCGATCCAGGATATGGGCATGAAACGCGCATGAAGAAATTCTCCCTGCTTTCGACGCGCGCCGGCGCGCTTTTCCTGGCACCGGCCACGGCCCTCGTCGGGGTCTTCGTCATCGTTCCCTTCTTCTGGGTGATTTTCGTTTCCTTCACCAACCGCACACTGCTCGGCCGCACGGCCGTCGACCCCGATTTCGTCGGCCTGCAGAACTATTTCGCGCTCTTCAATCCGGCGACCTTCTTTACCCGCGGCCAGTTCGGGTTTTCGCTGATCCTGACGATCCAGTTCGTGCTGCTCTCGGCGCTGATCGGCCAGGCGCTCCTCGGCCTGCTGCTCGCCTGGCTCAGCCAGTCGGTGACGCCCGCACTCAAGTCCTTCCTGCAGACGGCAGTCATTGCCGCCTGGATCCTGCCAGAAGTGGTGATCGGCTTCGCCTGGTTTGCCTTTCTCGACTACGACAACGGCACGCTCAACATGATCCTGCGCGGCCTCGGCCTGCCGCCCGGCGACTGGCTGCTGCAGCAGCCCTTCTGGGTGATCGTGTTCTTCAACACCTGGCGGGGTGCCGCCTTCTCGATGATGCTGTTCAACTCGGCCTTCCAGTCGATCCCGCCGAGCTACTTTCAAGCCGCCGACGTCGCCGGCGCCACCTCCTGGCAGAAGCTGCGTGACATCGCGCTGCCGCTGATCCGCGGCCACGTCGTGACCGATCTGATCCTCATTACCATGTGGACCTTCAACGTTTTCACGCCGTTCCTGCTCACCCATGGCGGTCCGTCCTACCGTACCGAAATCCTCTCGATCTACACCTACCGCATCGCCTTCAAGGACTTCGAGTTCGGCAAGGGGGCCGCCGTCGGCGTCGTCATCATGCTGATCAACCTGGCATTCGCGCTCATCTACCTTCGCCTTGCCCACAAGAAGCCGGTGGAGGCGGAATGATGCGCAAAGCTCCCAACATCTTCGTAAGGCGCACGGTCTTCTCCGCTGCCGCCACCTTCCTCGGCACGGTCTTCGCGCTGCCGCTCGTCTGGTTCATCTTCGCGCCCTTCAATGCGCGGGCCGAACTCGGGCTCGCCATCCCCTCGCCCTTCACGCTCTCGAATTTCGCGACCGTCTTCCAGAACACTTTCGCCATGCAGGCGCTGTTAAACAGCCTCATCCAGGCGGCAGGCGGCGTGGTGCTGGTCGGTGGAGCGGCTACGCTTGCGGCCTATGCGCTGTCGCGCTCGCCGATCCCGGGCAAGGGCGCGGTCACCTATATCCTGCTGCTGTTCTCGTCAGTCGTTTCGGGCTCGGCCGCGATGGTGCCGATCTTCCTGATCATCTCGGCCGCGGGCCTCATCGATACTCATCTCGCCGTCATCCTCGTCTTTGCCGGCGGGCTGCTGCCGACAGCGATGTTCATTCTCAGGGACTTCATCGACGCCATCCCGCGCTCCTATGAGGAGAGCGCGATGGTCGCCGGCGCCTCGCCGCTCCAGGCCTTTTTCGATGTCGCGCTGCCGGTCATTCGGCCCGGCATCGTCGTTGTCGTCGTCTGGGCCTTCGTCAACATCTGGGGCAGCTTCCTCATCCCCTTCATCCTGCTGCGCAGCGACAAGCTGATGCCCGCCTCGGTCGCCATCTACTCGTTCTATTCGGAAGCCGGCACGCCGATTGTCACGCTGCTTGCCGCCTATTCGCTGATCTATTCGCTGCCGGTCATCGCCCTCTATCTCTTCGTGAATTGGAAATTCGGTTTCCGGTTCTTCGGTGGCATCAAGTCGTAATCGGAAACCCGCCATGGCCTCTGTCGAATTCCAGAACATCTCCAAGACCTTCGGCGCTTTCGTCGCGGTTCCCGACATCAGTTTCCAGATCGCCGACGGCGAGTTCATCTGCCTGCTAGGCCCGTCGGGCTGCGGCAAGACGACCAGCCTGCGCATGATCGCCGGCCTCGAAACGCCGTCTTCTGGCCGGGTGATGATTGGCGGCCGCGACGTCACCTATCTGCATCCGAAGGACCGCGGCATTTCCATGGTCTTCCAGGACTATGCGCTCTATCCGCATATGAACATCGCCGACAACATCGCCTATCCCTTGAAGGTGCGCGGCGAGCAGGAAACCAAACGCCACGCCCGCGCCAAGGAGGTGGCCGACGTGCTCAAGATTGGCGACCTTCTGAAGCGGTTGCCGAGCCAGATTTCCGGCGGCCAGCAGCAGCGCACGTCGCTGGCGCGGGCGCTGGTCTATCCAAGCGAGGTCTATCTTTTTGACGAGCCGCTCTCCAATCTCGATGCCAAGCTCCGTCTCGAAGCCCGCGGCTTTCTCAACCATCTGCAGCGCGACATGGGCATGACCGCCGTCTACGTCACCCACGACCAGGCCGAAGCCATGGCGCTCGCAACCCGTATTGCCGTCATGGACAAGGGCCGGATCGTGCAATTCGCCCCGCCGATCGAGATCTATCGCCGGCCGGCAACCACCTTCGTCGCCAATTTCGTCGGCAATCCGCCGATGAATCTTGTTGCCGTCGAGGCATCGATCGGTGAAGGCGCGCTGCATCTGCGCGCCGACGGCCTAAAGCTCTCACCGATCGAATTGAATGACGCCATCGCCAAGGCGGCAAGATCAGGCAAGATGACACTCGGAGTGCGCCCCGAACATCTGCGCATCGCGGGTCCGGGCGACGACAACGTCCTTTCCGGCGAACTCTTCGCCAACGAAAACATGGGGCCGGAGAGCCTCGTCACGCTTGAGCGCGGCGACAACGGCCGCGTCACCGCGCGCATTTTCACCGACGACGAGATCAAGGTCGGGACATCGGTGCATCTCGCCTTCGACGCCAGGCACATCACGCTGTTCGACGACAGCGGTGCACGCATTCCTGCGGCCGATGAGCGCTGAGGCCGCCATGCAGGAATTTTCCGCGAGGATCACCCGCAAGCACCAGGCGGCCGATCCCTATTTCTACGTGCCCTTCGATGTACCCGAGGGCGTGACGCGGATCGACGTGGCGCTGAGCTATCCGAAATCGGAGCAGTGCATCATCGACCTCGGCGCACTTGACCCGCGCGCCACCGACTATCCGACCACCGAGGGCTTTCGCGGCTGGAGTGGCGGCGCACGCGACCGTTTCTTCGTCGCAACGGACGATGCCACCCCCGGCTATATCCATGGCGAGATACCGTCCGGGCGATGGAAGGTCATGCTCGGCCTCTACAAGATCCCCGAAGGCGGCGTCGACGTGTTGGTGACCGCAGACCATGACAGCAGCCGGCGTGCGATCGCGCCGCAGCCGGCGCGACAGTTTCCGGTCCGCAAGGGGGCCGGCTGGTATCGCGGCGACCTTCATTGCCACACGTTCCATTCGGATGCGGCCGGCTCGCCGGAACTGCTGCACGCCGCCGCGCGACACGCGGGGCTCGACTTCCTCGCTGTCGCCGATCACAACACGATCACCCAGCGGCGCTATTTTCACCCACACTCGTCCCCGGAACTCGTCTTCGTGCGCGCCATGGAGGTCACCACCGCCGTCGGCCACGCCAATGTCTTCGGCGTCGACGACTGGATCGATTTCCGCATGACGAGACCCGAGCACGCCCATACGCTCGAACGTCTCGTGCATGAGCGCGGCGGCCTGCTGTCGATCAACCACGACAAGCCGACCATCCCCTGGGATTACGATCTGCCTAAGATCGACTGCATGGAGGTCTGGCAATCCCATTGGCTTGCCTGGAACTGGGTATCGCTGGAGCGCTACCAGCAGCGGCTGGCCTCCGGTCTGAAGATCTCGGCGATCGGCGGCAGCGACTTCCATCAGCCGGCGCGACTGATGCCGGAGGGCCCGCTCGTGCTCGCCCGCCCGACGACGGTGCTCTTTCTCGAAGAACTTTCGGAAGAGGCCGTGCTCGGCGCGATGAAATCCGGCCACTGCTATGTCACCGAAGGCCCAACGGGACCGCATCTGGAACTCACCGCCAACGGCCAGCCCATGGGATCGATCGTCACCGGGCAAGTTGCGGCAGAGGCTTTGGTTCGCGGCGCCAAGGGCGACAAACTCGTATGGCTCGACGCCTCGGGCATTATTGGCGAACAGACAATCGAAGCCGACGACTGGACTGGGCGCTGCACCGGTTCGCCTTCTCTTTTCCTGCGCGCCGAGATCGTTGCTGTCGCGAGCCGGGACGCCATCGTCGCTGCTTTCCGCGAGGCGCTGCCCGGAAATAGCCTGCCGTGGCAACTCTCCAATGACGATCTCGCGCAGCGCGCGGTTCGCCGCGCCATCAGCAATCCAGTTTATTGCAGCCCCGCCTGACCGCCGAGGCCATCAGACCTCAAATGCGCCCGGATCACCGCATTCGGCTATCCCAATAGCCGAATCCGCTGGTCTCGCTTTTTCTTTGCTGCACCGCACATTTTTGCCACTGCAGCAATTTTAAGCAGAAAACATCTGTGCTAAGAAAAAAGGCAGATCCTCCCTTGACGACACGTTAGGACCTCCATGGCGGCACGCCAGCGCATCATTCCCGTTCGGCGAGAATACAATCGCTGGGTCGCCAACCAGACGCTGGAAGACTATGCGCTGCGCTTCACCGCCAAAAGCGCGCGCCGTTTTTCCTCCGAGCGCATTTCGCAGACAGCCATCGGCGCAATCTCCTTTCTGGCGCTGGAGGCGATCGGCGGCGCCATCACCATGTCCTATGGCACCACCAATGCGATCGTCGCTATTGTCGTTGCGAGCCTGATGATCCTGACGGTCGGCCTGCCGATCAGCCGCTATGCCATCCGCCATGGCGTCGACATCGATCTTCTGACCCGCGGCGCCAGCTTCGGCTATATCGGCTCGACGCTGACTTCGCTGATCTATGCGAGCTTCACCTTCATCCTCTTTGCGATCGAAGCCTCGATCATGTCAGGCGCGCTCGAACTGGCGCTCGGCATCCCCTTGTGGATCGGCTATATCATCAGTGCCGTCATGGTCATCCCGCTCGTCACCCATGGCGTACGGCTGATCAGCAAGTTCCAGCTGGTGACACAACCCTTCTGGATCGTGCTCAACATCCTGCCTTTCGTCTTCATCGCCCTTGCCGACTGGGAGAAAGTTGGCGCCTGGCTCGCCTATTCCGGCATCCACCATGCGTCCGGCCCACCGGGCACGATCGCCTCGTTCGACCTCGTCGAGTTCGGTGCGGCGTCCGCCGTGATCTTCGCGCTGATGGCGCAGATCGGCGAGCAGGTCGACTTCCTGCGCTTCCTGCCGCCGGACGGGCAGCGCAAGCTGCATCACCGCATCGCCGTGTTCCTCGCCGGCTCTGGCTGGGTGATCGTCGGCGCGCCAAAACTGCTCGCCGGCTCCTTCCTCGTCGTCTTGGCGCTCTCGAGCGGCGTGCCCTCGACCAGGGCCGCCGATCCGGCACAGATGTACTACACCGCCTTCGGCTACATGATCCCGTCGGAAACGGCGGCACTGCTTCTGATGGTCGCCTTCGTCGTCGTGTCGCAGTTGAAGATCAACGTCATGAACGCCTATGCCGGGTCGCTCGCCTGGTCGAACTTCTTCTCGCGACTGACGCATAGCCACCCGGGCCGCGTCGTCTGGCTGATCTTCAACGTTGCGATCGCGCTTCTGTTGATGGAGCTCGGCATCTACCGGCTACTTGAGGAAACACTCGGCGTCTTCTCGATCATCGCCATGGCGTGGCTGTGCACCATCTCGGCCGACCTCTTCGTCAACAAGCCGCTCGGCCTGTCGCCGCCCGGTATCGAATTCAAGCGTGCGCATCTTTACGACATCAACCCAGTCGGCCTTGGCGCCATGGCGATCTCGGCGACAGTGGCCCTGACGGCGCATTTCGGCGCCTTCGGTGAAATTGCCGCCTCGCTTGCCCCCTATATTGCCCTCGTCGTCGCCTTCATCGCCTCTCCGCTGATCGCCTGGCTGACCGATGGCAAATTCTACCTCGCCCGCAAGCCGCGCAGGAGCTGGGCCAACCGGACCGAGATCACCTGCTCAATCTGCGAACATCCGTTCGAGCCGGAGGACATGGCCTGGTGCCCCGCCTATGCGGCGCCGATCTGTTCGCTCTGCTGCTCGCTCGACAGTCGCTGCCACGACATGTGCAAGCCGAAGGCGCGCTTCAACACCCAGGTCGCAACCGTCGCCAACACCCTGCTGCCGCGCGCCATCACTGAAAAGCTGGCAACGCGCCTTGGTCGCTATGCGATCTCGGCGATCCTCTCGATTGCCGGCATAGGCCTGATCCTGGCAATGATCGCGCATCAGACCGCCGGCGCTTCTCCGGAAAGCGCCGCGGTGGTCGAGCGTACCGTCGCCATCGTCTTTTTCGTCTTTGCCGTGCTCGCGGGCATCGTCTCCTGGTTCTATGTGCTCGCCCATGACAGCCGCGTGGTGGCCGAAGAAGAATCCTCCCGCCAGAACACGCTGCTGCTGAAAGAAATCGCCGCCCATAAGAAGACCGATGCGGCCCTGCAGCAGGCGAAGGAGACGGCGGAGGCCGCCAACCGCGCCAAGAGCCGCTACGTCGTCGGTCTCAGCCATGAGCTCAGAACGCCGCTCAACGCCGTGCTCGGCTATGCCCAGGTGCTTGAGCGCGACGAGACCATACCGCCGGCGCGACAGGGCGCGATCAAGGTGATCAAGCGCAGCGCCGATCATCTCTCCGGCCTGATAGACGGGCTGCTGGATATCTCCAAGATCGAGGCGGGCAAGTTGCAGGTCTATTCCAACGAGATCAACATTTTCGATTTCCTCGACCAGATCGTCGAAATGTTCCGGCCGCAGGCGCAGGCGAAAGGCATCGCCTTTGAGCATGAGCGCGCCGCCAGTCTGCCGCGTTATGTGAAGACCGACGAGAAACGCCTACGCCAGATCCTCGTCAACCTTCTCTCCAACGCGCTGAAATTCACGGAGCGTGGCGGCATCCGCCTGGATGTCGCCTATCGAAGCCAGGTGGCGACCTTCACCGTTATCGATAGCGGTCGTGGCATTGCTGACAAGGACCTGCCGCGCATCTTCGACCCCTTCCAGCGCGGCGAGGCCGAGCATCAAGGCAGCATGCCAGGCCTCGGGCTGGGCCTGACGATCACCCGGCTTTTGACCCAGACGCTCGGCGGCGAAATCGCCGTCACGAGCACCCTTGGCAAAGGCACCACCTTCCGCGTCCGGTTGATGCTTTCGGCCGTCGACCGTCCGGCGCTCGCGGCACCCGTACGGCGCGTCACTTCCTATCTCGGCTCGCGGCGCACGATTGTCGTCGTCGACGACAATGCCGATCATCGCACGCTGATGCGCGAAATCCTGGTGCCCATGGATTTCACGGTTTTCGCAATCCCATCCGGGGCCGATTGCCTGTCCCTCCTTGCGGACGTCAGCCCTGACCTCTTCCTGATCGACATCTCGATGCCGGGCATGAACGGCTGGGAACTCGCCGGGCGGCTGCGTGAAGCAGGACAAACGGCGCCGATCATCATGCTGTCGGCCAATATCGGCGATGGCTCGACCACTGGCGCCTTCACCGGCCACAACGACACGCTCGCCAAACCCTTCGTCGTCGGCCAACTCGTCGACAAACTTGCGGTGCATCTCGCCTTGACCTGGATCCACGAGGACGAGGAACAGCCGCCGCATGCCGCGCCAACGGTCCGATCGATGACGCGTCCGGATCTTCATCATGTGCAGGAACTGATCCGCCTCGGCGAGATCGGTTACATCAGGGGCATCGAGGCCAAATTGACGGAGATCGCGCTCGCACCCGAACACCAATCCTTCGTCGAGGAGGCGCGGACCTATGTGCAGGCCTTCGATCTTTCCGGCTACGACGCCTTCCTCAGGAACACCCCCCAAGAAGGAGGCGACGCCCGTGGCTGAGAACTATGACCGCCGTGACATCGTTCTGCTCGTCGATGATTCGCCGGAAGCTCTCGGCTTCCTGACCGAAGCGCTAGAGCAATCCGGCTTCTCCGCGCTGATCGCAACGTCGGGCAACGCCGCGCTTTCGATCGCGGAGCGCATCACTCCCGACGTCATTCTGCTTGACGCGGTCATGCCGGGCATGGACGGGTTCGAAACCTGCCGGCGCCTCAAGGCCAACGCCGCCGTCGGCCAGACGCCGGTACTGTTCATGACCGGATTGACGGAGACCGAACACGTTGTTCGTGCGCTGGAGGCGGGCGGCGTCGACTATCTGACCAAGCCGATCAACATCGACGAGCTTCGGGCCCGTATTCGCGTCCACCTCTCCAACGCCCGTTCGGCCCAGAGCGCGCGGGTCGCGCTCGACGCGGCCGGGCGCCATCTCCTGGCTGTGCGCGCAGATGGCAGCATCTGCTGGTCGACCCCACAGGCCACCCGCCTCGTCAATGCCGCAACCGGCCGCGACGATGGGTTGAGTACGGTCACGAGACGCATCGCGCGCTGGATGGAAAACCGCAATCGGGGACCGTCCTCTCACGAAGAAAGCTTCACGCTCGATGAGCCAGGCCAATCAGGCCCGCAGATATCCTATCTCGGCGGCATCGGCCCGAATGAATATCTCTTCCGCCTGACGGCAGAGAACCGGCTGACGGACGACGAAATGCTGCGCCAGCATTTCGCGCTGACACAGCGGGAATCCGAGGTGCTGCTCTGGATCGCGAAGGGCAAGGCGAACCGCGACATCGGCGAGATCCTGGGCCTGAGCGCGCGTACGGTGACCAAGCATCTGGAACAGATCTATGTGAAGCTCGGCGTCGAGAACCGGGCATCGGCCGCCGTCAAGGCGACGCAGGTTCTGCACGGCCTATAGGCAGGCTAGGGTTCGATTTCCGGTCCGTTCCTTGCCGTTTGCGGCGTGTCCAGCGCTAAGGACAGGTCGGCAAATCCTGAGAGCGACAGCCCGATCGATTTACGCATCGCAACTTAAACAATCTGCACGCGCGCGGGGCCGCCACACCTTTCACTTTGTCTGCCACGTTGCCCAGGCGAAGGCTTCATCGAGCGCTGCGAACTTGACCGCTTGCCAATGACGGTAATGGTCGACCAGTCCACGCGAAATCCAGAGAGGACCGCGGCTGCCGGGGTTCTCCCAGCCGAGTACGCCTAGGTCACCGGCACGCGCGAAAACCCTTTGCGCATGGGTGCGCGAGATGATGTAGCGGCTGGTAATTTCGCTCAGCTTCAGAGGCCCTACCCAAATCCGCTGATCGGACAAAGCGCCCATCGGCAGCCGCGCCACCAGATCGTGCAGGATGTTGCTTCCCGACTCCGTCGAGACGAAGGCGGCAATGCTTTCGGGTGGATCGCACCAGGCGCGATCCGCGATGAGCCGCCGCGTCGCACGCGGCAGTGCATGGTGCATCAACACCGGCTGCGTTTGTGACTGCGCCAGCCGTGTTCCCTCGTTGAGCATGTCGAGCGACGAAAGGTGCCCCTCGAACCACTGTCGGATCAGGCCCTCGGCAACATCGGAAACGATCAGCGGCCTGATCCGCCTGTTGCTGCCCTGTTCCGCATCGAGCAGCAGTCGATAGTTGCGCATCTCGGCCAAGTGCGCCGCCGCCGTGTTTTTGCTGGCAACGCTGTTGGCGGCGATAAAGTCGATCAGCTTTGCCGCCGTCAACTCAGGGCGAGATGGATCGGTCAGCCGCTCGAAATGCAACGCTAGGATGGCTTGTGTGAGGAGCCATTTTCTCAAGCTGGCGGTATAGCGCACGATACGCGGAGCGGCGTCATGCATCGCGACCATATGAAGGGCCGCCTGCCGCAACGCCTCCGCAAAGAGCGGATCGCCGACGAGCCGCGCAGGCGTCAACAGCGTTCCGCCGTCCGGGGACGGGACGACTTCCTGTCGCGCCGTCACAGGCAAAAGCCCGACAGCGCATCCGCTGTTTGTTGCTTGCTGCCGCTTGAAATGACCTGGTGGTTAGTGCGTGGCTTTATGCAGGATTGGCCACTCTGAGTGGTTGAAGAAAGCAAAAAACATGTGACACTGAACATAACCCAGCTCCCCTCGCACCCCTACGAACAATACCTAATTCGCATCGGCAGTGAAGATCGAGGTCTATACTTCGAAGGTAACGAAGTCTTTATCGGCTTTTACGGGGTCGCGAGCGCGAAACGCTGATTCGGGTATCAACGGTAAAACGGGGACGTTGGAACCAGCAACGGACCTGGATTCTACCTTTGATCGCTGCCTGGACGTGCTGCCCGATTTGATTGGTCGAGAGATCTGGTCGGATAAGGAGCTTTGAGGAACTTCGCTGCCGCATGCTGCGTTGACGCTCGTGTGCAGCAACGGGGTGTTGTAGCATCCACGAAAAAGGGGAGGCGAAAGGCATGTGGCGATGGGTCCTGATGATTGCGCTCACCTTGACGCCCGCGAGCGGCTCACGGGCAGACGAGGGCGCGTTCCTGAAAACGCTTGGCGGCAATTGGGCAGGCACTGGAACGGTCCGCATCCGCGCCAACATGTCGCCCATCAATGTCTCCTGCAATTTCAGTTCCGAGGCCAGTGGTCTCGCCTTGTCGATGGAGGGTGTTTGCCGCGGCTTGCTATTGATCTCGCGATCTGTCGACGCGAAACTGCGCTATACCGGCTCGACCTATAGCGGCTCCTATCTCGGCCCGCGCGGCGGCCGTGCCGGTCTCAACGGCAGCCGCCGCGGCGACGCGATCATTCTCACCATTCGCTGGGCCAAGGAAGTCAACGGCGACCGCAGCGCCGATCTCACCCTGCGTAAGATCGGCACCAACGGCATGCAACTGACGACGATCGACGTCGATCCCGCCTCAGGCAAGCGGATCGTGACGAGCGAGATCAATCTCAAACGAAAATGAGCTGGAACGTTGCCTCGCCCGGACAAGGGCCCTCGCGGGCTCCTGTCGAGGACCCACCTGGAGTGAGTGACCGTCAGGCTGCAGCCGCGGTGCGAGTGTCGTAGTCGACGGTCCATTGCAGCGACGGGCGCTGCCCGCAGCGTTCGACCCACGCCTTGACGACGTCGCTGTCCGGTGTCGCCGCAGGATACCAGGCAAAGGGCGAATGCAGCAGCAGGTCAACCGCCGAGTAGTGTTCGCCCATCAGATAGGGCCTGTCCTTCAGCGCGTTTTCAAGGCGCTGTGCCATTTGTTCCGGACCGCGGAAGGTGATATCCAGATAGGGGTGCGAAAGCCCCGCCGCCTGCATGATCAGCACCGGCTCAACGACGCCAGCATACCAGGCAAGCCAGCTCAGATAACGGCCGCGCTGCGGGTCGCCGACAGGCGGCGCCAGCTTCTTTTCCGGGAAGAGATCGGTCAGATACTGAATGATCGCAATGCTTTCCCACAGCACGACGCCGTCATGGACGAGCAGCGGCACCTTGCCTTCCGGATGCGGGTTCGCCGGGTCCTTCCGGCCACTGCCGTCACCGCGGGTGATGTCGACGATCTTGATTTCGACCTTGTCGAGGGCGTCGAGTTCGCGAAGCAGCGTGATGATGCGCGACGAGCGCGAGCGCGGGGCGTGAAAGAGCGTCAGCATGATGAAGTCCTCGGTTGCGTTTGCGAATGCGAAACCTATACAGTTGCCCAACTGTCAGTTTCCGTCAGTAGGCTTCGTCTATCTTCAGTCATGGCCCGTAGTGATCGTTTGTTCCGCCTGCTGCAGGCGCTGCGCACCCTCCCTTCCCCGGTAACGGCCGCTCGGCTCGCCGAAGAGACCGGTGTGTCGTTGCGCTCGCTTTACCGGGACATCGACAGCCTGCGTGCCGCCGGCGCCGTCATCGATGGCGAGCGGGGCTTCGGCTACCGGCTGACCGAGGACATTGCCTTGCCTCCCCAGACCTTCACGCGACTCGAAATCGAGGCGCTGGTGCTCGGCCTCGCCGAAGTGCAGCACATGGGCGAGCCTGATCTTGCGGCCGCGGCAGGCGCTGTGCTTTCGAAGATCACGGCGACGCTGCCCGACCGGTTGCAGCGCCAGGCGCTGCACGCCGCATCGCAGGTCTATCGCTTCGAACGCCGGGATCCACCGGTGGCCGATGTCAGCCTGCTGCGCGAAGCCTGCTGGCAGGAGCGCGCGGTCGTCATCGGCTATGTGGACGCTGGGCAACAGAGGACCGACCGGCAGGTGCTGCCGCTGGCGATCGTCTATCTGGAGCGGGTGCTGGTGCTGCTCGCCTGGTGCTGCCTCCGGCAGGACTACCGCAAATTCCGCGTCGATCGCATCGCCGATGTCCGCATGGCGGACGAGAGCTTCCGCCCGCGCCGGGTGCCGATGCTTAGGGAGTTCATCGCCTACTTGAACGGTGGTGCGCCTGATAAACCGAAGATGACGCTGAGCGGGCAATGAGCCCAAACGACGACGCGGNACGGGCCGCGTTCGGACTGCGCTTAGGCAGTCATGCCTTGGGAGGCAAGCTTATTCGGCCGGCTGCAGTGCCGGCTGCGGCAGCGCTTCCGGCGTGCGACCACCAAGGACAGCCGCCATCTGTGCCTCGTCCAGCTCGCCTTCCCACTTCGCAACGACGATCGTCGCGACCGCATTGCCGACGAAGTTGGTGAGTGCGCGGCATTCCGACATGAAGCGGTCGATGCCGAGGATGAGTGCCATGCCGGCAACCGGAACGGCGGGAACGACCGAGAGCGTTGCGGCCAGCGTGATGAAACCGGCGCCGGTGATGCCGGCGGCACCCTTGGAGCTCAGCATGGCGACGAGCAGCAGCAGCACCTGGTCGCCGAGCGACAGTTGGATATCCATGGCCTGGGCGATGAAGAGGGCCGCCAGCGTCATGTAGATGTTGGTGCCGTCGAGGTTGAAGGAGTAGCCGGTCGGAATGACCAGGCCGACGACCGAGCGCTTGCAGCCGGCCTTTTCCATCTTGCTCATCAGGCCCGGCAGTGCCGCTTCCGACGAGGATGTGCCGAGAACCAGCAGCAGTTCTTCCTTGATGTAGCGGATCAGCGCGATGATCGAGAAGCCGTTGTAGCGGGCGACGGCGCCGAGAACCAGGAAGACGAAGAGGAAGGACGTCAAGTAGAAGGTGCCGATCAACATCGCCAGATTGGCGATCGAGGCAACGCCGTATTTGCCGATGGTGAACGCCATGGCGCCGAAGGCGCCGATCGGGGCGGCCTTCATCAGGATGCCGACGAGCTTGAAGACCGGCAGCGTCAGCGCGTGCAGGAAATCGACGACTGGCTCAGCCCTCTTGCCGACCATCGCCAGCGCAAGACCGAAGAGCACGGAGATGAACAGCACCTGCAGGATGTCGCCATCGGCAAAGGCACCGACCAGTGTCGTCGGGATGATGTTCATCAGGAAGCCGGTGATCGTCTGCTCATGTGCCTTCTCGGCAAAGGTCGTCACCGCCTTGGCGTCGAGCGACGCCGGATCGATGTGCATGCCGGCGCCCGGCTGAACGACATTGGCGACGATCAGGCCGATGATCAGCGCCAGCGTCGAAAAGGTCAGGAAGTAGATCATCGCCTTGCCGGCGACGCGGCCGACCTTGGCGAGATCGGTCATGCCGGCAATGCCGGTCGCAACCGTGAGGAAGATGACCGGGGCGATGATCATCTTGACGAGGCGGATGAAGGCATCGCCGAGCGGCTTCAGCTCGGTGCCGAGCGACGGATAGAAATGGCCGAGCAGGATGCCCGCGGCGATCGCCGCCAGCACCTGGACATAGAGATGACGATAGAAAGGTGTCTTGCCGCGCGGTTCCGCGGATTGGTCGATAATCATGATATCCTCCACTGGACCCAGTCCGGCGTCATGCCGGGCCTCCCGGGTCAATTTCCGATGCGCGACAGCTCGGGCTGTCATGAGGATGTCATTTGCAACGGGCGTGCCAGTTCTCTGCGGCGAGAGCCAAGCCCTTGAATCGACGTGGATGTTTCGTTCACACGGCTCGACACGCACAAAGAGTTGAGCGGATTTCCGCACAGGTCGCCTGGAAGTCTGAGCGAAAAAATGCACAATCGCGCCATGTTCAGTGCCCTATCCGCACCCCTCAACCTGGCAGATCTCGACCGGTCGATGCGCCGCACCTGGCTGGTGTTCGCCGGCCTCGCTCTGGCGCTGCTCGTAGCCGGCCTTCTGTTCGCCGGTGAATATGGACGCAACCAGGCGCTCGAAACCGTCGACGCCCAGAGCCGGATCGATGCCAATCTGAAAGCCTCGCTGCTGCGCGCCGTGCTCGAACGTCAGCGCTCGACGCCGCTGGTGCTGGCCGACGACGTCGAGGTGAAAGCAGCGCTTTCGACCCGCGACGGCCAGGCGCTGCAGCGGTTGAACGAGAAGCTGCAGGCACTTGCCGCCAACACGGACGCCGCCGTCATTTATGTGATCGGCAACGACGGCGTCGCGGTCGCCGCCAGCAACTGGCGTGAGCCGACGAGCTTCGTCGGCAACGACTACGCCTTCCGCGAATATTTCCGCATGGCGATGCGGGACGGCAAGGCGGAGCATTTCGCCATGGGCACGGTCAGCAAACGGCCGGGACTCTATATCTCCCGGCGGGTGCAGGGGCAGGACGGCCCGATCGGCGTCGTCGTCGCCAAGCTCGAGTTCGACGATGTGGAAGCGGAGTGGCTCGCCTCCGGCAAGCCGGTCTATGTTACCGACCGGCGCGGCATCGTGCTCATCACCAGTTTCCCGTCCTGGCGCTTCATGACCACCAGAACCATTCCGCGCGATCGTGTCGCTGCGATCCGCGACAGCCTGCAATTCGGCGATGCCTCGCTGCTGCCGCTGCCGTTCCGCGACATCGAGCCGACCAGCGACGGCTCCAGCGAGCTGCATGCGCTGCTGCCCGGCGACAGCGAGCGGCGGTTCCTGCGGGTCGAAACCATGGTTCCGACCACGAGCTGGCGGCTGGAGCAACTGGCGCCATTGGATGGGGCGGTCTCGGCGGCAACCCGCGAGGCCCGGCTGATTGCGCTGGCCGTGATCGTGCCGCTGCTTGCGCTTGCGGCCTTCCTCCTGCGTCGTCGCCAGGCCCTGACCTTGGTTGCGACAAGGGAGCGTGCCGCGCGCGATGAACTGGAGCACCGCGTGGCGGAGCGCACCCAGGATCTCAGCCTTGCGCGTGATCATCTCGAAACGGAGATTGCCGATCACCGGCGCACCGGCGAGAAGCTCCAGGCCGTGCAGCAGGAACTGGTTCAGGCGAACCGTCTGGCGATCCTCGGCCAAGTGGCCGCCGGCGTCGCCCACGAGATCAACCAGCCGGTCGCGACCATCCGCGCCTATGCCGACAATGCCCGCACCTTCCTCGACCGGGGGCAGCAGCAAACGGCGGTGGAGAACCTCGTCAGCATCGCCGAGCTGACCGAAAGGGTCGGTACCATCACCGACGAACTCCGCAGCTTTGCCCGCAAGGGCCGCTTCGTCGCCGAGCCGACACCGATGCGCGAGGTGATCGAGGGCGCCTTGATGCTGCTTCGCAGCCGCTTTGCCGGCCGCATGGATGCAATCATCATCGACCTGCCGGAAAACGGGCTCAGCGTTTACGGCAGCCGCATCCGTCTTGAACAGGTCCTGATCAATCTCCTGCAGAATGCCTTGGAGGCACTCGGCGAGCGCAGCGATGCCGAGATCCGCGTGCGCTGTGAGGAGGACCCTTCCGGCACGGTCTTGCTGGTCGTTTCCGACAACGGCCCCGGCATACCACAGCATATCCGCGAGGATCTGTTCACGCCGTTCAACACCTCGAAGGACGAAGGTCTCGGCCTTGGACTCGCCATCTCCCAGGAGATCGTCGCCGACTATGGCGGCGAGATATCGGTCGAAACCAGCGACAAGGGCACCGTCTTCACGGTTCGCCTGAAGAGGGCCTGAGCGATGCAGCCGTCCGTCTACCTCATCGACGACGACAACTATCTGCGCAAGGCGATGACGCAGACGCTGGAGCTCGCCGGTTTCGACGTCACTTCGCTTGCGAGCGCCGCCGAAGCCTTGGAAACCCTCGACGCGAATTTCGATGGCATCGTCGTCAGTGATATCCGCATGCCCGGCATCGACGGGCTGCAGCTCTTTCGCCGCATCGCTACCTTCGACAAGGACCTGCCGGTCATTCTGGTGACCGGCCACGGCGACATACCGATGGCAGTTCAAGCGCTGCAGGATGGCGTCTACGACTTCATCCCCAAGCCCTTTGCCGCCGACCGGCTGGTGCAGAGCGTGCGCCGCGCGCTCGAAAAGCGACGGCTCGTCATGGAGAACCGCGCGCTCAAACGGGCGGCGGAAACGGCTGGCGACAGCCTGCCGCTGATCGGCCAGACGCCGGTCATGGAGCGCTTGCGCCAGACGATCCGGCACATCGCCGACACGGATGTGGACGTGCTCGTCGCCGGCGAAACCGGCAGCGGCAAGGAGGTGGTCGCGACGCTGCTCCACAATTGGAGCCGGCGCCGCGACGGCAACTTCGTGGCGCTGAACTGCGGCGCGCTGCCGGAAACGGTGATCGAAAGCGAACTCTTCGGCCACGAACAGGGTGCCTTCACCGGCGCCCTGAAGAAGCGTGTGGGCCGGATCGAACACGCGAGCGGCGGCACGCTATTCCTCGACGAGATCGAGGCGATGCCGCCGGCGACCCAGGTCAAGATGCTGCGCGTTCTCGAAGCCCGCGAGATCACGCCACTCGGCACCAATCAGGTGCGTCCCGTCGATATCCGCGTCATCGCCGCCGCCAAGATCGACCTCGGCGACCCGGCCCAGCGCGGCGACTTTCGCGAGGATCTTTACTTCCGGTTGAATGTCGTGACGCTGTCGATCCCGCCGCTGCGCGAGCGCCGCGATGATATCCCGCTGCTCTTTTCGCACTTCCTGACGCGGGCGGCGGAGCGCTTCAAGCGCGACGTGCCTCACATCTCGCCGGCAGTGCAGCAACACCTGATGACCCATGCCTGGCCCGGCAATGTGCGCGAACTCTCGCATTTTGCCGAACGGGTCGCACTTGGGGTCGAAGGCCCGCTGGGGCAGCCCATTGCAGTCGTTGAACAGTCTGGTTTCGCCCTGCCGGAACGGCTCGAACGCTACGAAGCGGAAATCCTGAAGGAGGCGCTTCGCGCCCAGCGCGGCGACGTCAAGGCGACGATCGAAGCGCTCGGCATTCCGCGCAAGACCTTCTACGACAAGCTCCAGCGTCACGGCATCAACCGAGCCGACTATGCGGAGCGCGGCATTCCGGAAAAATCCGGCAGCTAGCTCTCGTCAGCGGCCAAATACACTCTAAAATTGCATCTTCGCCGACCGACGAATTCGCGCTTGACGACCTGTGCCGTTCGATGGCTATCTCTTAGGCATTCACCAGGGGGGTCCCGCAAGGGGCTGAGATTCTGCTGGATGGCCGGCTTGCCGGCTGTGGCGCAGTGACCCGTTGAACCTGATCCAGTTCATACTGGCGTAGGGACGGTGCAGATATCGAAGCCAGGATTCCGTGCGTCCAGCATCTGGCGGAGCGTCTTTCATCCTTCCGGCATCAGAACTGGGTCTCCAATCGCAAACTTGGAGCCTCGTCATGAATATTGCCACAAAGCCTACCCCCCTCTCGGTCACCCAAGGCCCGCTTCCGGCCTCGCGCAAGATCCATAAGCCGGGCATCCTCCACCCGGATATCCGCGTGCCGATGCGCGAGATCGCGCTGCACCCGACCTCCGGCGAGCCGCCGGTTACCGTCTACGATTCCTCCGGCGCCTATACCGCCGATGACGCCGAGATCAGCATCGAGGCGGGCCTGCCGCGGCTTCGCCGCAACTGGATCGTCGGACGCGGCGACGTGGAAACCTACGAGGGACGGATCGTGCGGCCGGAGGACAATGGCTTTGCGAGCGGCGATCGGCTGACGCCGACCTTCCCGTTCCAGCACGCGCCGCTCAAGGCGACTGCTGGCAAGGCGGTAACGCAGCTTGCCTACGCCCGCGCCGGCATCATCACGCCGGAGATGGAGTTCGTGGCGATCCGTGAAAACCTCGGTCGCGATGCGGCACGCGCGAAGGTTCGTGACGGCGAAAGCTTCGGCGCACACGTTCCCGATCATGTGACGCCCGAATTCGTCCGCCAGGAAATCGCCAGCGGCCGGGCCATCCTGCCCGCCAACATTAACCATCCGGAATCCGAACCGATGATCATCGGGCGGAACTTCCTGGTGAAGATCAACGCCAATATCGGCAACTCCGCCGTCACCTCGTCGATGGCCGAAGAGGTCGAAAAAATGGTCTGGGCGACCCGCTGGGGCGCCGATACGGTTATGGACCTTTCGACCGGCCGCAACATCCACAACATCCGCGAATGGATCATCCGCAATTCGCCGGTTCCGATCGGGACCGTGCCGCTCTACCAGGCGCTGGAAAAGGTCAACGGCATTGCCGAGGACCTCACCTGGGAAGTCTATCGCGACACGCTGATCGAGCAGGCCGAACAGGGCGTCGACTATTTCACCATCCATGCTGGCGTACGCCTGCACTACATCCCGCTCACCGTCGATCGCGTCACCGGCATCGTCTCCCGCGGCGGCTCGATCATGGCCAAGTGGTGTCTGCATCACCACAAGGAAAGCTTCCTCTACGAGCATTTCGAGGAGATCTGCGACATCTGCCGCGCCTATGACGTCTCCTTCTCGCTCGGCGACGGCCTGCGCCCTGGCTCGATCGCCGACGCCAACGACGCCGCGCAATTCGCCGAACTGGAAACGCTCGGCGAACTTACGAAGATCGCCTGGGCCAAGGATTGTCAGGTGATGATCGAAGGCCCCGGCCACGTGCCGATGCACAAGATCAAGGAGAACATGGACAAGCAGCTTGCCGTCTGCGGCGAGGCGCCGTTCTACACGCTCGGCCCGCTGACGACCGACATCGCACCGGGCTACGATCACATCACCTCCGGCATCGGCGCTGCGATGATCGGCTGGTTCGGCACCGCCATGCTCTGCTACGTCACGCCGAAGGAACACCTGGGCCTGCCCGACCGCAACGACGTCAAAGTGGGCGTTATCACCTACAAGATCGCCGCCCACGCCGCCGATCTCGCCAAGGGTCACCCGGCCGCCCAGGTGCGCGACGACGCTCTCTCGCGCGCCCGCTTCGAGTTCCGCTGGGAGGACCAGTTCAACCTCTCTCTCGACCCGGAGACGGCCCGTAACTTCCACGACGAGACCCTGCCGAAGGAGGCGCACAAGGTCGCGCATTTCTGCTCGATGTGCGGCCCGAAATTCTGCTCGATGCGGATCTCGCACGACATTCGTGCGGAAGCGCAGAAGGAGGGGCTGGAGGCAATGGCCGCGAAATACCGCGAGGGTGGCGACCTCTATATGCCGGTCGCTGAGGTCGAAGATAAGAGTTAAAGGGCACACGTCGGGAGGGACGCCTCGTAGTCCCTTCCGACGGCAAGGCGGATGCTGGGCCCTGGGGGAATAGCTTGCCCCCTTATCGGTTGAACGATATGTAAAACTCACGCAAAAGTCGCCGCCGGCGGACCCGTCATTCACGCCAAGCTGCCGTCCTCTGCGGCGCTCTTGCAGGACGACGAAAAAAACGCCGTTTACGAGGAGAATGACTTGAGGACACGCCTGCTGAGACTGACGGCCCTGTCGATAGGCGGCCTTGTGGCACTCGCTGGAGATCTGCCACGCCTCGACGACAGCGGGAGTTTTGCCACGGGTTTTTCCTGGATTTCTGCCGCCCATGCGGACGACGATGTCGGCGGCGGGAATGGTGAAAATGGCACTGATGGCAGCGACCAAGGTGGCGAAAACGTCGGGAGCGGCGGAAGCAACGGCACAGAGGGTGGCGGCGATGGGGGTGGTGGCAATTGGGGCACCGGTGACGGCAGCGGCGTAGGCGGCGTTCCCGGCGGCACCGGCGCAGGCGGCGGAGGTGCTGCCGTCATCGACAGCGATAGCCACAGCGAGCCCCACTCATCGATGCGCGACTCACGGGATTACGGACCAAGCGGCAAGGTCTGGCACGGCGGCAGCAATTTCCTTAACCTTTTCCGCCAGACGCCGGAAAGGCGCTTCGAACGGAGCCAGCCTGAATCTCCTGCCCGGCAGAAGACCGTTCACACGAAATGAGAGCCTTGAAGACAGGTCAACTTCGTCGCAACGGAGGGGAGCTACGCCATTTCTCGAAACCGGACTCCGGATGTGCGTGTAGGAACGGGTTCTGACGCGCGAGAACCAGCTCAGCCGGCGTCAGAGCTTTACATTCGAGATATGTCTATCCCGATCACGACCTGCCGGAGTGTGGCGGCGGAGTTACGGATACAGACCATCGTCTTTCTCGCCGCGAGTATTCCTAACTGCCTTTCCAGCCGCTGCAAGCAATCCGCTCGACGACATCGAGCAGCACATTCGCCCCGGCAACCAGATCATCCGCCTCCGTGTGTTCGCGCGGATTGTGGCTGATGCCGTCGCGGCTCGGCACGAAGATCATCGCCGTCGGCGCGACGCGTGCGATCATCTGCGCATCGTGGCCGGCGCCCGAAGTCATGCGCCGGCTCTTCAGGCCCCGCGCCTTCGCCGAAGCCTCGATCGTGGCGACAATGCCCAGATCGAAGGCGACCGGCTGGAAACGCGCCAGGCGCTCGACCGATATCTCGACACCCTCTTCAGCGGCGACACGCAGGAGGAAATCCGCAAGCGCCGCCTCCAGCGCCTGCAGCCGATCCTCGTCCGGGTCGCGCAGGTCTACGGTGAAGACCGCCCGCGACGGAATGACGTTGATTGCGTCCGGCTCGAAACGCATGGTGCCAATGGTCGCGACGCTCGGAGCGTTCGAGCGGGTTATATGATCGCGCAGGAAAAGGCCGATGCGGGCGGCCGCAAGCCCGGCGTCACAGCGCATCGCCATCGGCGTCGTGCCGGCGTGATTGGCGACACCGTCGATCGTCACCCGCTGCCAGGAAATGCCCTGCAGGTTTTCGACCGCGCCGATTGCAAATCCCTCGCGCTCCAGCACCGGTCCCTGCTCGATATGGAGCTCGACATAGGCGTGGGGTATGAGGAACCCCGGTTCGACATTGCCCGCATAGCCGATCCGCGCGAGTTCCTCTCCCAGCACCGCGCCATCTGTGCCGACGGTCGCAAGCGCCTTCTCCACCGGCAGCCCGCCGGCATAGACGAGCGAGCCGAGCATGTCGGGCGCAAAACGCACGCCCTCCTCGTTGGTGAAGGCGGCAACGACGATCGGCCGGGCCGGCGTCAGACCGCGCTCTCTCAAAGTTTCGATCACTTCGAGCGCGGCAATCACGCCGTAACAGCCGTCATAGATGCCGGCATTGATGACCGTGTCGACGTGCGAGCCGAGCATGATGGGCGCCTCGCCGGCATTACCCTCGTCGCGCCAGGTGCCGAAGATATTGCCGATGCGGTCGATGGCGACTTCGAGACCCGCCGCCTCGATCCAGGCGACGAGGCGATCGCGGCCAGCCTTGTCGTTGTCGGAACCGGCCAGTCGCGTCAATTGCCCGTGGGGATCGCGGCCGATCTCGCCAAGATCGTGAATACGCCCGAGGAGGCGCGCGGCATCGATGGTCTGCATTGGCTTGGCTGTCCTGCTTTCATGCGGATTTCTGTTCATGGCCGGGGCTCAGTCGGCGCCAGTCTCTGCCGGGTGATTTCCGCGTGGTAGCGCGCGCCGAAGATCAGGGCATCATCGTTGAAATCGTAACGCGGATTGTGCAGCGGCGCCGACGTCTCGCCGTTGCCGATGAAGACGAAGCAGCCCGGCACGTGCTCGAGGAAGCGCGCGAAATCCTCCGAACCGGTCATAGGCTCAGCGGCCGTCGCGACATTCTCAGGCCCGAACACCGCTTGCGCCGCAGCAAAGGCGTGGCCGGTCAAGGCCGGGTCGTTGATGAGCGGCACGAACTCGCGTGTGTAGCTGACCTCGACCTCGCAGCCATAGGCATCCGCCGTGCCCTTGGCGATCACGCGCGTCTCCGCCTCGATCTTGGCGCTGACCTCGGGGCGGAAGCTGCGGGCGTCCCCGAGGATCCGGGAGAGGCCGGGCAAGGCATTGCGCGTGCCGTCGGTCAAGAGTTCGGTCACCGAAACGACGCCGATATCGGTCGGCGAAAGGCGCCGCGAGACGATCGTCTGCAGATTGACGACGGTAGCGCAAGCCGCGACAAGCGTCTCATTGCCCCAATGCGGCCGCGCCGCATGCCCGCCAACACCCTTCAGCACGATTTCGAAATTGTCCTCCGCCGACATGATCGCGCCGACACGGGTCTCGAAGCGGCCGACCGGCAGCCCCGGCATGTTGTGCAGGCCGTAGATCTCGTCGAAGGGGAAGCGCTCCATCAGGCCGTCGTCGAGCATCGCCAGCGCGCCCTTGCCCCACTCTTCGGCCGGCTGAAAGATGAAACAAACGGTGCCGTCGAAGCCTCCGCCTTCTGCCAGCATTTTCGCTGCCCCGAGCAGCATTGCGGTGTGGCCGTCATGGCCGCAGGCATGCATGGTGCCGGGCCGGGTCGAGCGATAGGACTGCTCTCCCTGCTCCGGTATCCGGAGCGCGTCCATGTCGGCGCGAAGGGCGATGGCGCGATTGCCACTGCCGCGTTTCAGCCGGCCGACGACACCGGTGCCGCCGACGCCTTCCACGACCTCGTCGAGCCCGAATTCTCGAAGCTTCGCCGCGACGAAGGATGCGGTGCGCTGCTCCTCAAAACCGAATTCCGGATGCGCGTGCAGATCACGGCGCCAGGCGGTCATATCCTCGACAAGCCGATCAAAGTCGATTCCCACCATGAGTCACCCTCTTTCGTTCGGTGTGTTCGCGACAGTCTCGGGCGACAGACCCACCAAGGCAGCATAACGCTCGGGATCCGTGGCCCCCTCGGTATTCATGACGAAGACGCGCGACTGTGCGGTCAATCCGAGCGCTTCCCGCAACGCCGGATCTCGGGCAACCGCCAGAAGCCCGGCCAGCCCGACGCCACCGCTCTCACCGGCGACGATCGCCGGGTCAGCCCCCTTCGGGCGCGCGAGCCGGTTCATGACCGAAACGGCGTCCTCATCATCGACGGTCATGAAGGCATCGGCCACGCGGGACAGGATACGCCAGGCGACGAGCGACGGCTCGTAGCATTCGAGCATCGCCATGATGGTCGGCTCGCCATGTGGTACCTTGACGGTTTGCCCCGCCTTGGCGCTTTCGTAGAGGCAGGCGGCCCGTGCGGGATCGACGACGACGAAACGCGGTCTCTCCGCTCCATAGCGCAACGCCAGATGTCCCGCGGTGGCGGCGGCAATGCCACCGACGCCTGCCTGCACGAAGACATGGGTCGGCGGCTCTTCCATCTGCCGCAACGCCTCGCTGAGCAGCGCCGTGTAGCCCTGCATCACCAGGCCGGGAATGTATTCGTAGCCGGGCCAGGATGTGTCGGAAACCACCGTCCAGCCATTCTCGTCGCAGACCCGCGCCGCCTCGCGGACAGAATCGTCATAGGTGCCGGCCACCCGAACGATCTCGGCGCCATAGTGAGCGATCGCCTCGATGCGTTTCTCGCTGACGCCCGCATGCACGAAGATCACCGATCTCGCACCAACGAGCCGGGCGCCCATTGCGACGGACCGGCCATGATTGCCATCGGTGGCGCAGCCGAAGGTCATCGCCCCGGCAATCGCCCGGACCTCGGGCTGATCGAGGTCATCGAGATCGAGGCTGCGCCCGAGACGCCGTTCCGCCTCTTCGATCACCAGACGGATCACAGCATAGGAGCCGCCGAGCGCCTTGAAACTTCCAAGGCCCAGGCGATGGCCTTCGTCCTTGACGAAGATGCACGCAACACCGATCTCGCTGGCCAAGGCAGGCAAGGCATGAAGCGGTGTCGGCCGATGATCGGGGCGCCGGGCAAGCTGCCGCTCGACATTTGCTGCGGCCGCGAGCGACAGCATGTCCTCATCCTCGGGCAGCAGGTGATGGCCGAAATCGGCATGGGTGTTGGCAAGGAACATGGTGCAATCTCCGTAGACCAGCGAAAATCTATTTCATCGCGGGCGAGAAATGCGCTCTAAATGATCACCGCTGATGCAAGTTTGTAAAGCAGATCAGGTATGCCGACGCATGGCATTCCGCTCACAACCGCCCTGAACGCATGAACCGATAGGCACCGGATGGCCCCTTCGAAAAAACCCCAGGTCGAACTGGATCGTTTCGACCTCGCGATCCTCGCCATTCTGCAGAAGGACAACACGACGCCGCAGCGCCAGATCGGCGAAGCGGTCAATCTATCCGCTCCGGCCGTTCAGCGGCGGATCAAGCGCATGGAGGAAACCGGCGTCATCCGCGCCAATGTCGCGCTGATCGATCCGGTCAGCGTCAACCAGGCGCTGACGATCCTGGTAGAGGTGGAGGTCGAGAGCGAGCAGATCGCCCTGCTCGACGCGGCGAAGGTGGCATTCACCGCCGCGCCCGAGGTGCAGCAATGCTACTACGTGACCGGCGATGTCGATTTCATGCTCGTCGTCATCGTGCCGACGATGGCCGACTACGAGGCCTTTACGCGGCGAATGTTCTTCGGCAATGCCAATATCAGGCGGTTCCGCACCTTCGTGACGATGGACCCGGTCAAGGTCGGCCTGTCGGTGCCGATTTAGAGTGATGCCACTAACAGTCGCCTTTCGAATGGCGTTGTTCCACCCCCCTACTTCGAGCCCGTGAGCGCCTTTTTCTCCGCTTCCGCATCTAGCGGCTGGCCGGCGCCGATCGATGTCAGAAAGGCGTCGACGGTTTCGAGCGACGAGGCGGGCGCATATCCGTCTCCGCCTTCGGGCCTGGCGACGGACGCAGCCGAAATCGACGAGACTTGAGCGAGATCAATGCCAGGATACCTGGTCGGCGGAGACTGGCGGTTGGACGATCTCTTTAGAAGAGGAGAGCCTCATGTTGATCAGAGAAATGACGCGACAGGAATGTCTCGACCTTGTCGCTGAGAACCATATCGCCCGCCTGGGCTGTACCCGAGATGGCCAGCCCTATATCGTTCCCATCCAATATGCTTTGGCCGCCAACCGGCTCTACAGCTTTTCGATGCCCGGGCAGAAGATAGACTGGATGCGCGCCAATCCGCGTGTCTGCGTACAGGTCGACACGGCAACGGATCGGCAGAATTGGCGAAGCGTCGTCATCCACGGCCGCTACCAGGAACTGCCGGACACCAAGCAATGGCACCGCGAGCGCATGAATGCCTGGTCGCTTCTCGAACAGCGCATCAACTGGTGGGAACCGGGTGGCCTGAAGCCCGGTGAACAGCCGGTTGCAGGCGCATCGCCGCATCTCTTTTTCGAAATCGAGATCGACGATGTGACCGGACGTGCCGCCTCTGCCGGCTAACGATTGTCGGCGCGCAGGCAAATGCTGCGCGCCGTTCCGGGCGCTGCCGGTCAATGCGCCATGAGCACGGGGACCACGGCGTTTTCGAGCATCGAACGGGTAACGCCGCCAAAGACGCGTTCACGCATCCTGGAGTGCCCATAGGCACCCATGACGATCAGGTCGGCCGCCACATCCGACGCAAACCGATTGATCACGTCGTCGACCCGATGCCCTCCGCTCGGCAGTCTCTCGACGGAGACGGAAACGCCGTGCCGGGCGAGATAACCGGCGATATCGGCGCCCGGTTCCTCACCGTTCTTGCCATAGGCGGAACGGGGGTCGACCATCGTGACGTAGACGGTCTCGGCTCCGATCAGCAGATCGAGCGCTTCACGCACCGCGCGCGCGGCTTCCAGCCTGGAGTTCCAGGCGAGTACCACGGTCTTCGGATCAAGCCGCACGGTCTTGCCCCTGGGCATAATGAGGACTGGGCGCGCGGAGCTGAACAACGTCCCGTCGATGGTACGGGAGCGCAGTTCCGGGTCCAGCATCAGGCCATCGCCGACCAGCGTCAGGTCGGCGTAACGCGCACGCTCGCCGATCTCGTCATCGGCCCAGGCGACCTCGGTATATTTCGTCTCGACGCCGAACGAGATGCCTTCCTTGGTGAGAACATCAACAGCTCTTTCCGCACAGGATTCGAGTTTGTCGACGTCACGCTGCCGCTCGTTCAGCCAATCAATGGAGATGGCGGCGGCATAATCGCCGATCGGCGGTGAGGCGGCGAGCTTGACGATCAACAGGGAGAGGTGGGCGTTTGCGGAAGCACAGACCTGTGCTGCCGAACGCAGATGCTCCACGGAATGATCGACACCAACGACGGCGAGAATGGTCTTGTATGTCATCGGGTTTTCTCCTGGCGACCAGATTTAGGGTCTGGATCAGCGTAGGTAGAAGCCCGTGCGGCGGCATTGATCCCCGTCAACAAAGATCGCGGACATGGGCGTATAATTCGGAAAGAGTTTTGCCCTCACGCAGCCGCAGTCTTTCGCGGCGGCGAGAACAGGTGGGATGGGCGCATAGCGCCGCCGATGAACTGCGCGACCCAGAACGTGGCCCCGTCGTTTCGACACCTCTACGTTTGGTGATGGAGTTCGGGGAGGAAAGGCGGTCGTCAGGTCCGGCGCGCGACGACCGGCACGTAATGCTCGAGCTCCGGTGCCGGGAACTTGAGCGTCGCGTTGATTTCCGCCGAGCGGTAGAGGCCCATCAGCATCTCGACGACGGCGAGCCCGTCCTCGAAGGTTTCGAGCGGCTTTTCGCCCTTGCGGAAGCACTCGACCATGTGGCGGTTCTCATCGGTATAGCCATAGACACCCGCCTCGTCCTCAAGCACCGGCATCAGACCCTGCTCCGCATTCTGCTTTTCCACGAGGTCTTCGCCTTCCGACCCCTTGACCTCGCGCGACATGAAGATCTTCAGGCCGGTGCTCAGCGAATTGTATTCGAGCGCATATTCCGGCCCGAGCAGTTCAAGCTGGATGCGCAGCCCGGCGCCGACATAGGCCCAGGAGGTGGTCGCCTCGATCATCAGTTCGTTACCGTCCTGGTCTTCGAGCGTCACCGTGGCGCGGGCAAAATCTTCCGACGGCCGGTTGCGGTAGTCCACTTCGTTGCCGAAGCGCTTGCGCAATTGTTCGGCATAATTGGGTCGCGTCCATTTGAGGTTGGCGACGGTGCCGTTGACAGCCTTGATTTTCAGTGAGTTGCGCGGTGCGCCGGGCGCCGTGAGCAAGTAGCGCGCCACCTCGACGCTGTGGCACATCATGTCGGAGAGCACGCCGCCGCCCTGCTTGTCGCCCTGCCAGAACCAGGGCTCGTGCGGGCCGGAATGTTCCTCCGCGGCGCGCGCCAGATAGGGGCGACCAGTGGTCGAGACGGCGCGCCGCCAGATGATCTCCTTGCCGCGCAGCACCGGCGTGCAGAACACCTGGTTTTCAAGATAGCCGTGATTGAGGCCGGCGTCCTCGGCAAGCGATAGCATCTCTCGCGCCTCGGCAATGGTGCGGGCAAGCGGCTTCTCGCAGGCGACGGCAAACACCGTGCTGCGGCCATCCTTGACCGCCTTGTGGAGAGTACGCATGACGTCGAGGCGGGTGTAATTGGGCGAGAGAATCCAGATCGCGTCGACATCATCGGCGGTCAGCAGCGCCTCCAGGCTCCCATGGGTGCGGCAGGTGCCAAGACCAAGTGCGGCGACCTCCTTGGCAAATTTCTCCCGGTTTTCGGGCTTGCGGCTGAAGACGCCGGTCACCTCGACATTGCGCACACCGATCATCGATTTCAGATGGAAATGGGCGATGAAGCCCGATCCGACGAAACCCACACGCAGCGTCTGCTTCGGTAGCTGTGTCATTCTGTTCTCCCGGGTTGTCGTTTTTCTGAAGTCGGCGCGGGATGCGGGCGGAATACCGCCCTCACTTTCCTCATCCCGCTCTGGTCATTTCTTCGGCGGCGCGGTGCTGCCGCGAATGTTGAGGGCGGTCGGCAGCACGACGGCCGGTGCAGCGGCAACATCGTCGCCGGACAGGATATCGAGAAGCAGCGACATCGCCGTGCGGCCGATATCGGCGCGCGGCTGGCTGACCGTCGTCAGCGGCGGATAGAAGGCCTTGCTCAGATAGAGGTCGTCGAAGCCGACGACCGAGACGTCGCCCGGAACATCGCAGCCGAGCCGTCGCAAGGCGTGGATCGCGCCATAGGCCATCTCGTCGTTGGCGGCAAAGATCGCCGTCGGTGGCTCCGGCAGGGCGAAGAGTTCGGCGACGCAGGCCTCTCCGCTTTCGAGCAGGTAGTCGCCGCGCACCTCGTAACCCTCAGGGATCGGCAGACCGGCGGCTGCCATCGCGGCCCGGTAACCGTCACGCCGGTGCATCGCCATCACCTCCGGCAATGGGCCGGCGACATGGGCGATGCGGCGATGCCCGAGTGCAATCAAATGCTCAACCGCCTCACGCGCCGCGGCAGAGTTGTCGATCTGCACATGCGGAAAGCCTGCAGTTTCGATCATTTCGAGCGCCACGACGATGGGAAGGTGAGAAACCGCAGCGCTTTCGCCCGGCTGCGGCTCCGGCAGCTTGCCGGTCATCAGGATCATGCCGTCGGCATGGCCATCGCGCAGCATGTTGAAGTATTCGACCTCGCGATCCGGATCATTCTCGGTATTGCCCATGAGAACGGCGTACCCGGCCGCCCGGGCCGTCGCCTCCACGCCCTTGAGGATCTCGAGATAGAAGGGGTTGCCAACATCTCGCACGACGAGCAGCACCGACATCGACCGGCGTGTCCTCAGGTTTCTTGCGCTGACGTTCGGCCGGTAGTTCAACTCGCGCGCAAGCTCGTGGATGCGCTTGCGCGTCTCGTCGGTCACCAGGCTGGAGCCGCTGAGCGCGCGGGAAACGGTCGCGACCGAGACTCCGGCCCTCTCCGCAATGTCCTTGATTTTCGGCCGCTCGCTCATGCCCGCATCGCCCGCCCACGGCCGTAGAACAACATCAGGAGCAGCAGCGTCGCGCCAAACACCATCTGGCGGCCGGATTCGTCGATATTGACCGTCGTCAGGATGCCCTGGAGGATGACGAGCAGCAGGGCGCCCGCCATGGTGCCGGTGTAGCCGCCCTTGCCGCCGGCAAGCGAGGTGCCGCCGAAGACGACCGCGATGATCGAGGAGAGCATGTATTGCTCGCCGACATTGGCGAAGGACGAGCCGGAATAGCCGAGCAGGCAGAGCCCGGCGATCGCAGCGAACATGCCCGAAATCATGAACAGACCGACGCGCATGAGGCGGACCGGGACGCCGGTCATATAGGCCGCATGTTCGTTCGAGCCGATCGCATAGATGCGGTGGCCGAAGACGGTGCGGTTCAACATGAAGGCCATCAACAGGCCGATCGCGATCCAGAGCCAGATGATGCCGGGAATGCCGAGCGCGAAGGGTTGCGTGACGAAGGCCGAAAGCCCCGGCGCGGCCCGACCCGAAGGGATACCCTGGCGGATGACGACGAGCAGGCCCTGCAGCACGCCGAGCATGCCAAGCGTCATGACCAGCGGCGGTATGCGCAAAAGCGTCACGCCGAGACCGTTCAAGAAGCCGAAGAACGCGCCGGCCGCCAGGCAGGCCAGCACCGCCGGCAGGATACCGCCATCGGCGCCGTTCATGACGTTGCCGGCGATGATCGCCGACAAGGAGACGATACCGCCGACGGAGAGGTCGATGCCCTCGCGGCCACCGAGAATGACGACGTTCTGGCCGGCGGCGACGATGCCGAGCAGCGAGGCGACGATCAGGAGACGCAGGATCTGGTCGGCCGAGGCGAAGCCGGGCGAAAGGCTTTGACCGAGATAAAGCAGCGCGACGATGAGGATCAGCGCAACGACCAATGGCTGTTTGAAGAAGGTGGTAACCGCAGTCATGCGCGTGCCCTCCGGCCGGCAAGCACGCCGGCCATCAACACCAGGAGAATGGCAAGGCCCTGGACGAAGTTCTGCCATTCCGAAGGCGTGCCCATGAAGAAGACCAGCGAGTTGACGAGGCCGATCGTCAGAGCGCCGAGCAGCGAACCAACCACCGTCGTCCAGCCGCCGGCGAGCGCACTGCCGCCGAGCACGACCGCCGCGACGCTGTAGAGCGTCATCTTGCCGCCGACGAGCGGATCGCCGCTGGCCGTATCGCCGGTCAGGCAGAAGGCCGCGAGCGCCGAGAAGAGGCCGCTGAGCAGGTAGCCCCTAATGCGGACAGCCACGACCGGCAGCCCCGTCTGATAGGCGGCCTGCTGGTCATCGCCGACGGCCAGCAGTTCGGTCACGATACGGGTGCGCGACAGGAGATAGAGCAGCACGGCGAGAGCCGCGAGCACGTAGAAGACGAAAGGCAGGCCGAGCAGACGTCCGCCATAGGTGCGCCAGAAGAGCGCCGGCGCCGGCGTACCGGCGACCGGCATGACGTAGAGCGCCAGGCCGATGAAGAAGATGCTGGTGGCGAAGGTGGCGACGATCGCCTGCAGGCGAAGGGCTGCGACGACGAGGCCGTTGACCAGGCCGCAGGCAAGGCCGATCAAGACGCCGAGCGCAAGCGCGAGCAGCACCGCACCGGCACCGCCGCCCCAGCGCTCCATCAAGACGACGATCGCCACGTTGACCAGCGACAGCGTCGCGCCGGCCGAGAGGTCGATGTCTCCGGCGGACACCACATAGGTTTGGGCGATCGCCAGCATGATCAGCGCCATATAGGTGCTGAGAAGTCCAGTCAGCGATCGAAAACTCAGGCTATTCGGAGAGAAGAGGCCGTTGAGCGCCAGTAGTGCAACAACGATCACAAGCGCCGGCAGGAAGGGGTAGCGCTCCAGCCAGGAACGGAGGCCGCCCGCCCCGGAAGTTCGCATGTCGGTCGTTGTCGATGTCATCACGCGGCCTCGTATGCAGCCTGGTAGAGATTGTAGCGGGTGCGATCGTCGCCGGTCAGTTCACGCGTCACCGAGCCGCCGTTGAAGACGAGGATGCGGTTGGCATTGCCAAGCAGCTCGGCGTCTTCAGACGAATAGAGCAGAATACCGAGGCCGTCGGCCGCAAGCTGCCGGATCAGCGCGAAGAGATCGGCCTTGGCCGAGAGGTCGATGCCCTTGGTCGGATCGTCGAGCAGCAGCACGTCGGGCCGGTCGATCAGCCAGCGGGCGATGATCACCTTCTGCTGGTTGCCGCCGGAAAGCGAATTGATCGGATGGAAGAGGCTGGCAAACTTCGTGTGCATCGCCGCGAGCGCCGGCATCGCCTTGTTTTTCAGGCTTGAGGGCCGCGCAATCATCAGCCGGTCGCGGAGATAGTGGATCGGCGTGACATTCTCGATGATTGGGCGGCCGCTGATGACCCCGTCACGGCCGCGGTCGCCGGAGACATAGGCGCAGCCGCGCCGGATCGCATCGCGCGGGCTCTTGGCGTTATAGCGTTCGCCGCCGATCGTCACCTCACCTGACGTCACGGCGCTTGCGCCAAAGATCGCTCTCAGCAGCGCCGACTGCCCTTGGCCGTGCAGACCACCAAGGCCGAGGATCTCTCCCCGTGCCACCTCGAAACTGACATCGCGAAAGCCCTTGCCGGTTAGATTTCGGACCGAGATCGCCGCCTTCGCCCGGGTTTCCACCACCGCTGGCGCCGAGGACCGGGCCGCCGGCATGTCGCTGGCACCGCCGACCATCAGCCGGATCACCGTTGCTGGATCGGTATCGGAGAGCTTGAGCGTCTCGATGGTCTCGCCGTCGCGGATGATCGTTACGCGATCGCCGATCGCGGTGATTTCGTCCATTCGGTGCGAGATGAAGATGACGCCGCGCCCTTGCGCCTTGAGGCCACGCAGGATTTCGAAGAAGCGATCGACCTGGGCGCGATCGAGCGCCGAGGTCGGCTCGTCGAAGATCAGGATCGGTGCTTCACTGGCGAGCGCCTTCATGATTTCGACCAGTTGCCGCTGGTCGGCCCTAAGATTGCCAACGAGCGCCTCCGCATGGAAGCCTTCGCCGGCGACCTCGGCGAACAGCGCGATGTAACGCGCCGCCCGCGCCTTCAGCGCCCGCCGGTCGATGAAGAAGCCGGCCTTCACCGGCAGGGCGGAGAGGCAGATGTTCTCTTCGACCGAACGATGGCTGGCCAGGCTGAGTTCCTGATAGAAGATGCCGATGCCGGCAACGCGCGCGGCTTGCGGCCCGGAAATCGTCACGGGCTTGTCATTGATCAGGATCTGGCCGCCGTCGGGGCGCACGCTGCCGGCGATGACCTTGCAGAGCGTGCTCTTGCCGGAGCCGTTGGAGCCCATCAGCACATGCACCTCGCCGGCGGCGACGTCGAGATCGCCGCGGCGTAACGCCAGCGTTGCGCCGTAAGCCTTGCTCACGCCGTTCAGTCTCAGTTTCGACATCGGCTGTCCACCATTTTGGTTGCTTGCTGCACCACCTCAAGTCGCGCCTTGGCGAGCTCCGCTGCAGCTGATTTCATGCCCGATACGATCCTGCCCTGGGAGCCGTCGGCGGCATTGGCCGCCGGGCAACTCAGATGCGAGCTGCCCGGTGGATCAGAGCTTACTTGAACAACGCCGTCGCGTCGTCGATCGAAAGCGCGTTGGTGTAGGAGTAGTAACCCGGCTTGCCGTCGAGCTGCTTGGCCGCGTCCGCGAGGTTCTTGGAATCGATGAACGGGATCGGCAGATACATGGCGTTCTTGTACTGCCCCGCCGTTGCCGGCTCCTTCAGTTCCTTGCCCTGCAGCATCAGCACCGCGACGTTGAGCGCGCTCGCCATGACGCCGGGCGGGTTGACGGTCGCGCCGGAATTCAGCTTGTCCTTCACCCAGAGGTCGATGAAGTCCTTGCGGATTTCGCCGGTGGCGGCGATCTGGCCGGTCTTGCCGGCATCCATGATCGACTTCCAGGCCCCGGCGGCCATGCCGTCCTGCACGACGACGCCGTTGATGTCAGGATAGGTCGCAAGGATGTTCTGCATCGCCTGCTGGCCTTGCGCCTGATCCCAGTTGGCGTTGACTTCGTTGACCACCTGGATATCCGGATAATCCTTGAAGACGCTCTTGTAGCCGGCAACGCGCATCTCGTTTGCCGGATGACCGGCGACGCCGTTGATGGCAACGACCTTGCCCTTGCCGCCGAGCGTATCGGCCAGCCACTTGGCGCCGGCCGCACCCCAGGCCGTCTGATCGATGCCGACATAGATCGCATCCGGCGACGACACTTCGGCGTCCGTCGCGATCACCAGAATGCCGGCTTCCTTCGCCTGAGCGAAGATCGGATCGAAGGCGGTCGGGCTGTTGGGGTTGATGATGATGGCGTTCACGCCCTCGGCAATGAAGTTGCGCACCTGCGCAATCTGCCCGGGCACGTCGACATTGGCACTCTGGACCGAGACTTCGACGTCGACGCCTTTTTCCTTCCACTTCGCCGCGGCCTCCTTGGCCTCGTCGATCATCTGCGTGCGCCATTCGCTGCCGACCCAGCCGTTGGACAGGCCGATCTTGAAGGTCTCGGCATTGGCGAAAGAAGCGGAAATGGCAATGGTAGCGACAGCGCCAAGCGCTGCGGCGATAAATCTCTTCATAAGATCCTCCCAAATCTTGCGAAACCTATGAAGCCAGAAAATGTAATCGATTTCAATGGGGGTTTTTCAGGGATTTTTACAGAGGATTCTATTTCGGCCACTCACCTGACCCCGGAGCAATGGAATGCGGCAACGCGCAGGCGCCTGGCCACTTCCGGAGGAGTGCAAAGGAGGGGCAATAGCGCTTGGCTCCCCCTTCCCGCTGTGCAACAGCTGGGGCAGAGGCGACGACGATTCGTCGTGACGCCAGCTGGAATGAAATGCAGGAATGAAGCCATGACATGAAGGCGCTGCGGGACTGATCCCGATTGCCGCCGGAGCGACGGCCAGCCCGTTGCTCAAATCGCAACACTTCGTTGCTTGCCGGCCGGCTAGCCGCAATTTGCCCTCTCCCCCTACTGTGAAATCTGGGCAAAGAACAACAACTGGCTCCCAACCAGAGGAGAACATCATGACCGGAAAAACCGGAGCCGCCTCGGGCGCGCTCTATCTGCACATCCTTGTGCTGGCGATCGTCATCGTCTCCGAGCTGATCGGCATTCAACGCCTTCCGATCGGCATCGGCACCGTCATCTTCCTGCCGATCCTCTACGCTTTCGCGCTCGGCATCCTTGTCAATCCCGCCATTTTCAAGGCGAGCGCCAAGTTCCTGTCGCGCGATGCGGTCAAGCTTTCCGGCGCGATGATCACCGTCGCCATCATGCCGTTCATCGCCAAGTTCGGAACGACCGTCGGCCCGCAGATCTCCAAGATCATCGAGGCCGGCCCGGCGCTGGTGC
Source organism: Ensifer sp. 22521 (assembly GCF_052044795.1). NCBI lineage: Bacteria > Pseudomonadati > Pseudomonadota > Alphaproteobacteria > Hyphomicrobiales > Rhizobiaceae > Ensifer > Ensifer sp. 22521. Next base: position 67,213 of record NZ_JBQENM010000003.1, read on the forward strand.
TCCAGGAGCTCGGCAATCTCGGCACGATTCTCGTCGCCTTCCCGGTCGCGGTATTCCTGCTCAAGATGGGCCGCGAGGCCGTCGGCGCGACCTATTCGATCGACCGTGAACCGAACCTCGCGCTGATCGCCGACAAGTACGGTCTCAACTCGCCGGAAGGTGCGGGCGCCATGGGCGTCTATGCGACTGGCACGCTGATCGGCACCTTCGTCTTCGCCATCATGCCGCCGATCGTCCATGGCCTCGGCATCTTCGACGTGCGTGCGCTCGCCATGTCCTGCGGCGTCGGCTCCGGCTCGATGCTGGCGGCCTGCACCGGCGGCCTCGTGGCTGCCGTGCCCGACCAGAAGGACATCATCCTCGCGCTTGCCGCCGCCAGCAACATCCTGACCTATGCCACCGGGCTCTATGTCGGCATGTTCGTCGCGCTGCCCTTGACCGAGTGGCTCTACAACAAGGCTCGGCCGTCCGAGCGTCGCGCTCAAGCCTGATCGGGAGAGATATCATGGCCAACCAGACCAACACCTCCGCCAACTACGCCGACGATCTCCCTCTTAACGCCGAAGACGAGCGCAAGATCGATGTCGTCGGCCATGCCGGCCTGCTTCTGATCGCTTGCGCCATCGGGCTTATCGCCAATTGGGTCGGCACCGGCACCTCGCCGCTGACGGCGCTCCCGGGCATGGCAACGCTCTACGTCGCCTGCATCGTCGGCCTGGCGCTCGCCCGCTTTGTGCCCTTCTACCTGCCTGGTGTCGCCTGGGTGTCGCTGATCGCGATCCTCATCACCATCCCCGGCGTCCCGGGTGCGGCCTGGGTCAGCGAACAGGTTGAACACCTGAACTTTCTCGCGCTGGCAACGCCGGCGCTTGCCTATGGCGGCCTCGCGCTCACCGCGAGCGAATTCACCATCGCCCGCCGCTCGGGCTGGAAGATCGTCATCGTCGCGATCTGCGTGATGGTCGGCACCTACATGGGCTCCGTCGTCGTTGCCGACCTCTTCCTGCGCCTCGGGCAATAACCGAGACCCTGACACAAGGATTGGCCGGCCCGCGCAGGCCGGCCAGCCATCCCTTCATCGACAGGATGCAAACCATGACACGCCACGACATCAGCCCCGAACGCATCGAGGAAACGATCCGCTGGCGTCATCACCTGCATGCCTATCCCGAGCTTGCCTTCGAAGAGCGGCAGACTGCGGCCTTCATCGCTGGCCGGCTGGCCGAATGGGGCATCACGGTGAAGGACGGCTATGGCGGCACCGGCCTCGTCGGCACGCTCACGCGCGGCACGTCGAGCCGCGCCATCGCCATCCGCGCCGACATGGACGCGCTGCCGATCATAGAGACGAGCGGCGTTGCCTATGCCTCGAAAACGCAGGGCCAGATGCATGCCTGCGGCCATGACGGCCATGTCGCAATGCTGCTTGCCGCCGCGCGGCAGGCAAGCGAAATGGATTTCGACGGCACGGTGCACTTCATCTTCCAGCCGGCCGAAGAGGCCGAAGGCGGCGCGCAGGTCATGGTCGCCGACGGGCTCTTCCGCGATTTTCCGGCCGATGCCGTCTATGCGTTGCACAATTGGCCGGCGCTCGACGTCGGCTCGGTGGTCGCGCGCGACGATGCGATGATGGCCGCCTTCGGCGTCTTCGAAATCGCCATCACCGGCCGCGGCGCCCACGGCGCCATGCCGCACGAGGGCGCCGACCCGCTGGTCGCGGTCGCCCAGATTGTCACCGCGTTGCAGACTATCGCCAGCCGCAACGTCTCGCCGCTCGAAGCTGCCGTCGTCTCCGTCACGCAGATCCATGGCGGCGACGCCTGGAACGTCATCCCGGAAAAAGCCGTGATCCGCGGCACCACGCGCTGGTTCGACAAATCTGTCGGCGACACGCTGGAAACACGCATGCGCGTACTCGTCACGGCGCTTGCCGAAGGGCTCGACTGCAAGGCGGAGTTCGACTATCAGCGGCGTTATCCCGCCACGATCAACGACCCGGCTGCCGCCGCCCTTGTGCGTGCCATTGCCGCCGAGGACACCACATTGACCGTCGTCGACGCGCCGCCAAGCATGGCCGCGGAAGATTTTGCCTTCATGCTCGACGAACGCCCGGGCTGCTATCTCTGGCTCGGCGCCCGGCGCGAAGGCGCCAATCCCGGCCTGCATTCACCGCACTACGATTTCAACGACGCGATCATCGGTGAGGGCGTAAACCTCTGGACACGCCTCATCTCCACATCGCTTGGTCGTTGACCCCGAGGGGATTCCGTCGCATCCATGACCGCCATGGATGTACTCGACGCGAAAGCGCTCAGGATCTTTATGGCGGTTGCGCGCATCGGTTCGATCCGGGGTGCTGCGGAGCATATGGGGCTGGCGCCATCGGTCGTCAGCCGGCAGATCGCCGACACCGAACGCGACATCGGCCTTTCCCTCTTCGAACGCACCGCGCGCGGCACGGTCTTGACCGATGCCGGCGAACTGGTGCTCGAACACGGCAAGCGGGTACTCGAAGACAACGGACTGCTCGCTGAACAGCTCGACCAGATCCGCGGCGTGCAGCAGACCCGCATCCGTATTCGCTGCGGCGAGGGCTTCATGGCCGATCTGGTGGAAAACGGGCTTTCCTCGTTCTCCAGGGCGCACTCCTACGTGCGCTACATCGTCGAGCTCGGCAGCACCGAAGACGTGGTCGACGCCATCGCCAACAGCGACGCCGATATCGGCATCGCCTACACCCCCTTCACCGACCCGCGCATCCGGGCGCTGGCAATCGCCCGCCAACCGCTCTGCGTCATCGTGCCGACAGGTCACCCGCTGTCAACACGCCGCGACCTGAAGCTCGCCGATTGCCTGACCTCGTCTTGTGCGCTGCTCGGCAAGGGCAATGGCGTGACGCAACTGGTGGCGCGGGTGGCGGCCGATGCGGGACTGGCGCTGGCGCCGCTGCTCGAAACCCATTCGATCGAGGTGCTGCGCCGCTTCGTTGCCGCCGGCCTCGGCGTCACATTCCTGCCGCGCACGGCCGTTGCCGTCGAAATCGCGCGCGGGGCGATGCAGGCGATCGACCTCGCCGATCCGCTGCTGCGCGAGGCGAGTGCCCACCTCATGGTGCGCGCCCACCGCCGCCTGCCGCTCTCGGTCGAAAAACTCGGCCAACATCTCGCGGAAGAAATGCAATCCTTCCGCGGCTGACGCATCGGCTCCGCGCCACCTCGCCCTTAGTTCTGAACGGCCGTCCACGGTTCTCGGCAGCTAAGCGCGCCCTCTCGGCGCCGCTGGACAACGCCGCAGACGTTGCCACGCCAGCAACGCATTGTACCAGGCGCGCCGTCTACCCGCTCGCCACCCCGCATGCCACCTTCGCCCGATCATCAGAACCAGACGAGGGTAGAGAAGATCATGACGGCGGAACGAACGACAGTGGGCGTGGTGGGATTGGGCGCCATGGGGCTCGGCATGGCGACGACGCTCGCCCGAGAGGGTTTCGCGGTCAAAGGTTTCGACCTTTCGGAAGCCCGGCGCACCCTTGCGGCCGAAGGTGGCGTTTCCCCGGTCGCCTCGCTCGCCGACGTCTTCTTCGATACCGATTTCATCGTCTTCTCTCTGCCGACCGCGAAGGACGTCGCCGCTGTCGTCGAGGCCAATCTCGAGGCGCTGAAATCGGCCAGCCCGCGGGTCGTGATCATCGACACCTCGACATCCGAGCCGGATGTCTCGCGTGATCTCGCCGCAGCCCTTGCCGGCCTCGGCCACGGCTTCATCGACGCGCCCGTGTCCGGCGGGCCGGCCGGTGCCGCAAGCGGCAAGCTGACGATGATGATCGGCGGCAGCGATGCGGACGTCGCCCTTGCCGGCCCCGTCATCGAGGCGATGTCGGCGAAGGCGCTGCATGTGGGTGAAAGCGGCGCCGGCAACGTCGCCAAACTTGTCAACAACCTGCTCGCCGCCGCCCATATGGTGACGACGGGCGAAGGCCTGAAGCTGGCGCTTGCGGCCGGGCTTGACGCGGAAGAGGCGCTGAAGGTGCTGAACGCCGCCTCCGGCAAGTCGATGATCAGCGAGGTGCATTTCCCGACCTGGGTGATGAACGGCCGCTTCGACAGCGGCTTCACCATGGGGCTGATGCGCAAGGACGTGCGGCTTGCGAGCGAACTTGCAGCGCGCACCGGCGCCGAGCTGCCGCTTTCGCGTGCTGTCGCAAGGCTCTGGGCCGAGAGCCCGCTCGACAATGCAGATGACTTCACCCGCATGGGCGCCTTCCGCCCCGTCAACGACAACTGATACCCAAGGGAACGACGATGAACGACATGACCATGCCCGCCAAGGCCGAGCGCATCCGCGCTCTCTTTCACGGTTTCCTTCCTGGCACGGAAATCGGCAGCTATGTGGATGGTGCGCTTGTGCCCGGCTCCGGCGATGAGCAGAAGCTGACGGATCCGGCGACCGGCGAAGTCTTTGCCACCTTCAAGGATGCCGGCAAGGACGTCGTCGACGCGGCGATGCAGGCCGCAGCGCGTGCCCAGCGCGAGTGGATTTCGATGACCGCTTCGGCCCGTGGCCGGGTGATGAACGAGATCGCCCGCAATATCCGCGAGCGCGCCGGCGAGATCGCCGAGCTCGAAAGCCGTTCGGCCGGAAGACCGATCCGCGACATCCGCGGCGAGGCCGTCCGCGTCGCCGAAATGTTCGAATATTATGCCGGCTGGTGCGACAAGCTCCATGGCGAGGTCATCCCGGTGCCGACTTCGCACCTGAACTACACCCGCAACGAGCCGCTCGGCGTCGTCGCGCAGATCACCCCCTGGAACGCGCCGCTCTTTACCGGCGGCTGGCAGATCGCACCGGCGATCTGCACCGGCAACGGCGTCGTCATCAAACCGTCGGAACTGACGCCGCTCAGCACGCTGGTGCTCGGTGCGCTCTGCGAGGCGGGCGGCGCGCCGCGTGGTCTCGTCAACGTCATCGCCGGCCAGGGCGTGACGGCAGGCCAGGCGATGGTCGCGCATCCGAAGACGGCACTCGTCGTCTTCGTCGGTTCGGCGCTGGCCGGTTCGGCAATTGCGGCGGCGGCCGCAAGGAACGTTGTGCCCTGCATCCTCGAACTCGGCGGCAAGTCCGGCAACATCGTCTTTGCCGATGCCGATATCGACCGCGCCATCGTCGGCGCTCAGTCGGCGATCTTCTCCGGCGCCGGCCAGAGCTGCGTTGCCGGCTCGCGCCTGCTCGTCCACCGCTCGGTGCATCAGCAGTTCGTCGAGCGCTATGCCGAGGCCGCCGCGCGCATCCCGGTCGGCGATCCCTATCTCGAAACGACGCAGATCGGCCCGATCAACAATGCCCGTCAGTGGGCGAAGATCGAGGAAATGGTCAAGCAGGGCGTGGCGGAAGGCGCCAAGCTTGCGACCGGCGGCGCCAAGCCAACGGCACTTCAATCCTCCGGCGGCTTCTATTTCGCCCCGACCATTCTCGACAACGTCAAACCGGACATGACGATCGCCCGCGACGAGGTCTTCGGCCCTGTCGTCGGTGTCACCGTCTTCGACGATGAAGAAGAGGCAATCACGCTCGCCAACGACAATCCCTATGGCCTTGCCGGTGCGGTCTGGACCCGCGATGTCGGTCGCGCGCATCGCGTTGCTTCCAAGGTACGGGCCGGAACCTTCTGGATCAACGGCTACAAGACGATCAGCGTCATGTCACCCTTCGGCGGTTTTGGTCGCTCCGGCTATGGCCGTTCCTCCGGTCGTGATGCCTTGATGGCCTATACCCAGACGAAGAGCGTCTGGGTTGAAACAGCAGAAAATCCGGCCATCGTCTTCGGCTATGCGCCGGAAACGTGATCGATACGCAGTTTAAACGAGAAGCGGCCGGCATATGCCGGCCGTTTCTTTTTGCTAACTGAAATCTGGGCAGCAGCCTCAGAAATCAACCGAAGCCGAAAGCATGAACGTGCGTGGTGCGCCGGCCGAGAGGAAGCCACAGGCAGACGATGCCCAGTAGTTCTCGTTGAAAACGTTCTCGACCGTCGCCCGGAATTCCAACGGATTGCCGTTTTCTCGCGCGCGCGCCGAGATTAACCCGCGTCCAGTCCGAAACCTTCTGCGTGTTCGCCCGATCATAATAGCTGCTGCCGGTGTAAATGACGCGACCCGTGAGCGTCAGGTCCTCAACCCAGGGCATATCGTATTCGCCGTAAAGGCTGATCGCCGTCTTTTTGGGACGCCCGTGACGCTCTTGCCGTCGTGCAGGCCGCCTTGTGTCTTTGCCAGCTCGACATCCATGAAAGTAATGCCGCCAAGCAGACGAAGACCGTCCATCGGCTCACCGAAGGCAGAGAGCTCAAGGCCACGATTGACCTGAAGGCCGCTCATCGAGAAGAGGCGGGTCGGTGAAGCAGTTAGGCTGCCGGATCTCGAACAGCGCCGCACTGAGCATCATCGGGCGCGACCGAGGAGAAAGGCGCCGCCAGTGCAGCCCGGTGCCAGCGCTGGCGCTACGATCGGCAGGTTGCCTTCATACAAAGGCCGGCAGAAAACGGGATAATTTGATTGACAGGGGCCGCGTCCACGCAAGGTCTACCCTGGCGATCCCGCGTGCTCGTCTGATTGTCAGGCGCGGAACCGATCGAAAGCGGTCAAGCGTTTGATCGGCGGATCGGCTTCATTCCAGCGATAGATCTCCGAGCGCAGATAGCGGAGCTCGTCCTCAAGCGCAGCATCGGCGATCTCGATCCACCAGGATTTCGGACGGCCGTCGCTTCCGTCAGACCAGCGATAACCGCGCGCTTTCAGATGGTCCTTCATGTCGAACGGGCTGTTTTCCGCGAAAATGCGGATGCGCGATCGCTGGCTTGCCTGATAAAGCTCGGCAAAGGGCGTGTTTTCGGAGCCGCCATCCTTGGCAAGGACTTCGAGCAGGGCGAAACAATCGTCGACCGCCCGGTGGCCGTCGTGGAAATAGCCGGCCTGCCCGATCAGATAACCAAGTTTCGTGCCTTCGAAGCCGCGAGAGGACCAATCGACCTCAGAGACGGAACAGGCCCATGCCTTTCCTTCGAAGACGGGTGAAAAGGCCTCACAGAAGGGACGGTCGAAGCCAGCATTATGCGCGATGACAAGGTCCGCTCTTTCCATCAGCGTCCGTATCTCGGCGAGATCGATCGCCTTTCCCGCGACCATCGCATCGGTAATGCCGGTCAGGCGCGTGATGTCCGCAGGGATCGGATTGGCCGGTTGCCGCAAACCGCCATAAACGCCCGTCACATCGCCGAGGTTCCCCTTCTCATCGAAGGTAAAAGCGATCAGCCCGATCTCGATAATCTCGTCCTTGCGATTGTTGAGCCCAGTGGTCTCGGTATCGAGGATGACGCCTTTCAGCGGAAAGCCGGGACGAGCAACAGGCACCACGGCGCGCGGCACAAGCCGCTGCAGCAGGCGGTAGCGGCCCGTCGCCTGAAGGTGACGGACCATATCTTCCTCGTTCAACGAGGTCCTCTTGACCGCTGACCCGCCGCCTGCCTTTTTGGTAGCTGCCTCGTTCGAAGCAAAGAGGTCGAACTGCTGCGTCATTCGGTTGTCCCGCAAATCAACGACTCACACGTGTGCCTTCCAGAATAGCCGCTAACAGCGCTTCACAGCAATTCAGGAAGAATGATGGAGCCACCCGGATCCCCGGGGGCGGCAATGCGGAGACTATCGCCCCTCTGAAAAGCCTGCGGCGGCCTCCGCGCCCTGCCCCGCAAATGCAGTGCAGGAAGGACAGTGCCGCCGCAGATATGGCTTCACTTGAGCGCGTGTAACTTTCGCCCCTCGATCAGGCCGCCCGGCTCCAGCTGTCGCGTGCACTCTGCGCTTCGAGCTTGAACTTCGCCAGCATCGTACGGAGCTGGCGGCTTTCTTCGGCAAGCGTGCCGCTTGCCGCCGTCGTTTCTTCCACCATCGCCGCGTTCTGTTGGGTCATCTGGTCCATGTGGTTGACCGAGGTGTTGATCTCCTGCAGCGCCGTCGCCTGTTCGCGGGCGGCCGTCGCGATCGTATTGACGTGGCCGCTGACATTGTTGACCAGCGTCTCGATCTCCAGCAGAGCCTCACCGGTGGAGCGCACCAGCGCCACGCCATTCTCGACTTCCGACGCTGAGCTGTGGATCAGCGTCTTGATCTCCTTTGCGGCGTTGGCCGAGCGTTGCGCCAGTTCGCGCACTTCCTGGGCGACGACGGCGAAACCACGACCCGCCTCGCCGGCGCGGGCCGCTTCGACGCCGGCGTTTAGCGCCAGAAGGTTGGTCTGGAAGGCGATCTCGTCGATCACCGAGATGATCTGGTTGATGCGGTTGGACGAATCCTCGATCCGGCCCATGGCATCGACCGCGCTGCGCACGATCGCGCCGGATCGGCCGGCACTGTCTTTGGTGGCGCGCACCATTTCATGCGCCTCATTCGCCCGCTCGGAAGCTGTGCGCACGGTCGAAGTGATCTCGTCGAGAGCGGCGGCCGTCTCTTCGAGCGCTGCGGCCTGCTGTTCGGTGCGCTTCGACAGATCGTTGGCGGCAGAACTCAGCTCGGCAGAGTTGTCGTTGATGGTGCTTGCCGCGGTGCGTACGTTCTGCATCGTCGAGCGCAGCGTCACCATCGTCTGGTTGACGTTCGTCTGCAGTTCGGCGAATGCGCCGTGGAATTCGCCACGCATGGTCTGCGTCAGGTCGGCATCGGCGAGTGCGGCGATCACGCGGCGGACTTCGTTGACCGTCTGGTCGACGCTCGAGACGAGCTCGTTGACGCTCGATGCGAAGCGGTTGAGGTCGTCGTTTTCATAGTCCTTGGTGATGCGGCCGGTGAAGTCGCCGGCAACGGCGGAAGCGACGACGACGCTGATGTTCGACTGCAGGTCGCTGCTGCGGGCATGCAGTGCGGCTTCCTGCGCCTTCATCGCGCGCATGGCAATGCCGTTCTTGCGGAAGACTTCGACGGCACGGGCCATCTCGCCGATTTCATCCTGGCGCGAGACATCGGTACCGTTGCCATCAAGCTTGCCGTCGGCAAGTTCGCTCATGGTCGAGGTGAGTTCGCGCACCGGCATGACGATACCACGACGGGCAACGAAGAGGCTGACGCCGACGCCGAAGAGGACGCAGGCCGCAGCGGCGGCGGCCAGGATGGTCATCGCGACGGAAGAGGAATTGAGCGCTTCGGAGCGGGCGGCGGCGAGCGCGTCGCCGGAGTAGGTGCTGTAGGTCTTGACCGTCGCCGTCACCGTCTTTTGGGCTTCGAGCGCCTTGTCGAGTGCCGCCTTGACGGCGCCAGTGTTTGTGCCCTTGTCGGCGGCAACCGCGATCATCGCGCGGATCTCGTCGAAATAACTGTTGAGCGTGATGCGGATGTCGTTCAGCAGCTTGTCTTCCGCATCGTCGGCAACAGCCTCGATCTTCGTCAGACGGCCGAGCATTTCCCCGGCGCGCTTCTCGGTTTCCTGGACGAAATCGGCGGCTTTCTCGGGCGCTGCAGCAAGCTGGTAGGTCATGCGGCTGATGGCGATGATATCGACGCGCAGGTCCATCGCCTCGCGTGCTGCCTCTTCGCGCGCGCCGACGTCGATGATGGTCGCGCCGAGAGAGGAAAGACCGCGCGCACCGGCAAGCGCGATCAGAATGGAAGATATGCCCATGACCACGACCACAAGGCCGACCTTGGTCAATATCGATAGGTTCTTGAACGTCACTGCCGTGACTCCTGTGATGTCGCGATCGCGTTGTTGGGAGGGGACATGGTCAGCCAGACCGGCGGGAGGAGGACCGGCTGTTTGCGTGCGCTATTTAGGAGGAATTGCAGCGCGCACTGACCGATAAGTACGTAGTAATCTTGCATTTAAATTACGGTTAAAAAAGCAATCGCGGCTTTTCGGATATACGCATGGAAGCCGGCACCAGGTGTAAAAAACAAAGCGGGCGGACGATCGCTCGTCCGCCCGCAGACCACCGCAGCAGTCTTGGGAGATCATGCCTTGCCGTCGCCCGCGCAGCGGGCGTGGCCAGGGGTCGAATTCAGTCCTCGAAGCGGGCGATTTCCGCTCCGGCCTGCAGATAGGCGCCGGCCTCGGTGCGGATCCGGATCTTGCCTGCCCGCGATGCCGTGACCTGGGTTTCCATCTTCATCGCTTCCATCACCGCGATCAGATCGCCGGCGGCGACGTCCGCGCCATCCTCGACCTTGAACGCCTGCAAGGTGCCGGAGATCGGAGCGGTTATGCTCGCCGCATCCTCTGCCTTTGCCGCCGCCAGGCTGGCGCTTGCGCCAGCGAGGCCGCCGACACCAGCGAGCAGCGTTGCCGGAATGCCGAGCGCATGGCGCTTGCCGTCAATCTCGACATGGGTGCGGATCAGATGCGCGTCGGCAACCGGCTCGGGCCGGGCCGCGGCGGAAAGGCGAGCGGCGAAATCGGTCTCGATCCAGCGCGTATGCACCTTGAAGCCGCTCTCTCCGACAAACTCTTCCGTTTCGATCGCGGCGCGATGGAAGGGCAGGACGGTGGCGATGCCCTCGATCCGGAATTCCTTCAGCGCGCGGCGGGCGCGTCTCAACACCTCCTCGCGGGTGGCGCCCGTGACGATCAGCTTTGCCATCAACGAATCGAAGGTGCCGGGTACCGTCGAGCCCGCCATGACGCCACTGTCGAGCCGGATGCCCGGACCCGAGGGCGCCTCGAATGCCGTGATTGCGCCCGGCGTCGGCAAAAAGCCGCGGCCCGGATCCTCGGCATTGATCCGGAACTCGATCGAGTGGCCGCGCGGTGCAGGCGTTTCCGTGACCCGCAGCGGCAAGCCGTCGGCGATGCGGAACTGTTCAATGACGAGGTCAATGCCGGTCGTCTCCTCGGTCACCGGATGCTCGACCTGGAGACGCGTGTTTACTTCGAGGAAGGAGATCGTGCCGTCGACGCCGAGCAGGAACTCGACCGTGCCTGCGCCCGCGTAGCCCGCAGCCGCACAGATCTTCTTTGCGGCGTCATGGATCGACTGGCGCTGGGCGTCGGACAGGAACGGCGCCGGCGCCTCCTCGACGAGCTTCTGGTTGCGACGTTGCAGAGAGCAGTCGCGGGTGCCAAGCACCAGAACGTTGCCGTGCTTGTCCGCCAGCACCTGCGCCTCGATGTGGCGCGGGCGATCGAGGAACCGCTCGAGGAAGCACTCGCCGCGGCCGAAGGCGGCCTTGGCCTCGCGCACGGCGGAATCGTAGAGTTCCGCCACTTCCTCCATCTTCCAGGCGACCTTCAGGCCACGGCCGCCGCCGCCATGGGCCGCCTTGATGGCAACGGGCAGCCCGTGCTGTTCGGCAAAGGCGATGACTTCGGCGGCGGTCTCGACTGGGCCGTCGCTGCCGGCAACCAGTGGCGCGCCGACACTCAGCGCAATGCGGCGTGCCTCGACCTTGTCGCCAAGCGCTTCGATGACATGCGGGTCCGGGCCGATCCAGATGAGGCCGGCATCGATGACGGCGCGGGCGAATTCGGCCCGCTCCGAAAGAAAGCCGTAGCCGGGATGGACGGCATCGGCGCCGGAGCGCTTGGCGATGTCGATCAGCTTGGCGATATCGAGATAGGTCTCGGCCGGGCGGCTGCCCGAGAGCCCATAGGCTTCGTCGGCCAGCTTGACGAAAAACGCGTCCATGTCCGGCTCGGCATAGACCGCGACCGATTGCAGACCGTGGTCGCGACAGGCCCGAATGATGCGCACTGCAATCTCGCCGCGATTGGCAATCAGGACTTTCTGCATGGATGTCTCCTCACTAATTTCTGGGCGGCCGGGTTGCAGTCTCAGGCCCGTGTGGGCCGAACATCCGCAAACGTCGTCACGGGCCGGAAGCGGATCTGGGCATTGACCGGGATCTGCCCGGCGAGATCGAGATGGTATTCGGCGACCGTGCCGATGACCGGGTAACCGCCGGTGAGCGGATGGTCGGCGAGGAACAGTACCGGCTGACCGCTATGGGGCACTTGGATGGCGCCGGTCGCCGTTCCCTCACTCGGCAGTTCCGTCTTGTCCCTGCGCTCGAGTGCGGTTTCACCGGAAAGGCGGATGCCGACACGGTTCGACAGCGGCGTCACCTGCCAGAGCTGACCGGAGAGGCTGGCGATGCCCGCATCCGTAAACCAGTCGCTGCGCGGACCCATGATGACGTCGAGCGTCACGGTCTCTCCGGAAGCGGGAAAGGCGAAAGCTGGCGTTTCGGTCAGCGAGACGCTCGCCAGCGCCCCGGTTTCGTCTTGAACCGTCAGGACCGTGCCCGCCGTAACGGGGCCCGGGCCGACGACGGCGAGCGTATCGGTCGAGGCGCTGCCGAGCACCGGCTTCACCTTCAAGCCGCCGCGGATGGCGAGATAGCTGCGCATGCCGCACGATGCATGGCCGAGCGTCACGACGTCGCCGGGCTCCAGCGAGACCGGCTGATAGGTCTCGGCGGTGATCGTGCGCCCGCAAGCGTCGCGGATCGAAATCGGACAGGGCGCGCCGGTGAGCGCGATGACCGTACGGCCCGACGCTTCGAAGGAAAAGCCGCCGAGAATGATTTCGAGGCAGGGCGTTCCGGCGGCATTGCCGACGACACGGTTGGCCGCCTGCAGCGCCCCACGGTCGAGCGCGCCGGAGGAAGACACGCCCTGACCGGTCTGGCCGAAGCGCCCGAGATCCTGGATCAGCGCCGGCATCGGCGCGGCCAGCACCTTCAGCGTGACCGCGTCTGCAGCGATCGCGGCCGAAGCGCTGTCCAAAGCCTTGACCGGCGTGGCCAAAACCGACACCGACCGCTTTTCGAGATCGAAAAAGCGCACCCGGTAGCCGGGCTGGAACAGCGCCGGCGGATCGCGCGACAGATCCCACATCTTTTCCGGCGTCGTGCCGATGATCTGCCAGCCGCCGGGGCTCGCCTGCGGATAGACACCGGAAAAGGCGCCCGCCAGAGCGACAGAGCCGGCCGGGATCCGGGTGCGCGGGCTTTGGCGGCGCGGCACCTGAAGCGCAGGATCACCGCCGACGAGATAGCCGAAGCCGGGCGCAAAGCCGCAGAAGGCGACGGTAAAAGTGCTGTCGGTGTGGCGGCGGATGACCTCCTCGACGGAAAGGCCGGTCAGTTCAGCCACATCGGCAAGGTCTTCGCCGTCATAGCGAACCGGGATTTCGACGAGTTGGTCGGAAGGCGCGATACGGGCGGAGAGGTCGCGGGTGGCGATATCTCCGGCCAGCCGCTCAGCCGTGAGCTTTTCCGCGCGAAAGCGGATCATCAGCGTGCGGGCAGCCGGCACCATGTCCACGATGCCCTCGACCGGATCGGTTTCGAGCGACGCAAACAGCGCCAGCGTCTCGTCGAGATCGGCGAGTTCGACCAGAAGGGTCGTCAGGTTGACGGGAAGGAAGCGCATCGGATCCTCAGGTGTGATAGGCGGTGTCGGGAATGTCGGTGATGAACATATGCCCGGGCGCGTGGGTGATGGCAAAGGGAACGCCGGACGCCATCACGGCCGCCTGCGGGGTAACGCCACAGGCCCAGAACACCGGGATCTCGCCGGGCTCGATCCTGACCGGATCGCCGAACTCCGGCTTCGCCAGATCCCGGATGCCGATTTCTTCCGGTGCGCCGATATGGACCGGTGCGCCATGAACCGCCGGAAACCGTCCGGAGATCGTCGCCGCATCGGCGACGCGGCTCGCCTTGATCGGCCGCATGGACACGACCATATTGCCATGCAGCCGGCCGGCCGGACGGCAGGCCCTGTCGGTCAGGTACATCGGCACGTTGGTCTTGTCGGTGATGTGGCGGATCTCGATCCCCGCCTCGACCATCGGCGTTTCAAAGGTGAAGCTGCAGCCGATCAGAAAGCTGACGAGATCAGGGTGTTCCGCCCAGGCGGCAGTCGCATCGGCCGTTTCCTCGGCAAGCTTGCCGTCGCGCCAGATCCGGTAGAGCGGCAGGTCGGTGCGCAGATCCGCACCGGGCGCCAGCAGTGTCGCATGCGAGCCGGGATCGGAAACGTCGAGCACCGGGCAGGCCTTGGGATTGCGCTGGGCGTAAAGCAGGAAATCGAAGGCCCAGTCTCGCGGCAGCACGATCATGTTCGCCTGGGTGAAGCCGGGCGCAACCCCGGACGTCGGCTCGACGCTGCCGCCGCGGTAGCGCTCACGCGCCAGGCGCGCCGGTCCCGCATCGATGTGGCCGAGGTTCTCGATCGCAATCATGATTTCCTCCCGGTGTCTGCTCAGGCTGCCAAGAATGATCGAACGGTGATGCCGTCGGTCTCGAAGGCCTGGCGGATGGCCCGAGCGATCGCGACTGCATCGGGGCTGTCGCCATGCACGCAGATCGACTGCGCATCGATCTTGATGGTCGAGCCGTCGATCGCTTCGAGCGAACCCTCGTGGGCAAGCTGCAGCATGCGGCGGGCGATCACACCCGTATCGTGCAGCACGGCACCCGGCTCACGGCGCGAGACGAGCTGGCCGTCCAGCGTATAGGCACGATCGGCGAAGGCCTCGGCGACGGTCCTGAGGCCCGATTTGCGGGCGAGTTCGAGGATGGGCGCACCGGCCAGCCCCATCAGCACCAGATCCGGATCGATGGCCCTGATGCCGTCGATCACCGCCTGGCCCTGTTTCGGGTCATGGGCGATGCGGTTGTAGAGCGCGCCGTGCGGCTTGACGTAGGAAACGGCAACCCCGGCGGCAGCGGCAACGCCCTTCAGCGCGCCGATCTGGTAGATGACGTCGGCGGTCAGTTCCGCGCTGGTGACATCCATGTCGCGTCGACCGAAGCCGACGCGATCGGGATAGGATACATGTGCCCCGACCGAAACACCCTTTTCAGCGGCCGCCCGCACCGTTTTCAAGATGCCGAGCGGATCGCCGGCATGGAAGCCGCAGGCGACGTTGGCGCTGGAAACGATGGCAAGCATCGCCGCATCGTCGCCCATGCCCCAGGCGCCATAGCTTTCGCCAAGGTCGCTGTTCAGATCGATGGCAGTCATGTCGGATCTCCTTGGATCGCACTGATCGCGGCCCGCATCGGTCCAAGATCACAACCGCGATCAATTCTCGTAGGTTAGGGCCGGTTGCGGGCGGCTGACCGCCCGCACTTTTCCACGTCCGCTTTAGGCTGTGAGCAGCGCAAAGATCGGGCCGATCGACTTGTAGCCCATGTACCAGGTCAGCGCCGAGACCAGCACGCCAAGCGCCAGCAACCAACGCGGATACCGATATCCACCCATGAGATCGGAGCGAGCCCAGGCCGCGTAGATGAAGATCGACAGGCCGATCGGCAGGATAAGGCCGTTCAGACCACCGACGAAGACCAACATCTGGGCCGGGGGTGTTGTGATGATCACGTAGAAGAAGAGCGATACGGCAATGAAGACGACCGTCGCGATGTTGCGGGCGCGTTCGGTGATGTCCTTCTTAAAAATGGTGATGAAGGAAACCGAGGTGTAGGCAGCGCCGATGACAGAGGTGATGGCGGCGGCCCAGAGGATGACGCCGAAGATGCGCATGCCGATATCGCCGGCCGCAGCCTGGAAGGCCTGGGCCGCCGGGTTTGCGCCCTTGCCCGAGACGTCGATGACGACGCCGCTCGCAACCACGCCGAGAACCGCGAGGAACAGCACGTAGCGCATGACGCCAGTGACAGCGATGCCGGTGAGCGCTGCGCGGTTGACCGCACCGAGGTTTTCGATGCCGACCGTGCCCTTGTCGAGCAGGCGATGGGCGCCGGAATAGGTGATGTAGCCGCCAACCGTGCCGCCAACGATGGTGGTGATGGTGGCGAAATCGATAGTGGATGGCAGGAACGTCTGGAACAGCGCATCGCCGACCGGCGGTGCCGATGCGAAGGCAACGTAGACGGTCAATGCGATCATCAGGATGCCGGCAAGGATGATGAAGCGGTCGACCGCCATACCGGCCCGCTTCGACAGGAAGATACCGATCGAGAGCAGGGCGCTGATCGCACCGCCGACCTTCGGATCAAGCCCGATCATCGCGTTGATGCCGAGACCGGTGCCGCCGATGTTACCGATGTTGAAAAACAATCCGCCGATGATGACGAGAACGGCCAGCACGTAGCCGGAGCCGGGGATGGCCGCATTGGCGAGATCAGACGCGCGCATCTTCGTCAGCGTCACGATCCGCCAGATGTTCAGCTGCACGACGAAGTCGATCAGGATTGAGGCGAGGATTGCAAAGGCGAAGGCCGCGCCGAGTTTGGTGGTGAATGTCGCCGTCTGGGTGATGAAACCCGGGCCGATGGCCGAGGTGGCCATCAGGAAGATCGCCGCCGTCAACGCCGCGCGACGCGACGTGACAGACATCGGCGTCGGTGCGGCCGGAACCGCTCCTGCGGATGAAATAGCTGACTGTTCCATGAACCCCTCCTTATTCGCGGACTGCCTCTCTCTCCGAGGAGAGCCCGCATGAATTTGTTAACGGATGCCACGGTGACACGTTTCACAATTCTGTCAAGATTGTTCAACAATTTTACTGCATCGTTCTACCAGATTGCCAAAATGTTGAGCAACACGCCTATAGGCCTTGGCTGCGCACGTTGTAGTCACATTTGCGGTAGCTCTTGCCTCTTTTCGCGCGTCAACGATAAGGAGACGGCTGCGGGTCTTCTCACTCATATTCGTCCGATGGACCGTGTGCGCGACGTGGTGTTGCCTCCGTCCACAGACTGCGTCGCTCCCACACTTGGCTCCCGCGGGCCCAAACCGCTATATCGTTTTACAGGGCGCTGCGCTTCATGCGTGCCCGCCTAAGGGGCTTTGATGGTCGAACAAGATATCACATCGGCGCTTGCGCCGCGGCTGGCGGAGGAAATCCGCGACAAGCTGATCGCCGGCGAACTCAAGCCCGGCCAGCGGCTGTCCGAGGCGGCGCTCAGCGCCGGACTGGATGTGTCGCGCAATTCGCTGCGCGAGGCATTTCGGTTACTGACCAAGGAAGGCCTGCTCCGGCACGAACCCAATCGCGGCGTCTTTGTCGCCACGCCCAGTATGGCTTCGATCATCGATATCTACCGGGTACGCCGCATGATCGAATGCCAGGCGCTCGCCAAGGCCTACCCGAATCATCCGGCAGTAGCGCGCATGCGTGCGGCTGTCGGGCGGGCACGAACGGCACGCGCCGCCAAGGATTGGGTCACCGTCGGCAGCGAGAACATGGTCTTTCACGCGGCCATCGTCGACCTTGCCGACAGCCAGCGGCTGAACGTCTTCTATGCCCAGATCGCCGCGGAATTGCGCCTCAGCTTCGGCCTGCTTGCCGATCCCGAGCTGTTGCACGCGCCTTACGTCGATCTCAACGCAGCAATCCTCGAAAAGCTTGAGGCCGGATTGACCGCGGAGGCAGCCGCTTCGCTCGAGGCCTATCTGATGCAGTCGGAGCGAACCGTCCTTGCCGCCTTCTCGCGGATTGATTCGGGCAACGGGTGATGCGAGATTCGTCAGTGCTGGCGCCTCTGACTGGCCCCAACCGGCAAAGCTTCGCAATGACGACGATTTTTGCAGCCACGTTCGAGCGCACGCTCGATACCCTTCTCACCACCTACGGCAAGGAAGCGGCCCGCGGCACCAAAGTCGAAGCCTGGCTCTTCGACGATGCCGCAAGCCGCAAGGCAGCGGAACAGAAGCTTGCCAGCTTTGGCGTGAAGGCGACACTCAGGAGCGCCTACAAGCCGCTGCTGCATTTCTTCCTCGAAGAGATCGACCGCGCAGCACTCGCCGGCGTCGTCGTCGGTTATCCCCAGCATGAGGGCGCTGCGCAGAACCGCTTCCTGCTCGAAGCCTATCCGCTTGCCGCTCTCGTCGGCGATGCCGATATCCGCTTTGAGGCCGGCAGCAAGGCAGCCTTCACCTACGACGTCGCGCTGACTTTCCGCGATGGGCGCCAGCAAAGCCACGCCGTCTTCGCGCCAAACCGTATCCATACCGATTTCGTCGGTGAAACTCTGCTTTCGCCGACCGGGTGGATTCGTCTCGACGAAGGCTGCGACAAATGTCGCGAATGCCATCTCGAAACCGACTATGAGCGGCTCTTTGCCGGCACCATGCAGGCGATTGCCGACCACGCCTGGGGCGATAGCGAGCCCTATTTCGAAGAGCTCAACATCCGCGTGACCCTGCCGATCACCGACTTCCGCCTGCCCGTCGGCGAAGAGGTCTTGAGCCTTCGTGAGGCGCTGCACGAGGACTTCTATTTCTCGCTGCTCGAAGTCTTCCAGAAGAAGTCCGGTCGTCCCCTCGGCGACCGCGGGCTGAAACCCGGTCAGATCATACCGGAGATCGTCTTTGGCGTCGGCAAGCCGACCGTCGTCGTCGAAGCGCGGCCCTTGCAGGCAGGGGATGCCGAGGGCGAAGCCCAGACGCTCGAAACCGCCGAAGCGCCGCTGACGGTGGCGCAGATCCACACGGAACTCGCCGCGATCGATGGCCAGCCCTTCGAGGCACAGTCGCGCGCCGGCCGGCCGGTGAAGGCCCGCTACCACAAGGGGACTGATGCGCCGGTCATGATCAGCGGCGGCCAGCATCCGAACGAGACGACCGGCATCGTCGGGGTGCTGCGCGCAGCCCAGGCGCTTGCCGCCCGCTCAGGCACCCATTTCACCATCTCGCCGCTCGAAAACCCCGACGGCTACGCCGTGCACCAGCGGCTGCGGGTGGACAATCCGCTGCACATGCATCACGCCGCCCGCTACACAGCACTTGGCGATGACCTCGAATACCGCACTGGCGCAGCGCTCAACGAGCGCGAAATCCGCAAGGAAGCCGAACGCCTGACCGGCGCACAATTGCACGTCAACCTGCACGGCTATCCCTCGCACGAATGGACCCGGCCGCTTTCGGGCTACGTGCCGCGGGGCTTCGCCATGTGGACGCTGCCCAAGGGCTTCTTCCTGATCATGCGCCATCATGCCGATTGGACCGACCGCGCCGAACGGCTGGTCGAGGCAGTCACCGAGCGGCTCGCCAAGGTTCCTGGCCTGCTCGCCTATAACGACGCGCAGATCGCGCTCTACGAGACCCACGCCGGCGAAACCGGCTTCCGGATCATCAACGGCTTTCCCTGCATGATCTCGGTCGACGACCGCCACACGGCGCCGCTGACGCTGATCACCGAATATCCGGACGAGACCATCTATGGCGATGCCTTCATCGCTGGCCACGACGCCCAGAAGGAAACGGTGCTTGCCGCCTACGACGCGTTTCAGCGGATGATGGCCATCGCCTAAAGCCTCACAGGGCGACGGTATCCAGTGCCGCCGCCCAAAAGCCGACCCCTTGAGCGTTCCCCGCAAGCGACAAGCCGCCGCTGGCGATTTTGGCCATCCGACGCCCCACCACCGAATACGGTAAAGCCTGACGAGGCTGCATTGCCGTGCCATTGCGTGTCCCGCTAGAACCGGCACACGCCCGCGCACCCATGCGCCGCAACGTTGCTGCAATCCTCGTCGACCAGACGTGAGGCACCATCTATCGTATTCGGAGAATTCAATGCGCCTGCTCCTTGTCGAGGACGAGCTGGAAATGGCGGCGGCGCTCAGCGCCGCGCTCGGTCGCTACGACATGATCCTGGATCATGCGCCAACGCTCGACCATGCATTGGCGGCGCTCGCCAATCACGTGCATGACGGCATCATCCTCGATCGCCAATTGCCCGATGGCGACGGGCTGTCACTGATCCCGCGCGTCCGTGCGCTGAAATCCGGAGTTCCCGTGATTGTTCTGACCGCGCGTGGCGCGGTCGACGAGCGTGTCCGTGGCCTCGACATGGGCGCCGACGACTATCTCGCCAAGCCCTTTGCCGTGGAAGAACTGTTGGCGCGGATCCGCGCCCTCATGCGGCGTTCGCCGGATATCGCCCCGATGACGGCACGCATCGGCAAACTCGTCTTCGATTTCGACGGCAGGCAGGCGCAGGTGAACGGCCAGTTGCTCGACCTGCCCCGTCGCGAACTGCTGGTGCTGGAGACGCTGGCGCGGCGGCAGGGTCGCACGGTACAGCGCTCGACCTTGGAGGAGTCGGTCTACGGCTACGATGACGAGATCCAATCCAACTCGCTCGACGCGCATGTCTCGCGGCTGCGCCGGAAGCTTGCCGACACCTGCGCCGGCGTGGAGATCCACAGCATCCGCGGCGTTGGTTATCTGCTGAGGCCTTCGCCATGAGCACGTCATCCGTCAACTCTTTGAAGAAGCGCCTGATCTGGCAGATCCTCACCTTTCAGGTGCTCCTGTTGATGGCGGTCGTCGCCGGCCTCATGGCATTGCTGACGCGCGCCGATCTTGGCGGAAAGTTCCTCGATGCCGACGCAGCTTCGGTCGCAGCCGGCGCGATCCGGTCGGATCCCACAGGTGGATTGTCGCTGGTCGAGACACCGCAATTGCTTGCCATGCGGGCCGAGTCTCCTGATTTCTGGTTCGTCGCGAGAAACGAACGCGGCGACATGATCCGCAGCGGCCCCGTGCCGGACGCCTACCGCAACATTGGCGAACATCTGGATCGGATCGCCTTTGGCGACATGCGAGACAGCGTCGAGCCCTACACGCTCTCGTCGATCGTGCGCTCGGTGACCACGGAAAGCGGAACCTATACGGTGCTTGCGGGCGGTGGCCGGCTGTGGAGCGCGTCCTTCGCGGTTTTCCTGCTGGCAAACCTGGTGCTGCTTCCGATCGTGCTCATCGTCGTGCTGATCCCGGCCCTTGCCATCCCGATCATCGTCAGGCGTGCCTTTGCCGGCCTCGCCGATATGGTCGATCAGGCCAAGAAGATCGACGTCGATCGCCGCGGCGCCCGCTTGTCCGATCATCGGGTTCCCGGCGAAGTGCGTCCGCTGGTAGAGGCATTCAATGGCGCGCTGCAGCGACTGGACGAGGGGTACGAACGGCGACAGCGCTTCATTCTGGATGCGGCGCATGAACTGAGGACGCCGGTCGCCATCCTGCAGACGCGACTGGAAAGCATGGACGCCGGGCCGCTCAGAAACCGCCTGTTGATCGATTCCAATCGCATCGCGGGGCTTGCGGAACAGTTGCTGGACCTCGAGCGGATCGATCGCGATGGCGCGGACTTTTCCACGCTCGACCTAGTGTCGCTGTGCCGTGACGTCGCCGCCGACCTCGCGCCGCTCGCGCTTTCGGCCGGCTGCGAACTCTCCTTCGCTTCGGACGTCGAGCGTGTCGTTGCGCGAGGCGATGCCGGCGCCATCGAGCGGGCGGTCACCAACCTGGTGCGCAATGCGCTCGAGCATGCCGGTGGTCTCATCACCATCCGCGTCGAGCGCGGCGGCGTGATCGAGGTCACCGATGAAGGCCCCGGCATTCCCGAACGCGAGCGTGAACGCATCTTCGAGCCGTTCCATCGCCTGCAGCCGCGCGACCACGGCGCCGGCCTCGGCCTGCATCTGGTCAGCGAAATCGTTGGTCGCCATAAGGGCCACATTTCCGTTGTCGATGAACCCGCCGGCGGCGCCTGCTTCCGCATCACCTTGCCCGCGGCATGATACAGATCGCGTGGCACCCAACATGATTAACAGACAATTAATAACGAAATCAGCAGCTTAGTTAATTTGTGCAATGTTGGCGCAATCCGTGGAGCCGACAAAGGATGCGCATCTTCCAAGCTTCGCGACCGCGCTACCCGGCACGAGACGCGAAATGGAAGAACCGAAGCGCCGCGAAGGGCGCCCTATCCAATCCACGGAGCAATATCATGCGGCAATCCAGCAAGTTTTCGATCTGGTCCAGTCTTACCCTGCTAACCTTCCTCGGCGTCCAGCAGTCCCAGGCAGCCGACCTCTCCGCGCCCTATTATCAGGATCCGCCAGCCTTTAGCTGGAGCGGCGCCTATGTCGGTGCGCATGGTGGCCTCGGCTTCACCGGCAGCCCCAATCCCTTCGCCGATCGCAACGGCGTCGCGCTCGGCGTCCAGGCCGGCTACAACATGCAGGCCGGCCCGGGCATCGTCGGTGCCGAGATCGAGGGCTCCTACCTCGGCGACACGGAGCACAAGGTCAATGGCGGCAAGCTCAAGGAAAAATGGCGCGGTGCGATCAAGGCGAAGGCCGGCCTCACCTTCGACCAGACGCTCGTCTACGGCACAGCCGGCTATGCGATGACCAACTACAAGAAAGGCGGCGATGTTCGCAACGACGTCGGCTTCAAGGGCGGTTATCTCGTTGGCGCCGGCATCGAGCAAGCCTTCGCAGGCGGCCTGTCGGCCAAGCTTGAGTACAACTACATCATGACGCCCGATGTCCGCACCAGCACCGTTTCAGGCTCCAGTGAAAAGGACATCAACAGCCACGTCATCAAGGCCGGTATCAACATGCGCTTCTGACGGGGCCGCCGGTTCGCAGCGGCGCCCTGCTAAGCCGACGACCTTCCCGAAAGGGGGCCTGCCGTTGCAGGCCCGGCAAACGGCAGGGCGTCACGCCGAAATCGGATCACTCCGCCGCTTCCCTCGCCAACGGCTCTGATGTCGCCAGCCGGCGCCAGATCGGCGCCATGGCGGCGGCGATCTCACCGTAGATCGCGAAGCGCCGGTCATAGTGTGCACCGAGCGCGGCATTCGGTCGGTAGTGGCGGTCGGTTTGCACCATCGCCGCAGCTCCGGCGGAAATGTCCGCAAAGAGACCGATGCCGGCACCCGCGGTGATCGCAGCACCAAGCGCGCCGGTCTCGCGCGAACGCGCGACCGTCACCGGCACATCAAGCACATCCGCAAAGATCTGCGGCCAGATCAGGCTGCGCGATCCGCCGCCTGAGAGCACCGCCTCGTCGAAACCCGCGCCTGCAGCTCGCATCGTCGCGATGTGCTGCCGATGTCCGAAGGCGACGCCTTCGAGCACGGCACGGACCAGATGGCCCTTGGTGTGCCAGCCGGCGACACCGTAGAAACCCGCCCGCGCGTTGCCATCCTGCTGCGCTCCATAGAGAAACGGGTGGTAGAGCGGATCGTTCGCCGCAGGCGCGACCTCGGCCGCCAATTGGCAGCACAGATCGAAGGGTGAGCGGCCGTCCTTGCCGTCGTGTGGAAACAGTTCCCGTACCAGCCATTCGAGATTGGCGGCAGACGTCGCGCTCGCCTCGATCGCCATGTAGCGGTTTCGATCGAAGGTCGAGAACATGAAGATCGGATTGCTGAGGTCCGGCTTTTCGATGATGACCTGGTTGATGCTCCAGGTACCGGCAATGATCGAGGCCGCTCCGGTCTTTGTCACGCCGGATCCTATCGCCGAGGCGACGACGTCGAAGAGGCCGCCGACAACAGGCGTACCGGCCGCCAGTCCCGTTTGCACGGCTGCCTCTTCACTCACCCTTCCAACGATCGCGTCGCTTTCGGCGAGATCGGGCAACAGATCCATGCAGTCGTGAAGGCCATAGGCCTTCATCAGCCCATCGTCATAACGTCGCCCGGCGACGTCGAGCAGCCCCGCTCCACTCATGTCGGAGACGTCGCTGACGCGGGCACCGGTCAGGCGATTGACGACGAAGTCCTTGCAAAGAAACACCGTGCCGATCTTAGCGAAGAGGTCCGGGCGAAAGCGTTTCAGCCAGGCAAGCAGCGTCGGCGTCTGCGATGGCCAGGGCCGCTGCCCGGCGATCGGATAGGTGCGCTGGCCGACGCCTTCGGCTTGCCATTCCTCCACGAGGCCGGCTGCGCGGGTATCGAGCGACTGGATGCCGATCAAAGGCGCGCCGCTACGATCGAGCGCATAGAGGCCGTTGCCATGCCCGGCGCAGCCGATCGCAGCGATCTCATCAGCACGGATACCGGCACGCTCGATACAGGCGCGGATCACCACCTTTGCGTGGCTCCAGAGCTCACCGAGCCCTCGCTCGACATGGCCGGGCGTCGGAACCTGGCTATGCCCTTCCTCAGCGGCCATCGCGATCTCGTTGCCCTCTCGGTCAAATAGAACCGCCTTGATCACGGTGTTCCCGGCGTCGATCCCGAGCAGATACTCTCCCATGCGCGAACCCCTCCCAAGGTTCTAAATCCGTTCGACCGAGACGTCGCCGCTGTCCTCCACGGCGACGCGCTCCACCCTGTCACAAGAGGCGTCGCGCCCTGAGGCGCGATGCCGTCCCAGCGCTTCTCAGCCGCGCTGATAGAGCGCGTAAGCTTCTTCGCCGCCCGCATCCTCATGGATGATCGCCATCAGCCCGCGCACGACGGCGCTCGGATTGGCGTGCTGGTAGATGTTGCGGCCATAGACCATGCCCATTGCGCCCTGGCGCATCAAGGCCGCCGATTTGGCAAAGACGTTGCGCAGATCTTCTTTGCCGCCGCCGCGCACCAGGACCGGGCAGCGCGCCGCCTCGACGACCCTGTGGAAATCTTCCGCGTTGGTGGTCGGGTCCGCCTTGACGATATCGGCTCCCATCTCGCGCGCAAGCCGGGTCAGGGTCACGATCTTCTCGGCATCGCCATCGACCATGTAACCGCCCTGTTCGGTCACCGGCTGCATGACCAGGGGCTCGATCATCAGCGGCATGCCGTATTTGTCGCAATCGGCCCGCACCCGCGAGATATTGGCGACGCATTGGCGGAAGAGATCGGGCTCGTCCGGCAGCATGAACAGGTTGACGACGACGCAGGCGGCGTCCATCGCCAGCGCGCCGATCAGCGGCTCGGCCTCGTTCTGCAGCACCGCCCACATGTGCCGGTGGCGGATGCGGTTATAGGGGTTGCCCATGTCGAGACGCATGACGAGCGCCGGCTTGTCCTTGCCGGGCACGTCCTGCAAGAGGTCAGCCTGGCCATAGTTCATCTGGATCGCGTCCGGTGCCGCCGCAACCAGAGCCTTCACCACGGCGGACATGTCTTCGAGACCATTGAGGAAGGACGGTTCATTGCAGACGCCGTGATCGATCGCGACATCGAGGCAACGTCCACCACCGAAAAGACGGTTCATCCGGACCTTGCTGTTGTTTCGCATAATGCACTCCTTTGTTCATTCCGTGCGGAAAGGGTTTCCTCGTCGACGCCATGGCGCTCGGCGAGGAGGGTGAGAAAGCGTTTGCGCTCGTGATCGGCGAGGGGCAACGACCAGTGTTTTTCGCTCGCGAGCAAGGCGAGTGCGGCGTCGGCCATGTCGAGCGAGAGTTCGCCAGATATCGCCAGCGTCGTGCGGCGCAGCAGGAGATCGTCGAGATGCTCGACGGCCTCGTTGCGGACCAGGAACTGCAGCTCCCGCGCGGAGTAATCCGGATATGGCAAGGCGTGATCGGCACCGCCAGCGATGAAATCGGCGATCTGCCTCGAGCCCGTTCCATAACGCGTAAACAGCGTGCGCATGCGCTCGCGCGAAAGTCCGGTGGATGCCGCGACGTCGTCGATCCATGTATCGCGATCGGACGGATACTGCCGCCCGCCGCCAATGGCGCGTTCGCCGGTACTGACACGGCGCGCCCGGCCCAGACGCTCCAATGTGAGATCTGCCGCCATTTCGCCGAAGGAGCGGAAGGTCGTCCACTTGCCGCCGATCATGCACAGCACCGGCGGGCCATCGTCGACTGCTTCGACGAAGGTGCAGAAATGGTCGCGCGGGATGCGTCCGGTAAAACTGTCCTCGCTTGCCGGCAGCGGCCGCACGCCCGAGAACTGGAAGACCACCTCCTCCCGCCGGATCTTGATATCAGGCAGAACCCAGGCGAGCGACTGCAGGATGTAGTCACGCTCGTCCGGTTCGCAGCGCACCGTTTCCGGGTCGTCGACGCGGATATCGGTCGAGCCCACCAGCACCTTGCCGAGATAGGGAAAGAGGATGCAGATGCGGCCATCCTCGTTCTCATAATAGATCATATGGCCGTCGAGCGCTTCCATCAGCGCCGGGTTGTCGATGATGAGATGCGATCCCTTGGTGCCGCCCATCAGCGGCGCCGGCTTTGACGTCGAGGGAAACAGCGCTCCGTTGGCGATATCGATCCAGCCGCCAGTGGCGTTGATGATAAGCGTGGGCTCGATCGTAACGACCGCGCCGCTGACACCGTCCTTCAGCTCGTATCGCCCGGGCGCCGCAAGGACCAGTTCGGCATAGTTGAGCGCATGGGCATGTGGGCCGGCAGCATGTCCGTCCTTCAGGAGCTCGAGACCGAGACGCTCCGGCTGGCTGACCCAGGCGTCGTAGTAGGTGGCAGAACTCTTGATGTCGGGATTGAGCGCCGGCCAACGGGCAAGCGTTGCGCGTCGCCCGCGAAAGGCGTGCTTCGGCATCAGGGCCCGCTTGCGCGTCAGGAAATCATAGATGCCAAGGCCCATCTTGACTGCGACCGCGCCACGGCGACTCGGACGGCGGGTCAGCCCCATAAACCGCACGGCCCCGTTGGCGAGACCGGAAAAAATATCGAAGATCGGCACCGTCGTTGGAAGCGGCGCCACGTAATGCGGCGCGTTCTTGAGCAACCGGTCACGCTCGACGAGCGATTCCCGCACCAGGCTGAACTCGCCGTTTTCGAGATAGCGAAGGCCGCCATGCACCATGCGCGACAGCGCAGCACTGGCGCCCGAACAGTAGTCGTGCTTCTCGACGAGCAGCACGTTTATCCCTTGCAGCGCCAGCTCTCGAAAGACGCTGAGGCCGTTGATGCCGCCGCCGAGGACGCACACGTCCACCTTCGGGCTCTCTACGAGCCCGTTGAAAATCTCTTCACGGTTCATGATGCCAGCCCGTTACCTGTCCATGTTGACGAGCTTCGCCGCGATCGCCGCGTCGATTCCCTTAAGGTCTTCTTCGTCGAGCCGGATCGTACCCGCTCGGGCATTGTCGAGCGCCTGGCCCGGATTGCGTGCACCGCAGAGCGCGAAGGTCACGCCCTCCTGTGCCAGCGTCCAGGCAATCACGATCTGGGCAATCGTCGCGCCATGTTTCTCGGCGATCGACCGGATCGACTTGGCAAAGGCTGCGACCTTCTCGCGATTGCCGACGGAGAAACGTGGATTATCGCGCCGCTGGTCGTCGCCCGAGAAGACGCGCTCCGGCCCGATGCCGCCCGAAAGAAGACCGAGCGCCAGCGAGGAATAGCTGAGCGTCGCGACGCCGTTGCGCCTCGTCAGTGGCAAAAGATCGGCTTCGATCTCGCGATCGATCATGCTGAAGCGTTCCTGGATCGCATCAAGCCCGCCGATTGCGATGTATTGTTCCAGTTCGCCGCGGCCGACATTGCTGGCGCCGATCGCCCTGATCTTGCCCGCCTGGCGCAGCTCTTCGAGGGCGGCCATGGTTTCCTCAATCGGCGTCGTCGGGTCCTGCCAGTGGGTGATGTAGAGGTCGATATAGTCGGTGCCGAGCCGCTTCAGGCTCTGCTCGACCTCATGGCGGATGGCGTCGCGGCCGAGGTAGCGATGCACCGGCTTGCCGTCCTGGTCGAAGAAGTGCCGCCCCTTGTCCGTATGCCAGACGAGACCGCATTTGGTGGCGATGATGGCCTTGTCGCGCCGGCCGGCAAGCGCCTTGCCGACGATTTCTTCCGAACGCCCGAGGCCGTAGGCGGGCGCCGTGTCGATCAGCGTCACGCCGGCGTCGAGCGAGGCCTGGATCGCGGCGATCGATTCCCGCTCGTCGGTGCCGCCCCACATCCAACCGCCGATCGCCCAGGTGCCGAGCCCGACGGCCGAAGCCTTCACGCCCGATCGGCCGATCTCGCGCATCAACTGTTCCCCACTCATGCCAGAAGTCCCTTTTCGCTTGCCATGGCGAGCACACGCTCACCGGTCGCCTCGTCCGTCACCAGTGTATCGAGATGCCGCCCGCGCATGACGCTGAGGATCGGCCCGGCCTTGTTCGGGCCGCTTGCCACTCCGATCTTCGTCGGGATCGAGGCAAACTCCTCAAGCGTCAGCGACACCAGCGAACGGTTGAGGCTGTAGTCGCAGAGGCGGCCCTGTTCATCGAGCAGATGGGCGAGCAGTTCGCAGCTCGCGCCGGAGCGCTCGATCGCCGCCCGGTCGGTGCTCGATGACGGATGCAGGTCGTAGTAGCTCGAATCGTCTGACAGGATCGAACCGATGCCAACCACCGCGACCTTCGCCTCTCGCGCCCTGCCGAAAACGTCGGCCACCGCGCGCATATTGATCAGCATCGCCCGCTCGGCAGCGCTGTCGGCAAAAAGCGGCGCATGGATCTGAAAGGACCGGCCGCCGAGCCGGTCGGCCATCAGCGTCGAGACGTGGTTGACGTCGGTATAGTGCTTGCCCTGGACGCAGCCGGTCGCCGGGATGACCTCGACATCGAAGCGGCGCGGTGCCTGCAGCCCGGCAACGACGGCGCTGACGCCCTTGCCGCCGGTGATGCAGATGGTGTCACCATCGCCGATCTCTTCGAGCAGCAGACGCGCCGCCGCCTCGCCGACCGCCTGAAGGGCGGTCTGCTGGTTGTCGGAGACAGTGGGCACGACGATCGCACGGCGGATGCCGCCGATCGCCAGCAGCTGCTCTTCCATGTCGACCAGCGGCTCGATCGGCGATTTGATCTTGATCTCGACCAGGCCGAGCTGGCGGCCGCGCTTGATCAGCCGGTTGACGGTCGGCTGCGAAATGCCGAGCCGGTCGGCGATCTGCGACTGGGTCAGCCCTTCGAGGAAATGCAGGACGAGCGCCTGGTGCATCTGCCTTGCGACGACAAGTTCTTCGCGCGCATTCGAAACCGGGGACAGCGTGGATTTGGCAATCGGCATGTTCAGACGGCCTTCCGCTTGTGCAGCAAGTGGTCGATGGAAACGGCAGCTAAGAGAATGCAGCCTTTGATCATGTCCTGCCAATAGACGGACACGTCGAGCAGGATCAACGAACTGGTGACGACCGAAAGCAGCGCGATGCCGAGAATGGCGCCGAGGATCGTGCCCGAGCCGCCGTTGAGCGAGGCGCCGCCGATGACGGCCGCCGCAATGATGTTGAGCTCCATGCCGACGCCGAAGGTCGGCGTCGCGGCTCCGAAGCGCGACATGTAGATGACGCCGGCGACACCGGCGAGCGTCGAGCAGAGCACCGTCACCCAGAACTTCACCTGCTTGGTCTTGATGCCAGAGTAGAGCGCCGCCTTCTCGTTGCTACCGGTATAGAACACCTTGCGGAAGGCGGTTGCCCGACGGAGCAGGAAATCGAAGAGGATGACGACGGCGACGAAGATCAGGATGACATAGGGGACACCATGGAAGGTGCCCTGCCCCACCGCCTTGAACGAGGCCGGCAGCGTGAAGAGCGACAGCGGCGTGCCCTTGGTGATGACGAGGCAAAGGCCGCGCACGATGACCATCGCTGCCAGCGATGTGATGAAGTGGTTGAGCCCGACGACGGTGACGAAGAAGCCCATGATCATGCCGATCATGCTGCTGGCGAGGATGCCGACCAGCGAGGCCGTCCAGGGATCGACGCCGGCAAGAAACAGCGAACCGGCAAGCACCATGGCGAAGCAGACCACCGAGCCGACGGCAAGGTCGATGCCGCCGACGATCAAGAGGATCGTCATGCCGACGACGACGATGCCTTCGACCGAGAAGCTCATCAGCATGGCGCGCATGTTGCCGAAGGTGAGAAAATGCGGCGATGCGAAGCTCATGACGAGCCCAAGCGCCAGGATGATCGCGATCAGCCCGGCTTCGCGCATCGTGCCAATGCGCTTCCAGGCCGGCACCGCCCTCTCGGTTGCAACCATCGTATCAACTGCCATTTCCGCCTCCTCGGCTCTTTCCGTTCTTTCAGGCGACATTTGCTGCCCTGCCTGCCGCGATCCGATCCGTCGGCGTCACGCCGGACGCCAGGCGGATCACCGCCTCCTCGCTCATTTCAGTGTCATCGAGTGCGCCAGCAATCGTGCCCTCGCGGATGACCAGCACCCGGTCACAGAGCCCGAGCAGCTCCGGCAGTTCCGACGAGATCACGACGATGCCGATGCCGGTTTCCGCAAGCTCGCGCAGCAACCGGTGGATCTCGGATTTCGCGCCGACGTCGATGCCCCGCGTCGGCTCGTCCATCAGGATCACCTGGGGGCGGACGGCCAGCTGCTTGGCGATCGCCACCTTCTGCTGGTTACCGCCCGAAAGCGACGAGACCGGCATGTCGATGCCGCCCATGCGCACGCCAAGGCGGCGGACGAACTCACGCGCCAGATCGGCCTCGGCCCTGGAATTCAACAATCCGAGCGGGCCAGTCAGCGTTTTCAGATCGAGGACCGAGATATTCTGGGCGATCGACAGGTCGATGAAGACGCCTGAGCCCTTGCGATCCTCGGAGAGGTAGACGATGCCGGCGTTGACCGCGTCGCGGTAATTGGCGATGCGCTGCGGCTTTCCGCGCAGAGCGACCTCGCCCGTCGATTTCGCCCGCAGACCACAGATCGCTTCGGCGATTTCGGTGCGCCCCGAACCGATCAGGCCGCCGATGCCGAGGATTTCGCCGCGCTTCAGATCGAAGGAAACACTGTCGATGCGGTCGCCGTCGCTCAAGTTGCGGACCGAAAGGATGGGTTCGCCCGAGCGCGCTTCCGGCGCCTGTTTCGGCGGATAGAGCTGGCTGATCTCGCGGCCGACCATGCGGCGCACGACGTCATCAGGCGTGACGTCCGCAATCTTCTCGGTGACCACATGGCGACCATCACGAAACACGGTGACCCGATCGCAGAGCGAAAAGATCTCCGCCATGCGGTGGCTGATATAGATGATCGAAATGCCCGCGGCCTTGAGATCGCGGACGATGCCGAACAGCGCCTGGGCTTCCGCTTCCGTCAGCGCCGCCGTCGGTTCGTCGAGGATCAGCACGCGGCAGTCGAGCGTCAGCGCCTTGGCGATCTCGACGAGTTGCTGGCTGGAAATGCCGAGGTCGGCGACCTTCCGGCGGACGTCGATCGGTGCCAGCCGGTTCATCACACCTTGCGCCTCGCGCTCAAGCGCGCCGTAATTCATCAGCGGCGAGCGGCGGCGATTGGTGGCGGCCATGAACATGTTTTCTGCCACCGTCGCGTCCGGGCAGAGCGCGATCTCCTGGTGGACGAGGCCGATCCCGAGCGTCTGGGCGATCGCCGGAGAGCCTATTTTGACAGGTGCTCCGTCAACGAGGATCTCGCCCTCGTTCGGCTGCAGCACACCGGCAATGATGTTCATCAGCGTGGATTTGCCGGCGCCGTTTTCGCCGCAGAGCGCATGGATTTCTCCCCGCTCCAGCTGGAAATTCACCTCGGTCAACGCCTTCACCGCACCGAAATGCTTGGTGACGCGCCGGACCTCCAGAACCGGTTGTGCTGTCATGCCGTCCTCCACCCGTATCATTGGCTGCCCG
Organism: Ensifer sp. 22521; assembly: GCF_052044795.1. Lineage (NCBI taxonomy): Bacteria > Pseudomonadati > Pseudomonadota > Alphaproteobacteria > Hyphomicrobiales > Rhizobiaceae > Ensifer > Ensifer sp. 22521. The sequence continues at coordinate 98,519 of NZ_JBQENM010000003.1, forward strand.
GAGCGGACCGGGCAGCCATTTTTCGCCCTTACTCGTCGATACCCTTGGTACCACGACGCTTCAGGTACTTGTCCCAGTAGAAGTCGTCGGCATTCTCGGCTGTGACGATCGAGAGACCATTGTCGACGAAGGGGATGCTCATCGGGTTGAAGCCGGCGCGCTTGGCGTCGTTCATCGGGTCGATCAGTTCCGGGTGCTTGGCCATCCACAGCAGCATGAAGCCCATATAGCCCTGCATGCCCTGGTTCGGGTTGATGGAGCCGAAGACTTCGCCGGCCTTGATCATGTCGAGGATGTTGGCGTTGACGTCGGCGCACATGACGAGCACCTTGCCGCCGCTTTCCTTGCTGGCCTGGGCCGCACCGATGGCAGAGTTCGCTTCCGGCATGAAGACTGCGCCGAGGTTCGGATTGGCCTGGATGATGCTCATCAGGCCCTGATAGGCCTTGTTCGGATCCTGGTTCGAGGCGGCGCGGCCGACGAGCTTCATGTCAGGCCACTTCTCGGCCATGCGATTGACGAAGGCGGTGATGCGCTTGTCGTGGTTGTCCTGGCCGGGGTTTTCGAGAACCGCGTACTCGCCCTTGCCGCCCATCTTCTCGGCGATCGCGTCGGCGGCGTAGGTGCCTTCGCGGCTGTTGTCCGAGGTGATGAAGGAAACACGCTTCGACAGCGGCGAGTCCGCGGCGAAGGTGACGACGGCCGTGCCCTGGTCGATCGCCCGGTTGATCGGCTCGATGAACGGATCGGAGTTCATCGGGTGCACCAGTATCCCGGCCGGATTCTGGGCGAGCGCCTGGTCGAAGGTGGCGATCTGCTTGTTGACGTCATACTCCGGCGTGCCGGTATATTCGGTCTCGCAGCCGAACTGCTGGCCGGCCTGCTTGAACATCTCATAGACCGGGAACCAGTATTCGACGCCGGATACCATGACGTTCATGACGTATTTTTCGCCGGGCTGGCAGCGAAACGGGTTTGTCGTTTCGGCGCTTGCCGAACCGGCCCAGAATGACGTTGCAATGACCGCCAGAGCGGTCGTGCTGAAAAATTTGCGCACGCGTTCCTCCTCGGGGCCGAAGCCCCTCCCAAAAACCGATGGACCGCCTGTTTGCGGCCGCTGAATATGTGAGTTCGCCGGAACTCCTCCTCGACTTCCGACGATTGCGATTAAAGCCGCGGACTCACCGTCTGTCAATATAATTCATGGCATGAATAATAATTCATGCGCGATGTGAAAAAACAGCGAGGGGTGGCCTTCAATCTGCTGTCACGGGGATCGGCTAGAGGGCAGCGATGGCTACCCTGCAACAGATCGCCTTTCATGCCGGCTGCTCGCTGGCGACCGTCTCGCGCGTGCTCAACGGCGAAGGCCCCGTCAGCGACGAGATGGTACGGCGCGTGCGTCGGGCCGCCGCCGAGCTCGGCTATCGGCCGGCGACGGCCGCGGGGCGCACCGCCAGCCGCAGCCAACCGGTCGTCGGCATGCTGGTGCCGAGCGTCACCAACCCGGTCTTCGCCGCCTCGCTTGCCGGCATCCAGCACCGCATGCAGGTAGCAAGCCATGGCGTTCTGATCGCGCAATCGAATTATGATCCCGCACTCGAGGCGCGCGCCGTGCGCTCGCTGCTCGAGCAGCGCCCGACCGGGCTGATCCTGACGCTCTGCGACGCCCGCACCAGCGAGGCGCTTTCGGCGGCGCTGCCGCCGACCGTGCTTCTCAACAACCGGCCCGTCGCCCGCTTCGCCGCCGCCGTCACGGTCGACAATTACCGCGCAGGCTACGAATTGACCCGGCATATCCTTGCGCATGGGCATCATCGCATTGTCGTGGTCACCGGCCATTTCCACTCCTCCGACCGGGCGCGCCTGCGTTACGACGGATATTCCGCCGCCATGCAGGAGGCAGGCGTCCAGCCGATGGAGGCTGTCGAGATCCCCTTCGTCGACGGTTACGAGAACCTCGACCTCGCGGCGGTCCTCGCGCATCACCGCCCGACGGCGATCATCGCCTCCAACGACCTTCTCGCCCTCGGCGTAATCGCGGCGCTCCGACGCGAAGGCCTTTCCGTACCGGATGATGTCTCGGTCGCCGGCTTCGACGGCATCGCCCTCGGGCGATTGATGAGCCCAACACTCACCACGATAGCGATGCCCGACGGAGACATGGGGCTTGCGGCGGCGGCGCTATTGCTCGACATGGCCGAGAACGCCTCCGGCTGCCGCCATCTCAACCTCGACTGCCGCCTCTACGCGGGCGGGACCGTTCGCCACCTCGTCTGAGCGACACAGGAACGCCGCCCGCGGAATTTCCTCCGGGGCGGCGACAATCATCAAGGAAATAGTATCAGCTACGCGGCAGCAGGCTTTCGACTTCGGCTGCAGCCTCGTCCAGCGCTTCCTTCGGCGTCGTCGACTGCTCAACGATGCGCGACAGGTTCTCGACGATCGTCTGCGTGACCTTCACGCCGTTGCTGCCGGGGAAGGCATACCAGGGGCGCATCAGCGGCATCTGCTCGAGACCGGCGCGGAACAACGGGTTTTCCTTGTAGAAGTTGGCGAGATACTCCGGCGACTTGGCGGCGAGCTCGTTGTTCGGCACGTAGCCGGTACCGGGAACGACGACCGAGGCGCCATAGGGGCCGGCGGCGAACTTCGCGAATTTCCAGGCCGCTTCCTGCTTTTCGGCATCGCGCGTCAGGATGACGACGGCATTGCCGCCGGTCGGCAGCTTGCCGTTTACCGGATCGATCAGCGGAATGTGCGCGGTGCGCAGGTCGAACTTGCCGCCAACATTCTTGATCGTGTTGCGCAGCGCCCCGGTCGTCTGGAACGCAAAGCCGATCTTGCCGGCAACGAAGGCCTGCTCGCCAGCCTGCTTGGTCAGAACCGGCAGCCCACCTTCCTTGACCATGCGGTCGAGCACGTCGACGGCCTTCTGGCCCTCCGGCCCGTTGAAGGCAACCTTGCTCTCGTCTGCACTCAGCATGTCGCCGCCGGCGCCGAAGAGCAGTGCGGAGAACATCCAGTCGTCGCCCTGCCAGCGGAAGTCGATGCCCTCGTTGCCGTCGCCGAGCGCCTTGATCTTTGCCCCGAGCGCGATGACCTCGTCCCAGGTCTTCGGCGGGCTGTCCGGGTCACCGCCGGCTTTGCGCACCAGATCGGCATTGTAGTACATGATCGGGTTGGAGGTGGCGAAGGCAAGGCCCACCTGCTTGCCGCCCACCTGGGCGAGCTTCAGGATGTTTTCTGAAAAGCCCTGCTCGGTCATATTGCCGTCCTTGGCAATGAACGGGCCGAGATCGACGGGGATGTCGCGCTCGTTGACCATGCGCAGGCGGTTGAGGCCGATGAAGGTCAGATCGGGCATCTCGGCCGTGCCTGCCTGACGCATGATCGTCTGGATGCCTTCCTCATAGGTGGCCGACGGGTTGGCGAAGGTGATCTTGATGTCGGGGTTTTCTTCCATGAACTTCTTCGAGATCGTGTCCATCACGTCCTTGAAGAACCCGGGCATCGGATAGTGGACCGTAAGCTGGGTCTCGGCGTAGGCAGGGGCTGCGAGCATCAGCGATGCGGCAGCCGCGGTGAAAAGCTGTCTCAGATGTTTCATGGGGTGCGCTCCAGGTTGGACCGTTCAGCCTTTGAGACCGGTCATGGTGATGCCCTCGACGAAGCGCTTCTGCGCCAGCAGAAATGCAGAAACGAGGGGAAGGGTAATGATGAGGGTCGCCGCCATCAGCGCGCCGTAGTCGTCGCCGGCTTCAGCCGCGCGGAAAAAGAGAAGGCCGAGCGGCGGAGTCGCGTAGTCCTGGTTGGTGACGACGATCAGCGGCCAGAAGAGGTCGTTCCAGTGGGCGACCACCGAGAAGATCGCAAAGGCGGTGATCGCTGGCCAGGCGTTCGGCACGATGACCCGTGCGACGATGCCCGCCTCCGACATGCCGTCGAGCCTTGCTGCGTGGATCAGGTCGTCGGGCATGGCGCGGAAGAACTGCAGGAACAGGAAGATCGCAAAGACCGAGATCGAGAACGGCGCCACAAGTGCTGCGTAGCTGTTCAGCACCGACAGCTTGTCGAAAGCGACATAGATCGGCAGCGCCGTCGCATGGATCGGTACCAGCAGTCCGAGCATGACCAGCACCATCATGGCGCGGGCCGCGCGAAACTTCAGCTTCGCCATGGCATAGGCGCACGGAATGGCGACGACGATCTGGATGACGAAGATCAGTGCGCAGACGACAACGCCGTTGAAAAGCAGGGTCGTCATCGAGACGCGCGACAGAGCCTTGGAGAAGTTCTCGATGTAGGACCACTGCTCCGGGATCAGCGACAGCGACGAGGAGAAGATCTCGCTTTGCGCCTTGCCCGCGGTCGAGACCATGAAGATGTAGGGCGCGAGGAAGAGCAGCGCGCCAAGCGACAGGACCGCGAGGCGGACGATACGGGCGACGGAAAGAGCGTTCGTGATCATGCGTAGTGCACCTTCCGGTCGAGCACGCGGTACTGCAGGAACATCAGGACGACGAGGATCAAGAGGAAGACGACGGTCATCGCCGAGGCGTAGCCGACGCGCAGGTAGACGAAGCCCTGCTGGTAGATGGTGAAGAGCAGCACTTCCGATGCCTTGTTTGGCCCGCCCTCGGTCAGCGTCTTCACCGTCTCGAAGACCTTCACCGAATTGATGATACTGATGGTGGTGACAAACAGCGTCGTCGGTCCGAGCATCGGCCAGGTCACCAGGCGAAAGCGGTCGAGCCAGGACTTGGCACCGTCGACTTCGGCCGCTGAATAGAGCTCCCGCGGGATGGCGGTGAGACCTGCGAGGAACAGCACCATGTTGAAGCCGACCGACTGCCAGACGCCGATGATCGAGAGGCCGTAGAGCACCGTGCCCGAAGCGCCGAGCCAGTTGGGGCCGGCAATGCCGAAGAGGGCAAGGAAGGTGTTGATCGGGCCGATGGTCGGATGGAAGAGGAACTGCCAGACGGTCGCCATGGCGACGAACAGCGAGGCGACCGGCAGGAAATAAACCGTGCGGAAGAAAGCCCGGCCCTTGGTTTCCGCCTCGATCAGCATGGCGATCGCAAGCGCCAGAACGATCGAGACCGGCGTGACGATCGCCGTGTAAACCGCGGTGTTCCAGAGCGACCGGCGGAAGGTGCGGTCGCCGAAGAGTTCGGCGTAATTCTCGAAGCCGACAAAACGAAAGCTGCCGTAGCCGAGCTCGAAATCGGTAAAACCGAGCACGATCACCGCAAGCGTCGGCAGCAGGATGAAGAGAAAGAGGAGGAGGATCGCCGGAAGCGCGAGCAGCCAGGCGATGCGGGCCTCGCGCGTCGCGGGCTCGGCGAGTGCGGTTTCGAAGGTCGCGACGCTAGCCATGAATCTTCTCCCGCGTCGCCGCAACAGCAAGCGGTTCGGCCGGAAGCCGCGCACCTTCGTGATCGAAGAGCATTGCGCGTTCGGGCATGATCTCGACGTCGACAGGCTGGCCGATCGCAAGCGATGCGGCCTCGGCAGGCGCCGACTTGGAGGTCATCACCTCGCCGATCGCATCGAGGCGGGCATGGACGATCACTTCCGAGCCGAGGAATTCCATCCGCTCGACCCGCGCGCTCAGCCGGCCGGCACCTTGCGGATTAAAGCGAACGAACTCCGGGCGGACTGCAAGCTTCACCGGCGCGTCAGGTGCCTGCCCCCGGTTCGCCATCAGCACCAAATCACCGAAGCGGACGATGCCGGCGGCATCGGTGCGGGTTTCCACCACGTTGATCTCCGGCTGGCCGAGGAAGCGCGCGACTTCGACATGGGAGGGGTTGTCGTAGATCTCCTTCGGGTTCGCCAATTGCAGCAGATTGCCGCTGATCATGACGGCGACCCGATCGGCCATCGACAGCGCTTCCGACTGGTCGTGGGTGACATAGAGCGTCGGGACGCCGGCGCGGCGGTGGAGATCGACGATCTCGCCGCGGGCATGGACGCGCAGGTTGGCATCGAGATTGGAAAGCGGCTCGTCCATCAGGAAGACGGCCGGACGCCGCACCATGGCGCGGGCGAGCGCCACGCGCTGGCGCTGGCCGCCCGACATCTGGCCCGGTTTGCGGTCGAGCAGGTGGTCGATCTTCAACGCCAGCGCCATTTCCTTGACCTGACGCTGGATATCGGTGCGGATCTGCTTCTGCCCCGGCAGGACATTGCCAACGAACGGCAGACGCTGCGCCGCCGTCAGCCGCCGCATGGCGAGCGGCACAGCGATATTTTCTCCCGCGGTCAGATGCGGATAGAGGGCATAGGACTGGAAGACCATCGCGACGTTGCGATCGGCCGCGGCCATCGGCGCGACGCTACGGCCGCCGATGACGATCTCGCCGGTGTCGCCATGGTCAAGCCCGGCGACAATGCGCAGAAGCGTGCTCTTGCCGCAACCGGAGGGGCCGACGAGCGCGATGAATTCGCCTGCCTCCGCCTCCAGGCTGACACCCTTCAGAATGGCGTTGCCGCCATAGGACTTGGTGATGCCGCGCAGCGAAAGCACACTCATTGCTCCGCCTCCACTAGGGTCTTCTTCTTCGCCGCCTGCGGATAGACTTCCTCAACGATCGGATCGAGCACGTGGCTCGTCAGGCCCGGGATCGCGGAGATCTCGCTCACGACGCCGCCATCGGTGAAGGTGTGCACGACAGCGCCGACCAGCCGTTCGCCCGGCATCGGCCGCTCGAGCGTATCGATGATGAAAGAGGTCGGCGGCGCCCAGACGAGCGCAGTGCCGGCATGTTCGCCCGTCCAGGCCCAATGCAGATGGCCGCTCGCATGTAGCGCCACGTCGGCGCCGGCGAAGAGATCAAAGAGGCGCTGGCGCTGGCGAGGACGGATGCCCCAATAGCCGGTGTCGCCTTCCTTCGGGTCATCGACGAAGAGCGGCTTGTGAGCAAAGATCGCCACCTGGCGCCCATCGCGGCTGAGCAACTGCTCCTCCAGCCAGGCGAAGTGCTTTTCCTCTTCCTCGTCTTCGAAACCGAAAAGCAGGCTATTGAGCCCGATCAGCCGCCAATCACCGTGATCGGAGACCCAGTAATCCGGGCCGGCGAGTCCGCGCCAGCGGGCGAGCCGCTCCACATCGACCGGCTGATGCGATCCGGGCAGATGGCCGACATCATGGTTGCCGGGGACCATCAGCACCGGCATCGAGAGCTGGCCGATCAGGTCGAGCGAAAAGGTGATATCGTCCTCGTGGTCGGCGCCGTCGATCGTGAGGTCGCCGGTGTGGATGACGAGATCAGGCGCCATTTCCTCGATCCAGGCGCGAACCGGCTCCCAATTGTTGTTGAAATGGCTCTTGGAGGGGCTGAGATGGGTGTCGCTGATCTGGACGATCTTCATGGGAACGGGCCTCCGACGATGGCTTCAAGGCGTGCTCATCGGAGGGATTTCTCTCCCCTCCGATGCGGTTGGCCGCAGTCTTTAGGGGCTTGCCATGTCAGTTTGGTAACAGTCGTTCTCAGCTGATTTTCAGTTTCTCCATGAAAGCGTCACCTTCAGGAAAGCCAACCGGTCGCGAAGTTCACCCTTGCGCGTCCCGATGGAAGCGTTGCGGTGGGTGTGCTCAAAATTTCATACTATTGTATACAATAATTTGCGCATATTGACGACGAAAAGCTCAATTCGTGAGCAGTCGCCCTAAACCGATAACGACTGCAGCCGGCAACCGAAACGGCCATTCTCGCGCGAAAACATAGCCTTAGGCTCGGCGAACGAAATTGGCACGATTGATGCTTCTTCTCTGGTGCAAGGAGAACGCTCATGTCGAAAGCCGCAGAGATCGATATCGTATCCGTTTCCAAGATGTACGGTGGGACTACCGCCGTGCACTCGATCAGCCTGAAGATCCCCGCGGGCAGTTATTGCTGCTTCCTCGGCCCTTCGGGCTGCGGCAAGACCTCGACGCTGCGCATGATCGCCGGCCACGAGAGCATCTCCTCAGGCGACCTGCGGCTCGGCAACGTCGTCGTCACCGATTTTCCGCCGGCCAGGCGCAGCACGGCGATGATGTTCCAGTCCTATGCGTTGTTCCCGCACCTCGACCTCGTCGACAACGTTGCCTTCAGCCTGAAGATGAAGGGCGTAGAACGCGACGCGCGCCGCGCCAAGGCACTCGAGATGCTGAAGTTGATGCAGATGGAGGCCTATGCTTCCAGGCGCCCGGCCCAGCTCTCCGGCGGCCAGCAGCAACGCGTGGCGCTTGCCCGTGCCCTCATCACCGAGCCGGAAGCGCTGCTGCTCGACGAGCCGTTGTCGGCGCTTGATCCATTCCTGAAGATCCGCATGCGTGCGGAACTCAAGAAGCTGCAGAAGACGCTCGGCATCACCTTCGTGCACGTCACCCACAGCCAGGAAGAGGCAATGGCGCTCGCAGACCTGATCGTGGTGATGAACAACGGCCGGATCGAGCAGGCCGCGGCCCCGCGCACGGTGTTCGAACGGCCGGCCACCGCTTTTGTCGCGCGCTTCATGGGCGACCACAACGTTCTCTCCGGAAAAGTCCGCGCGATCAGCGGCGATGTCGTCGAAATGGAGACCGCCGAAGGCCAGACCTTCGCGGTGCGCGACATCGCCCAGGAGGTCGGCCGGCCCATCGACATCGGCATCCGCACCGATCGCGTGCGGCTCGACCCGCCGGGCGAGAAGGGCCTCGGTTTCCAGGCGGTGGTTTCCAACATCGAGTACCGCGGCGCCTCGGTGAAGCTCACCGCCATCGGTGCCGGCAGCGACGACTTCACGCTGATCGTCAGCGACGCTGACTATTTCAGGAAGCCTGTCGCGGTCGGTGACGCGGTGTGCCTGAGCTGGACCCTGGAGGACGTCGTCCCCCTCGGCCGCCTTTCCGCATGAGCTACCAACCATCACAAAAAGGGGAACTGCACATGACGACTGAAACCAAAACCGAAAAGCCTGGCGCCGGCCTGACACGCCGATCGTTGTTGAAGACCGGCGCTGCCGCCGTCGGCGCCATCGCCGGATCGGGTGCCATCACCGGCTTCCCGACCATTTGGGCCCAGAACCCGATCACGCTTCGCCAGTTCGGCACCGGCGTTTCCAACATCAATGCGATTGCCGAGAAGTGCAAACAGGACCTCGGCATCACCTTGGAAATGACGGCGACCGATTCCGACGCCGCCGCCCAGCGTGCGGTGACCCAGCCCGATTCCTACGACATCGCCGACATCGAATACTGGATTGCCAAGAAGGTCTTCCCAGCCGGCGTGATGCAGCCGATGGACGTGAAAAAGATCAAGTACTTCGACAAGATCGTGCCGCTGTTCATCGACGGCAAGCTGAAACCCGAAAGCGTGGTCGCCCAGGGGACCGCACCGCACACCGTCGGCTTCGTCGAGGCGCAAGATTCCAAGACCTTCGCCAAGTCGCCGACCGACTGGATGACGCTGATCCCGACGATCTACAACGCCGACACGCTCGGCATTCGCCCCGATCTCGTCGGGCGCGAGATCTCGACCTGGGCCGACATCATGGACCCGGCGTTCAAGGGTAAGACCGCGATCCTCAACATTCCTTCGATCGGCATCATGGACGCCGCGATGATCATGGAGGCGCTCGGCAACATCAAATATGCCGACAAGGGCAACATGACCACGGACGAGATCGACAAGACGATCGACTTCCTGATCAAGGCCAAGCAGGACGGCCAGTTCCGTGCCTTCTGGAAGTCCTTCGACGAGAGCGTCAACCTGATGGCTTCGGGCGAAGTCGTCATCCAGTCCATGTGGTCGCCGGCCGTCGCCGCCGTCCGTTCCAAGGGCATCGCCTGCAAGTACCAGCCGCTGAAAGAAGGTTATCGCGCCTGGGGCGGCGGCCTCGGGCTTGCCGCCCATCTCCAGGGCGCACAGCTCGACGCGGCTTATGAGTACATCAACTGGTACCTCTCCGGCTGGGTCGGCGCCTACCTCAACCGTCAGGGCTACTACTCCGCCGCGATGGAGACCGCCAAGGGCTTCATGTCCGAGGACGAGTGGGGTTTCTGGGTGGAAGGCAAGCCCGCCCAAGGCGACATCCTTTCGCCGGAGGGCAAGATCATGGAGAAAGCAGGTGCGGTGCGCGACGGCGGCTCGTTCGAGGAGCGCATGGGCAAGGTCGCCTGCTGGAACTCTGTGATGGACGAGGACCGCTACATGATCAAGCGCTGGAACGAGTTCATCGCGGCGTAATCGTCGGCGCGGAAGCGCCCCCTCACCCTATCCCTCTCCCCGCAGGCGGGGAGAGGGGACGTGCCACATCGGCCGGCCGAGAGTGCACATAGGCGGTCAAGAATGAACGGGACGGCGACGCATCTCCCTTCTCACGCAAGCGGGGGAGAAGGTGCCAGCAGGCGGATGAGGGGCGGACCCCGATCGCAGAAATCCAGAGAGGAACGACGATGGCGACACTTGCGACGTCTCAGCCAGGGGAAATCAGGACAGAGAAGGCATCCCGTCGCCGGGGCGCTCCGCGCGCGCTGGCCTCCCATCTCCAGGCAACCCCTCTCCTTTTGATCCTCGGCTTCTTCTTCGTGCTGCCGATCCTGACCATCATCGTCGTCAGCTTCTGGGACTATGACTTCGCCGGTCTCTATCCGGACTTCCTGACGATGAACTACGCCGATACGCTCGGCTCGTGGGTCACCTGGAAGACCTATCTCAACACGCTGAAATTCACCGTCCTCGTCTGGGCGCTGACGCTCTTAATCGGCTTCTGGGTCGCCTATTTCCTCGCCTTCCATGTCCGCACAACGACCATGCAGATGGTGCTGTTCCTCGTCTGCACCGTGCCGTTCCTGACCTCGAACATCATCCGCATGATTTCCTGGATCCCGGTGCTCGGCCGCAACGGCCTTGTCAATTCGACCCTGATCGAGCTCGGCCTGATCCCACAGCCGATCGAGTGGCTGCTCTACTCCGACTTTGCCGTGGTGCTTGCCATGGTGCATCTCAACACGCTGTTCATGGTCACTCCGATCTTCAATACGCTGATGCGGATCGATCGCTCGCTGATCGAGGCGGCGCGCGACTGCGGCGCTTCCGGCGGCCAGATCCTCTGGAACGTCATCCTGCCGCTCGCCAAGCCGGGCATCGCGATCGGCTCGATCTTCGTCGTCACGCTCGTCATGGCAGATTTCTCAACGGTGCAGGTCATGTCCGGCGGCCAGAGCGCCTCCGTCGCGCTGATGATGAAGAACCAGATGTCGCTGCTGCAATATCCGGCAGCGGCCGCCAATGCCGTGGTGCTTCTGATCGTCGTGCTCTTGATGGTCGCCGCGATCCTGCGCGTCGTCGACATCCGCAAGGAGCTTTGACATGAACCACGAGAGACGCGGCAAGGAATTCTACCTGCTCGCAACCTTCTTCACGCTGTTCGTGCTGTTTCTCTACGGCCCGCTGTCGGCCGTGCTGATCCTCTCCTTCCAGGGACCGGACGGCGGCCTGACCTTTCCGCTGAACGGCCTATCGCTGCACTGGTTCTACAACCTGTTCGAACGGCAGGCGGTCGGCGACTTCGGCGCCTCATTCCGGCGCTCCTTTACGCTCGGCCTGATGGTAATGGCGGTCAACGTCGTAGTCGCCCTGCTTGCAGGCCTTGCCTTCCGCCGACGCTTCCGCGGCGCAACCGCGCTCTTCTATCTCACCGTCGCAAGTCTCGTCGTGCCGTCGATCATCATCTCGCTCGGCATCGGCGTCGTCTTCCAGCAGTTCGGCCTGAAGCCCGCCTGGTACTCCTCCGGCTTCGGCGCGCATCTCACCTGGACGCTGCCTTTCGGCGTGCTCATCATGTTTGCGGTCTTCAACCGGTTCTCACCGGCCTATGAAGAAGCGGCGCGCGATCTCGGGGCGACGTCCTGGCAGACCTTCCAGCACGTTCTCCTGCCGATGATCGCGCCAAGCCTGATCGGCGTCGGCCTCTTCGGCTTCACGCTCTCCTACGACGAATTCGCCCGCACGCTGATGACTTCGGGCAGCTACAACACTCTGCCACTCGAGATCTACGGCATGACTACGAATGTGACGACGCCGGTGCTCTATGCGCTCGGCACGGTCACCACCCTCTTCTCCTTCACCATCATCCTCGTCGCGCTCGCAGTCATTCTGACCTTGCGACGCCGCCAGGCAAAGCTGAGCTAGGCTAGATGCGCATCCTGATCATCAATCCCAACACCACCGCGTCGATGACGGCCAAGGCAGCCGCGGCCGCTCGGACTGTCGCCAACCCTGCCACGGAAATTCTCGCGCGCACCTCCAGATCGGGACCGGCCTCGATCGAGGGGCATTATGACGGCGCCGTCGCCCTGCCGGGCCTGCTCGCCGAAATCCGCGACGGCGAGGCCGCAGGCGCCGATGCCGCGGTCATCGCCTGCTTCGACGACACCGGCCTCGAGGCGGCCCGTGCGCTCGCCCGCATACCGGTGGTGGGGCTCTGCGAATCCGCCGTCGCGACCGCTGCCATGCTGGCGCAACGTTTCACCGTGGTCACCACGCTCGAACGGTCACGGGTGCTGATCGAGAATCTCGTCCGGCATTACGGCATGGGCGACCGGGCAAGGGTCCGCGCCGCCAACATCCCGGTGCTCGAACTGGAGGACAAGGCATCAGACGCGCTCGCCAAACTCCGGCGCCAGATCGAGCTGGCGCTCAATCAGGATGGCGCAGAAGCGATCGTGCTCGGCTGCGCCGGCATGGCCGATCTCGCCCGGGCGCTCCAAGCGGACTATGACGTCCCTGTCATCGACGGCGTTTCGGCCGCGGTCAAGCAGGCGGAAGCACTCGTGTCACAGGGACTTATGACCAGCAAGCGCGGGGCCTATGCGTCGCCGCTCAGCAAGCCCTATTCAGGTTTCATGAGCGCGCTCGCTCCGACCCCGGCTTGAGGTGATGCCGACCTGGAATCGCCCACGACTGTCGCCAGCAGCGCATTCGATGCGTCGGCCTCGGCAATAATCCAATCGCGAAAAGCCTGGATCTTTTTCTGCCGCCTGCTGCTCTGCGGATAGACCAGCCAATAGGCGCGACCATCTCTTACCACATGGTCGAAGGGCCGGATGAGCCTGCCGCTCTTCAGTTCGTCCATCAGGAAGGTTGAAACGGCAATCGCGATGCCATGGTCGTTCAAAGTCGTCGTGACGTCCATCGCCTGGACGTCGAAGATCAGTTCGGTACCGTTGCTCGCCGGTGGCTCCACCCCGGTTTCGATCATCCATCGCCGCCACCAGCTGGCGTTGCCGAAGCGCCGTACACGCAGGACGTCCGAGGGATGCCTGAGCTGGTGCTTCTCCATGAAAGACGGCGTGCAGACCGGCATGTAATCGATAGGGAAAAGCGGGAACACGTCGTTGCCGGGCCAGTCGCCGTTGCCGCTGCGCACCACGAGATCGATGGCGTCACGCTTGAAGTCGATCAGCTCGGTCGACATGTGCACCCGGATGCTGATGTTCGGATGGGCCGTCTGGAACGAGGCGAGCCGCTGGCCGAGCCAGCTCGACACGACGGTCGGCAGCACGGAAATGTGCAGGTGGTGTTCGGTCTTGTCGGCAATCTCCGAGAAGGCCGCCCCGAGAAGGTCGATCGCTTCCGTCACCTTCGGCGCCAGCTGCCGCCCGGCCGCCGTCAGCCGAACCTCGCGCGGAAGACGAACGAAGAGCGGCGTGCCGATGCGCTCCTCCAACAGCCGGATCTGGTAGCTGACCGCCGCCTGCGTCATGCCGAGCTCGTCGGCGGCGCGGGTGAAGCTCAGATGTCTGGCGGCCGCTTCGAAGGCGCGCACGGCACTCATGGGAGGAATCTTGCTCATGGCCCTGACATAAGCATTCTTTATGCCAGCATGCGAGAAATCGCTTTGCGCGAAGCAGCAAAAATCCTCACTTTTTTCGCGAACACAACAGCAAAAACAAAGAGGATAGCAATGCTTAGCGCAGTGCGATCAACGATCCTTCATGCCCTGAACTGGGCCGGGAACGCGCTCAACCCGACCATCGACATCGATACGTTCAGCGAATTCCAGCTGAAGGATATCGGATTGACGCGGGATCACGAGACCGTCCGGGCGCACATCGGCGATATTGCCGATCCGTGGCATTGGCCGACGGACGGCAATCCGCGCAAGTCACCGCCCTCGTCGGAGCGGGATTGCGGCGACGCGCCGCAAATGGCAAGGGCTTCGCCTCGAGCCCAGCCCGGAGAAAACAAAGACGTAAGCATGTCGCTCTGCGATTGACGGAGCGCAGAGGCAAGAGACAGCGCAGTTGTCGTGATCTGCCACCTGCCAGCACGTGGACCGAATTCGGGAGAGATCCGGCGTGGCGTTTCTAAAAGCGACGTGCCGGAGCCTCTTCGCAAGTGATCGGCAACGGAGCGAGCGCCGGGCTCGAAGCCGAGAAGCTCTCCACCCACAGGTTTCGCCGCATCCCGTCGTTTACTCCTTGTTATCCACACGGCGAAAGAAATCACCTTCTCTCCCCGGCTTCAGGCACCTCGAACCTATTGACGCAGATTTGCGATGAACTACTATATCTAGTGTTCGAGGTTCTCTCGATTCGCAGGGATTGAGAGCTAAGACGGGAATACGGTGCGTCGGCGAGTTTTCGCCAGGCTATGCCGTAGCTGCCCCCGCAACTGTAGACGGCGAGCGACTGTCCGGAATTGGACCACTGAGGCATGAGGCCTCGGGAAGGTCGGGATGGAAGCTGAGACCCGTGAGCCAGGAGACCTGCCTCGAGCAATAAACGTCCACGGGCGGGGTGTCCGGAGGGGTTGAGTCCACTGCATGTTTCCTTAAATCGTCGCCGATTTAAGGATAAAAACATGCAGCAAATCGAAGTGCTACAGCGACCTTTGCGCGTCTGATAGGACGCACGGCGCTGTAGTGCGGCAGGATGAGCCTGCCTGATCGTCTCGACGTCTCCCCGGCAGCCTGTCGAAAGCTTCGGGGTGAAGTCATGCCCGCGTCATTGAAATTCTATCGCTCGCCAATCAAGAGGCGCGGTTTCCCGCGCAGCTGACGAAGAGGCATGCCCGGGCGTCCAGATCCGAGCGAGCCACAGCCATGACAGCCCTGCATTTCGCCGGATCGCGGCTGCGTGTCCGTGCACCTTCTCATGCTCTCATCCAGCCGACCAAACGAGGAAGAAATGAACGTTACCGTCTATAGCAAGCCCGCCTGCGTCCAATGCACCGCGACCTACCGGGCGCTCGATCGCCAGGGTGTCAACTACGAGGTCATTGATATCTCCATCGACCAGGACGCGCTCGAAACGGTCAAGGGCCTCGGTTACATGCAGCTTCCCGTCGTCGTCGCCGGACCCGAACACTGGGCGGGTTTTCGCCCCGACAAGATCAGCGCGCTTTCCTAGAGGAGACAGGCGGTGGGCCTGATCGTCTATTTTTCCAGCCGCTCGGAAAACACCCATCGCTTCGTCGAAAAGCTCGGCCTTCGCGCAGCGCGCATACCGCTCAAGGAAAGTAAGGCTTCGCTTACGGTTTCCGAGCCCTTCGTGCTGGTCGTGCCCACCTATTGCGGCGACGACGGCCGGGGTGCGGTGCCGAAACAGGTGATCCGCTTCCTCAACGATGCGGGCAACCGCTCTCACATCCGCGGCGTCATTGCCGCGGGCAACAGCAATTTCGGCGCGACCTATGGGATCGCCGGCGACGTCATCGCGGCCAAATGCCAGGTGCCCTACCTTTACCGGTTCGAGCTTCTCGGAACCGAGGAAGACGTCGCCAATGTCAGAAACGGGATGGAACGATTTTGGACGTCTCAACACTCGAACGCCCCCTGAAGGCGACGGAAGCGGCGCTGGACTATCATGCGCTGAACGCGATGCTGAACCTCTATGATGAAGAGGGGCGCATCCAGCTCGACAAGGACCGGCTGGCGGCGAAGCAGTATTTCCTCCAGCACGTCAACCAGAACACCGTCTTCTTCCATAACCTCAGGGAGAAGCTCGATTATCTGGTGACCGAGGGCTACTATGAACAGCAGGTGCTGGATCAGTATTCCTTCAATTTCGTCCGCGACCTCTACGACCACGCCTATGGGAAGAAGTTCCGCTTCCCGACCTTCCTTGGCGCGTTCAAATACTACACCTCCTATACGCTGAAGACCTTCGACGGAAAGCGCTACCTGGAGCGCTACGAGGATCGAGTCTGCATGGTGGCGATGACGCTGGCGCGCGGCAACGAACAGCTTGCCCGCGATCTCGTCGACGAGATCATTTCCGGCCGTTTCCAGCCGGCGACGCCGACCTTCCTCAATGCCGGCAAAAAGCAACGCGGCGAGCTCGTCTCCTGCTTCCTGCTGCGCGTCGAGGACAACATGGAGAGCATCGGCCGCGCGATCAATTCCGCATTGCAGCTCTCCAAGCGCGGCGGCGGCGTGGCGCTGTCGCTCACCAACATCAGAGAGATGGGCGCGCCGATCAAGCAGATCGAAAACCAGTCCTCCGGCGTCATCCCGGTGATGAAGCTCTTGGAAGACAGCTTTTCCTATGCCAACCAGCTTGGCGCCCGCCAGGGGGCAGGTGCTGTTTATCTGCATGCCCACCACCCGGACATCATGCGTTTCCTCGATACCAAGCGGGAAAATGCCGACGAAAAGATCCGCATCAAGACGCTGTCGCTCGGCGTCGTCATCCCGGACATCACCTTCGAGCTCGCCCGCAACAACGAGGACATGTATCTGTTCTCGCCCTATGACGTGGAGCGCGTCTACGGCGTTCCCCTCACCGAAATTTCGGTGACGGAGAAGTACCGCGAGATGGTCGAGGATGCGCGTATCCGCAAGCGGAAGATCAAGGCACGCGACTTCTTCCAGATCATCGCCGAGATCCAGTTCGAGAGCGGCTACCCCTACATCATGTTCGAGGACACGGTGAACCGGGCCAATCCGATTGCCGGCCGCATCACCATGAGCAATCTCTGCTCGGAAATCCTGCAGGTGAGCGAAGCGAGCGAATTCAACGACGACCTTTCCTACGCCCGCATGGGCAAGGACATCTCCTGCAATCTCGGCTCGCTGAACATTGCCGCGGCGATGGACAGTCCGGATTTCGGCCAGACGATCGAGACCTCGATCCGCGCGCTCACCGCCGTCTCCGAAATGAGCCATATCTCTTCGGTTCCCTCGATCGAAAAGGGCAATGACGACAGCCACGCGATCGGGCTCGGCCAGATGAACCTTCACGGCTACCTCGCCCGCGAGCGCATCTTCTACGGCTCGGAGGAAGGCATCGATTTCACCAACATCTATTTCTACACGGTGACCTATCACGCCATCCGCGCATCCAACCGGCTGGCGGTCGAGAAGGGCGTGACCTTCAAGGGCTTCGAGAACTCGAAATACGCGTCAGGCGAATATTTCGACAAATACACCGAAGCCGAATGGCTGCCGGCGACGGAGAAGGTGAAGGGCCTGTTCGAAGCGGCCGGCATCCGCATCCCGACGCAGGACGATTGGCTGGAACTGAAACAGGCGGTCACGCAAGGGGGCCTCTACAACCAGAACCTCCAGGCGGTGCCGCCGACGGGCTCGATCTCCTACATCAACCACTCGACCTCCTCTATCCACCCGATCGTCTCGAAGATCGAGATCCGCAAGGAAGGCAAGATTGGCCGCGTCTACTATCCGGCCGCCTTCATGACCAACGACAACCTCGAATATTACCAGGACGCCTACGAGATCGGGCCGGAGAAGATCATCGACACCTATGCGGCTGCGACCCAGCATGTCGATCAGG
Source organism: Ensifer sp. 22521 (assembly GCF_052044795.1). NCBI lineage: Bacteria > Pseudomonadati > Pseudomonadota > Alphaproteobacteria > Hyphomicrobiales > Rhizobiaceae > Ensifer > Ensifer sp. 22521. The sequence goes on from NZ_JBQENM010000003.1 coordinate 116,292, forward strand.
GCCTGTCGCTGACCCTGTTCTTCCGCGACACGGCGACGACGCGCGACATAAACCGCGCGCAGATCCACGCCTGGAAGAAGGGCATCAAGACCATCTACTACATCCGCCTTCGCCAGATGGCGCTTGAGGGCACGCAGGTCCAGGGCTGCGTTTCCTGCGCGTTGTAGCGCCGCGTTCCCATTAAGTGCCCCTCACCCTAACCCTCTCCCCGCCTGCGGGGAGAGGGTACCTGCCACACTGACGGCCCAGATTATGCGAGATGGCGCGGCATACACCTTCTCCCCGCAAGCGGGGAGAAGGTGCCGGCAGGCGGATGAGGGGCGTCCACGCCCGAGAGGACAACGAAATGAACATGCACACCAAGCCAGCAAACCGCATCCGCGCCATCAACTGGAACCGCATCGAGGACGACAAGGATCTGGAGGTCTGGAACCGGCTTACCGGCAATTTCTGGCTGCCGGAGAAGGTGCCGCTCTCCAACGACATCCCCTCCTGGGCGACCCTGAAGCCGGAGGAGCAGAAGCTCACCATCCGCGTCTTCACCGGCCTCACGCTGCTCGACACGATCCAGAACGGCGTCGGCGCTGTCAAGCTGATGGAGGATGCCATCACTCCGCACGAGGAGGCGGTGCTTTCCAACATCTCCTTCATGGAAGCGGTGCACGCGCGCTCCTATTCCTCGATCTTCTCGACGCTGTGCCCGACGCCCGATGTCGACGACGCCTATCGCTGGTCGGAGGAAAACGAGTTTCTGCAGAAGAAGTCGGCGCTGATCATGGAGCAGTATGCCTCCGCCGATCCGCTCAAGAAGAAGGTCGCCAGCGTCTTCCTCGAAAGTTTCCTGTTCTATTCCGGTTTCTATCTGCCGATGTACTGGTCGAGCCGCGCCAAGCTCACGAACACCGCCGATATGATCCGGCTGATCATCCGTGACGAGGCGGTGCACGGCTACTATATCGGCTACAAGTTCCAGCGCGGCCTGGAGAGGCTGACCGAGGAACGCCGGCAGGAAATCAAGGACTTCGCCTTCGACCTGCTGCTCGAACTCTACGACAACGAGGCCAAATACACGGAAGCCCTTTATGACGGCGTCGGGCTTACCGAGGACGTGAAGAAGTTCCTGCACTACAACGCCAACAAGGCGCTGATGAACCTCGGCTACGAGGCGCTGTTCCCGGCTGAGGCCTGCAAGGTCAATCCGGCCATTCTCTCCGCGCTGTCGCCAAACGCCGACGAGAACCACGACTTCTTCTCCGGTTCCGGCTCCTCCTACGTCATCGGCAAGGCGGTCGCGACCGAAGACGAGGACTGGGATTTCTGAGGAACCCCAGGCACCTGCGGGAACATGAAGAACCGCCCGAGGACATGATGTCTTTGGGCGGCTCCGCGCATCAAAGGGGTTCGTTATTCCGCCGCGACCACCCGGCTGCGGCCGATCGTTGCCTGCGTCAGCAGGAAGGCGGCAAGCGCGCAAGCCGCGATGGCTCCGGCCATCGGCAGGGCGGTTCCGTCGAAGAAGAAGCTTGCGACAACCATCGCGACGGCGGCGGTGACGAAATGCAGCGTGCCCATCAGTGCCGATGCGGTGCCGGCGATTTCGCCGTGGTCCTCGAGGGCCAGCACCGCCGATGTCGGGATCACCAGGCCGAGCACACCGTAGCCGACGAACAGGAAGGCGGCCATGACGGGCAACTGGTTGAAGCCGAGGCTCATGACGATGAACATGCTGGCCATGGTGAGCGCAAAGGCGGCGACGGCGAGGTGCATCACCCGCACCAGGCCGAAACGCTCGCCAAGCCAGCCGGTCGCCTGCGACACCGCGAAGAACGAAACGGCATTCATCGAAAAGGCAATGCTGTATTGCGTTGGCGTCAGCCCGTAATGGTCGATCAGCACGAAGGGCGAGTTGGCGAGATAGACCAGGAACCCGGAGATCCCGAGCCCGCCGATGAAGGTGAGCGTCAGGAAGTTGCGATCTCTGAGCAGCAGGCGGTAGGCGGCGAGTGCGCTCCCCAGGCTGCTATCGGCGCGGTCCTTTTTGGGCCGGGTCTCCTGCAATTGCGTCGACAGCAGGATCAGCCCGATGAAGGCGGCGATCATCACCGCATAGAATACGCCGCGCCAGCCGTAGAACTGGATCACCGCGCTGCCGGCCAGTGGCGCCAGGATCGGCGAAATGCTGAATACGAGCATCAAGAGCGACATCAGCCGCGCCGCCTGAACGCCGGTGTGCATGTCGCGGACGACGGCCCTTGGAATGACCATGCCGGCAGCGCCGCCAATGCCCTGCAAAAAGCGGAAGGCGATCAGGGTTTCGATGTCGTTTGCGAGCGCGCAGCCGACGCTGGCAACGGTGAAGAGGCCGATGCCGAGATAGAGCGGCGCCTTGCGTCCCCAGATATCGGAAAGCGGTCCGTAGAGGAGCTGCGAAATGGCAAAGGAAATGAAGAACGAGAGCAGACTGAGCTGCACGACGCCGGTTTCAGCAGCCAGGTCTTTGCCGATCGACGGCAAGGCAGGCAGATACATGTCGATTGCGAAGGGACCGATCGCCGAAATCAGACCGAGGACGATGGCCGTGCGAAGGAAGGACGCTGTCATGGCAATGATCTTTCAGAAATGGCGACAACGCTCCGGCACGAGGCCAGCATTGCTGCCGCCAGGATTGAAACTCGAAAAGATGACGGTCGTGCCAGGATCGAACGTTTGGGAGACGCATCCTGCGCTGACTACTTAGTCCATTAATTTGGACACAGCTGTAAAATTAGACAGCATTGTCTAAATCGTCAATGGGCTCTATCTTCGCTCTATGAAAAAACATGACTTCGCCTCGCCGGACCCCCGCGTGCAAAAAGGACAGCTGGCGAAACGCGTCTCGATCCTGGAGGCGGCAGCCGAGGTGTTCTGCCGGGAGGGCTTTTCCGGCGCGGCCATCGACGAGATCGCCGCCGAAGCCGGCGTGTCGCGCCAGACCATCTACAACCATTACCGCGAAAAAGAGACGCTGTTCATGGCGGTGATCCAGGACATTATGGATCGCGCCAATGGCATGCTGTTCTCCATCCTCGCGACGTTTCCCGAAAAGGCCGACAACCTCGAGGAAGAGCTTGCCGCCTTTGCGGTGCGCCTCAACAAGAGCTGCATCTGCAACCAGGACGCCAAGTTCATCCAGAAGCTGATCGCGACGGAGGGCAATCGCTATCCGCATCTGTTCCAGTTCTGGCGGGAACAGGGCCCGGGCAAGACCGACAGGGCGCTGGCGGCGCTTTTTGCCCGGCTCGCCCATTCAGCACCGCTCGACATCGATGACTTCGACCTCGCCGCCCGGCAGTTCATCGCGCTGATCAAGGCAGACTTGCAGATGGGCGGGCTTTTCGGCGAGGCCCCGAGCGAAGCGGAACTGGAAGTCAGCGCCCATCAGGCGGTCAGGACGTTTCTCCGTGCCTATGGCCGCGAGCGGAGAACGAGCGGTCTCGAAGCGCAACATTGATTTCGCGCACGATCGCCGCAGGGCTGTGCCCATTGCGACAGCCGCGCGCTCTGATGCGGCGGGAGAACTGAAGCTCAACCTGTATTGGGCAGCATCACCAGAGGCACGAATGCCTATCTGGTGATCCGAAAGCCGCTGACGTCTTCCGGCGCTTCGACGAACTCGGCAACGACCTTCGAAACCCATGCGGCCGGCGGCCCTTCATGCAGACGCTCGAGCATGAGGGTGATTGCCTCCTCCGGACCGCTGATCAGAGCGGCAACCGAGCCATCGGCTTCGTTTCGAACCCATCCGACGAGACCGAGCTTCTGCGCCTCGTCACGGGCCCAAACCCTGAAGCTAACGCCTTGTACCCGCCCGAGGATTCGGACCAACGCCGTCTTGCTGGTCTCAGACATGATCTCGTCTCCGTCACCGTTTGCCACGCTATCTGGCGCGAGGAGGGGCAAAGGCAAGTCATCCGCGCAACGAAGTTGGAGGGAGCCCTTGCGGCTGCTCAGCAGGCTGCGATGAACCGTGGGGAGGTATAGTAAATTTCCTCGGTATGCTTTTTATTTTTTGTTTGCGTATTTTTAAAAATTGACGCGCGCAAAGTTTCGTGGTTTTTACGCCCTCACCAAGACGGCGGTGGGAGGGCCTCGCCAGCTTGGCTGCACAACACCGAAGGCCCGCGCCGTTTCCAGGGAGGAAACCATGAACATGTCCCGCATTCTGAAATCGCTCGTCGCCGGCACGGCGCTCTCGCTCCTTGCCTCCACGGCCTTTGCCGACGGCATCGGCGCATCGCTGCTCACCCAGCAGCATCCGTTCTACATCGAGCTCGCCGACGCGATGAAAGCCGAAGCCGAAGCCAAGAACGTCAAACTTGAGGTCTCGATCGCCAACCAGGACCTCAACAAGCAGCTCGCCGACGTCGAGGACTTCATCGTCAAGGGCGTCGACGTCATCGTCATTTCGCCGGTCGACAGCCAAGGCGTGCGCGCCGCGATCGAGAAGGCCGAGAAGGCCGGCATCAAGGTGATCACCGTCGACGTTCCGGCCAATGGCGCCACCGTCACCTCGCATATTGGCACCGACAACTTCACCGGCGGCGTCAAGGCCGGCGAACTGATGGCCAAGGTTCTCGACAACAAGGGCAAGGTCGCCGTCATCGACTACCCGACGGTCCAGTCGGTGGTGAACCGCGTCAACGGCTTCAAGGAAGCGATCGCCAAGCACAAGGACATGGAGATCGTCGCGATCCAGACCGGCATCACCCGCGCCGAAGCGCTCGCCGCCGCCCAGAACATGCTGCAAGCCAATCCTGACATCACCGGTATCTTCGGCTTCGGCGACGATGCAGCACTCGCCGCTGCCGTCGCAGTCAAGGCCGCAGGCCTTGAATCCCAGGTCAAGGTCATCGGCTTTGACGGCATGAAGGAAGCCCGCGACGCCGTCGACACCAATCCGGTCATGGTAGGCGTCATCCAGCAGTTCCCGGACCAGATGGGCAAGCAGGCGGTCGACACCGCCGTCAAGGTCGCCGCCGGCGAGACCGTACCGGCCGAACAGCCGATCGTTCCCGGCGTCTACACCGCGAAATAAGTCCTCCCAGGACAGCCGCCGCCGCCGGGCGGCGGCAACCTCAGGAGTGAGCGCTCCGGCATATGGCCGGAGGCGCCTCGGCTCGCCCTTTGAGCGCGCGAATGGGACGCGCGGCGTCGTATGGAGGCCACCATGCATGGTTCGACCACGGACACCATCCTCGAGATCAGTGACGTCACCAAATCCTTCGGTCAGGTCGCGGCGCTGAAAAGCATGCGTCTCAAGGTCAGGCGCGGCCGGGTGCACACGCTGCTCGGCGAAAACGGCGCCGGCAAATCGACACTGATGAAGATTCTGGCCGGCGTGCACGAGGCAACTTCGGGCGTCATCACGCTTGATGGGCGCCCCTACCGGCCGGCCGATCCGCAGGACGCCGCAGCCCTCGGGCTTGCGATCGTCTTCCAGGAGCTCAGCCTCTGCAGCAACCTGACGGTGGCCGAAAACATTCTTGCCACCCGCGAGCCGCGCCGCTTCGGGTTCATCAACGACAAGGCGCTGGTCGCCAAGGCCCGCGCAATCGTCGCCGATCTCGGCCTGCCGATCGACGTCAGCGAGAAGGTCGGCAATCTCTCGATCGCCCAGCGCCAGCTCGTGGAGATCGCCAAAGGGCTGAGCCATGAGGCCAAGGTGGTCATTCTCGACGAGCCGACCTCGTCGCTCAGCGACAGCGAAGCCGAGATTCTGTTCGAGATCATTACCCGGCTGAAGCAACGTGGCGTCGCCGTCATCTACATCTCGCACCGCATGGAAGAGATCATGCGGCTCAGCGACGACATCACCGTCATTCGCGATGGCGAATATGTCTCCACCCATGATCGTGACGATGTCACCATCGAGGCGCTGATCGCGCTGATGGTCGGCCGCCGCATGGACGAGATCTATCCGCCGCCGGCCCATGAGCAGAAGGCGGATGCGACCCCGGTTCTTGCGGTCGACGATCTTACCCGTGACGGCGAGTTCGACGACATCTCCTTCGACGTCCGCCCCGGCGAAATCCTCGGCTTTTTCGGCCTCGTCGGTTCCGGCCGCTCCGAAGTGATGAACGCACTGTTCGGCATGAAGGCGGCGACCGGCACGGTTCGCTTCGAGGGGCAGCCGGTTCGTTTCCGCTCGCCGGCAGAGGCGATTTCGCGCGGCATCGGCTTCGTCACCGAAAACCGTAAGGAAGAAGGCCTCGTTCTCAGCCACAGCGTCGGCTGGAACATCTCGATGGCGGCCCTTGCCGATTTCACCGGACCGTTCGGCTTCACCCGCAAGCGCGCCGAGCGCGACGCCGCTGCCACCGAAGTCGGGCGGCTCGCCATCAAGACCCATTCACTCGACACGCCCTCAGGTTCGCTCAGCGGCGGCAACCAGCAGAAGATCGTGCTCGCCAAGTGGCTGCTGACGCGGCCCAAGGTGCTGATCCTCGACGAGCCCACCCGTGGCGTCGACGTCGGCGCCAAGTTTGAAATCTACAAGATCATCCGCCAGCTGGCGGCCGAGGGCACGGCGATCCTGCTGATCTCCTCCGAGCTGCCGGAGGTTCTCGGAATGAGCGACCGCGTCGTCGTCATGCACGAGGGCGTCGTCGGCGCGACCCTGTCCGGCGCCGACCTCAACCCGGAAACAATCATGGCGCACGCAACGGGATTCCAATCATGACACAGCAATCCGAGACCCAGGCCGCCTTCATGCGGGCGTTGAAACAATATGGCGGCATCCTTCTGTCGCTGGTGATGCTCTGCGTCATCTTCTCCTTCCTCAATCCGCGCTTCATGTCGGTCGTCAACTTCATGAACATCCTGCAGCAGGTGGCGGTGGTGGCGATCGCTGCCTTCGGCATGACCTGGGTGATCCTGCTCGGCGAGATCGACCTTTCGGTCGGCTCGATCATCGCAGTGGCCGGCATGGCTGGGGCGCAATGTTTCGCCTTCGGTCTCGGCTTCGCGCCGGCGCTGGTCGTCACGCTGCTGGCGGGTGCCCTGATGGGCATGCTGAACGGCGTGCTGACGGCGAAGCTGCTCTTGCCCTCCTTCATCGTCACGGTAGCGACGATGGGCATCTACCGCGGCATGGTCAGCCTGCCGACCAACGGCGCGCCGGCGATGATCGAGAATGCGACCTGGACCGCCATCGGCACGGAGAGCTTCCTCGGCCTGCCCATCATCATCTGGGTGGTCGCCGTTCTGTTCGTGGTCAACCACATCCTTCTGAGCAAGACGAGCTTCGGTCGCCGCGCCTATCTGACGGGCGGCAACCGCGAAGCGGCGGTCTATTCCGGCATCAAGGTCGACCGACTGAAGATCACCATCTTCATGATCTCGGGCGTGATGGCGGCGATCAGCGGCGTGCTCTTGTCCTCGCGCCTGTTCTCCGCTCAGACCAATGCCGGCATGAGCTACGAACTCGACGCGATCGCCGCGGCCGTGCTCGGCGGCACCTCGCTTGCCGGCGGCGTCGGCACTATGGTCGGCACGCTGATCGGCGCGCTCATCATCGGCGTCATGAACAACGGCATGAACATGCTGTCCGTCCCTTACTTCTACCAGCTCATCGTAAAGGGCCTGGTGATCCTGATCGCCGTTTGGCTCGACGTGCGCGCCAAGCAAGCAAAGCGCTGATCCTCCGAAGAGAAACACACCCATGCACAAGATACTGACGATCGGCGAAATCCTCGTGGAGATCATCGCGACCGAGAAGGGCGACGGCTTCCGCCAGGCGACGCCCCTGATCGGCCCCTACCCCTCCGGCGCACCGGCGATCTTCATCGACCAGGTCGGCAAACTCGGGCAGGCAGCCGCGATCATCTCGCGCGTCGGCGACGACGATTTCGGCCACGTCAATCTCGACCGCCTGAAGGCTGATGGCGTCGACATCTCCGGCATCGCGGTTGATCCGCTCGGCACCACCGGCAGCGCCTTCGTGCGCTATCGCCCCGACGGCAGCCGCGCCTTCGTCTTCAATATCCGCCACAGCGCCTGCGGCGCGATCCGTCTCGATGACGCCGCGCGGGCATTGGTGCGCGGTTGCAGCCATCTGCATGTGATGGGCTCGTCGCTCTACGCACCAAGCGTGGTGGAGAGCATTATCGCAGCGATCGAGATGATCAAGGCGGCCGGCGGCACGGTGTCCTTCGATCCGAACCTCAGGCCGGAAATCCTCGATAGCCCCGGCATGCGCGAGGCGCTGCGCGCGGTGCTTGCCAGGACAGACGTCTTCCTGCCGAGCGGGCAGGAGCTCTTCCTGTTCACCAAGGCGAAGACCGAGGCCGAGGCGGTTTCGGAACTGCTTGCCGCCGGCATCAAGGTGATCGTCGTCAAGCGCGGCGCTGAAGGCGCGAGCTATTTCGATCGGGAAATCACGCTCTCGCATCCCGGCTTTGCTGTTGAGGAGGTCGATCCCACCGGCGCCGGAGACTGCTTCGGCGCGACCTTCGTCACCTTCTGGCTGAACGGGGCGGAGCCCGCTGAAGCGCTGGAATTCGCCAACGCCTCGGGCGCACGCGCCGTCATGATCTCCGGCCCGATGGAAGGCGCCTCGACGCGCGCCGATCTCGAAACCTTCATCAACGCGCGAAAGGCCTGATCGCCATGCAACAGAACCTTCTGATCGACATCGCTCGCTGGAGCGAGCGGCCCGGCCCGCGTGGCATTCCCTCCGTCTGCTCGGCGCATCCGCTGGTGATCAAAGCGGCCATGCTGCGCGCCCTTGAAGAAGATGCAGCGCTCTTGATCGAGGCGACCTGCAACCAGGTCAACCAGGATGGCGGCTATACCGGCATGACGCCCGCCGATTTCACCCGTTTCGTCGCCGGCATCGCCGACCGCGTTTCCTTCCCAAAGGACAAGATCATCCTCGGCGGCGACCATCTCGGCCCGAACCCATGGAAGCACCTGCCCGCGGAAGACGCGATGGCAAAGGCGGTGACCATGATCGAGGCCTATGCCAAGGCCGGCTTCACCAAGCTGCATCTCGATACCAGCATGGGCTGCGCCGGCGAGCCGGTGGCGCTGCCCGATGCGGTGACGGCGGAACGCGCCGCACGGCTTGCCGCCGCCGCCGAAGCCGCCATTGCCGGCCAAGTGGGGATCGCTCCCGTCTATATCATCGGCACCGAAGTCCCGGTTCCGGGCGGCGCGCTCGAAGAACTGGATACGCTGGTGGTCACGGCGCCCGAGGCGGCAATCGAGACGGTCGACGTCCATCGCCGGGCCTTCGAAGCGGCGGGCGCCGCAAACGCCTTCAAGCGTGTCGTCGGCGCAGTCGTCCAGCCGGGCGTCGAGTTCGGCAACGAGAATGTCATCGCCTATGACAGGGAGAAAGCGGCAAAGCTCAGCGCCAGCTTGAGACAACTCGACGGCATCGTCTTCGAGGCGCATTCGACCGACTACCAGACACCGGAAGCGCTTCGCGATCTCGTCTCCGACGGTTTCGCCATTCTCAAGGTCGGCCCGGGCCTCACCTTCGCACTGCGCGAGGCGCTTTACGGCCTCGACCAGATCGCCGCCTTCCTCTTCCCCGACGCGCGCAAGCAGACGCTGGCATCGGTCACCGAGAGCGTCATGCGCGAGGAACCGGCCAACTGGGGCAAGTATTACCACGGCTCGCCGGAGGCCCAGCGGCTGCAGCGGCATTTCTCCTACAGCGACCGCATCCGCTATTACTGGCCGCACCCGAAGGTTGCTGCCGCGGTGGAAGAACTTCTGTCGCTGCTTGAAGGCGTCAACATCCCGGAAACTCTGATCAGCCAGTATCTTCCGGGCAGTTACGAGCGCGTGCGTGACGGCGAAGTTGCCGCCAAGGCAAAACCGCTGGCGATTGCCGCGGTCGACAGGGTTCTCGAGGATTATTTTGCAGCCTGCCGCGCTTAGCGTCAGGCCCTATGTTCGGTGAATATTTGCGAGCCGGTACTGCCTATCCCCTCGAAATGAACCTATAAACGAAATCAAAACAATATGGGGTACAGCGACCGTGGACAGACAGATCAAGACGATGGAGGATTTCTCGGAGTTCGTCGGCTTGTCGCGGCCGACGGTCTCGAAATACTTCAATGATCCGGGCTCGGTCAGGAAAAAGACCCGTGATGCCATCGAGGCGGCAATCAAGCAGTCCGGCTTTCGCCCGAACATCTTTGCCGTCAACTTGAACCGCCGCCGCACCAATATCCTCGGCGTCATCGTCCCGAACTCGACCGACCCCTTCTACATGGCGCTGACGCGCCGGATCGAGCACATCGCCAACCAGGCGGGCTTCCTCGCCTTCGTTCTTTCTTCCGACGGTCGGCCCGAGATGGAAGAGCGGGCGATCGAGACCTTCAAGTCGATGAACGTCGCCGGTGCCATCATCGCGCCGCTCGGTGTGCAGTCGCATCACAAGACCCTGACCGCACTCGGCGAGAGCATTCCGCTGATCTACGTGGACTCGCCGCTTGACGACAGCTCCTCTTTCGTTGGCACCGACAACCGCCAGAGCTTCCGCCTGATGGTCGATTATCTCTGCCGCTCGGGAAGCCCGCCCTGCTATCTCGGCATGCCGCCGGTCAACAACAACGCCCTGGCGCGGCGCGGCGCCTATCTTGAAGCGATGCAGCAGTTGAAGATGGAGCCGGCGCTGGTCGAGACCACGCCGAACGCCTCCTGGGATTTTGAGAAATTCGGCTTCGACGAAACGCTGCGCATCCTCGGCGCCGGCGGCTTCCCGACGCAGACGGTGCTCTGCGCCAACGACCGCGTCGCCTTCGGCGTCATCGCCGCCGCCTTCCAGTCCGGCCTCAAGGTCGGCCGCGACGCCGACGCCGATCTGCGCGTCGCCGGCCATGACGACCATCCGCTGTCGCGCTACACCTGCCCGCCGCTGACGACGGTGGCGCAGAACTACAACGAGATCGGCCGACTGGCGATCGAACTCTTGTTGTTCAAGCTCGGGGAAAGCTCCGACGACGGCGGTGCCTTCCCCGAGGATGAGCGCATTCTGCTCAGCGCCGAGATCATGCTGCGCGGTTCGGCCTGAGCATTCTCCGGGCCGAACCGGTAGCCTATGCGCAGATCAGGACCGACGCGCGAGTGACAGGATCTGATCGGTCGTCAGGATATCGCCGAACGTGTCGTCGATCGTCGCCAGCGACGCGCGATGCAGCATGGCATGTGGAACGACGTCGCCGTCGCTGGTGTCGAGGTCGCGCGTGGCGCAGGCATCCGCTGCAACGATGACGTTGAAGCCGAGTGGCACGGCATCGCGCGCGGCACCAGCGACGCAGGCATGCGTCATCAGCCCGATGATGACGAGCGTATCGACCCCGGTTTTCTTGAGCTGCTCGCCGAGGTCGGTGCTGGCGAAGACGCTCACCGACGATTTGCGCACCACGGAATGGTTGGCCGCCGGCCGGATGTCGCGGTGGAAGTCAGAGGTCGCACTGTCCTCGGCAAACACGGGGCTGCCGGCCGGCGTCACGTGCTTGACGTGGTAGACCTTCATGCCCTCGGTGTCGGCGCGTTCGATCAGCCGTTTCGCATTGGCGAGCGCCTTCTCCCCATCCGGGATCGGCATGCGACCGGCAAAATACTCGTTCTGAAAATCGATCACCAGCAGGGCCGTCTTCGCGGGATCGAGGCTTTCGGGAGCAGGAGCGCCAGCGATGGTTCGGATGGTCGGGTGTTGTGTCATGGGAGGTTCCTTTCGCAATCTGACGCCCGCGAAGATCGCGAAAGCTGCGAACACACGAAAGTGGCCTGAATGACAATATATGATAGGTTCCGGCCAACATGTCATCGGATAGTCGCACAATGCACACCGTCGCCGTCGTCGCCTTCGAGGGCATCAGCCCGTTTCATCTGTCCGTGCCCTGCATCGTCTTCGGCGATGACCTCCTGAAGCTCGGCGTGCCACGGTACCGGTTGCTGATCGCAGGTGAAAAGGTTGGCTCTATCCGCACCATGTCGGGCTTCAGCATCGAAGTGGAGCATAACCTCTCCAGCCTCTGCGAAGCGGACACGATCATCGTGCCGGCCTGGGACGATCCGGGTAACCGGCCATCGGCAGCCCTGCTGAACGCGCTACGCACCGCACACGACAGGGGTGTACGCATCGTCGGCCTCTGCCTCGGCACTTTTGTCCTGGCGGAGGCCGGCTTGCTCGACGGGCGAACGGCTTCTACGCACTGGGCCTGGGCCGACGAATTCGAACGCGCCCATCCGCAGGTCGCCCTGAACCGTAACGCGCTCTACATCGACGAGGGCGATATCCTGACCTCGGCCGGCACGGCGGCGGCGATCGACTGCTGCCTGCACATCGTCCGCAACGACCACGGCGCGGAGATCGCCAACCGCATCGCCCGCAGGCTGGTCGTTGCACCGCATCGCCACGGAGACCAGGCGCAGTATATCGAGGCGCCCCTGCCCGCTCCCGGCAGCGGCGACCCGCTCAGCGCAACGATCGCCTGGGCGATCGAACATCTCGATGAGCCGCTTTCGCTGGAACGGCTGGCGGATCACGCCGGCATGAGCCTGCGCAGCTTCACCCGCCATTTCCGCAAGAAGACGGGAACGACCTTCACCCAATGGCTTCTTCAGCAGCGGCTCGCCGTCGCCCAACGCCTGCTTGAGACCGGTTCCTGTTCCGTCGATCACGTGGCGGAGATGGCCGGCTTCGGCTCCACTGTTTCCTTCCGCCAGCACTTCACCCGCGCCCTCTCCATCTCGCCAGCAAGCTATCGCCGACAGTTCCGCAACCGGCCGACGACGGAGATTGCTCGTACCACCCCAAATCCTTCATGAGTTCAAAGAGATGAGCAGCAATGATAGACTGCGCTACAATCCCGTAGACCTGGAACTGGTGCGGGAGACCACACCACAGGACCTCAGGGAATGGATCGTCCGGACGATCGAACGTATGGCAGGCAAGGTGCCCGCAGACCTACTAGACCGGCTTCCCGACCCACATGTCGTGATCGCGCCCTTGCTGGACGCCATGGTGACGGGAGACACACTGTGGCTGTGCCGAAGCAAACATAGGGGCGTGCTCTATGGCCATGAGGGCATAGCCCTGGTCCGTGACCGGCAGCCGATCATCTACCTGCCGGTTGTCAACTACTAAGCTGGCGCGTCGGCGGCAGGCGTGGCCGCCGCATCGGCTGCCGCCGCAACAGGAGCGCCAGCAGAGGCACGGCGACCGTTGAAACGCCGGCGGCGCAAAGAAAAAAGGCGGAATAGCCGAAACGCTCGGCAATCCAGCCGGCACCTAGGCCGCCGGCCATGCTGATGAGGCTGTCCATGCACTGGAACAGGGTGAAGTCTACACCCGCCTGGCGCGGATCGGCCCAGCCCATGAACTGGGCATAGAGCGCCACGAAGCCGATCGCCATGACGCCGGAAGAACTGGCGACCGCAAGGGTCATCACGAGCGGCCGCGAGACATCGGCTGACGCCCCGACATAGGCGAAGGCGATCAGCATCGTGACCTGCAAGAGCAGGGCGCCGATCAGCACCGTGGCAGCGCCGCACAGCCGTACGAGCAAGCCGCCGAACAGCGCACCGCCGAAGCCGACGAGCATGCTGCCGACGCCATTGAGCATACCGACCGAAGCAAGGTCGAAGCCGTAGTCGATGAGGAAGGGGCCGAGCATGGCGAGGCCCCATTTCTGCCCCGAGACGTAGATCGCCGCGAGCAGCAGACCTTTGCGCACTTCCGGCCGGATGAGCGCCGCTTTCAGCGACGGAACATGGCTGCGCGTTGCGCTCGTCGGACGCGAACCCGGGCCAAACAGGAAGGGAAGGCCGAGCAAAAGCACGACGAGCGCCATCACCCAAACGGCCGGCGCCCAGCCGAACCGATCGACCAGAACCAGAAACAGCCCGGCGCCGATCGCTGAGCCGACATAGGCGCCGCCGACCTGGGCGGCGTTGCCCCAGCCGTGGTGTTCTTCGGCCAGCGTCTCGACCGCGTAACCGTCGCAGCCGATGTCGACGGTCGAGGTGAAGAGCGCAATGAACACCACGCAGGCGAGAACGGGGAAGAGCCGCTCCGGGCCGATGAACCCGAGAACCGCAAGCATCAGCGCCGACAGCGTGCCGCCGACGACAATGATGACCGCCGAGCGGTTGCGGCCGACCGCCGGCAGGCGGAAACGCTCCACCTGCGGCGACCAGAGGAACTTCAGCGCCCAGGGCAGCACCGTCAGATAGACGAGGCCGATCTGGTCGAGCGGGAGGCCTTGCGTCCGCAAGACCGCCGGCAGGCCGAGCATCGTCAGCCCGCCGATCACGCTCTGCGCGACATAGAGCCCACCGACCGCGAAGAAGATCGCGGCCGGCGACGGCCTTGGCTGGATTGCCTTTTCCGACGCCATCAGAAGCGATAGCGCACGCTGGCGACGACCTTGCGGCCTTCGTCGAAGTAGCAGAAGCCCGTGGTGCAGAGCTGCTCGACCTCGTTGAAGAGGTTGGTCGCGTTGAGCTGCAGCCGCACGCCCTCGAAGTTCGGATTGGCGGCGCCGAGATCGTAGCGGACCGACGCGTCGACGAAGGTGCGCGCCTGGTTGTTCAGGATCGGCGTGTGGACGTTGTCGCCGAAGCTCGATCCGACATAGCGCACGCCGGCACCGACGCCGAGCCCCTCGAGCACGCCGGATTGCACCTCGTAATCCGCCCAGAGCGAGAACATATGGTAGGGCGAGGAATTCAGCTGGTTGCCGAGCGTTTCCGACGTCAGCTTGGTGATTTCGACGTCGTTGTAGGAATAGGACGCGATGAAGTTCCAGCCATTGTCGAGCGAGGCCGTGCCTTCGAGTTCGAAACCGCGCGACCTGAGGTCAAGCTGGCGCAGCAAATTGAGACCCGAGGACGTCTCGTAGACGGTGGCGTTTTCCTGGTCAATGTTGAAAACGGCGGCCGTAATCGTCGCATTCTGGCCGGGGATCTCGTACTTGACGCCCGCTTCCCATTGCTTGCCGAGCGTCGGCATCGCCGGCGTATCGGTGCCGCCGAGATTGAGGATCACGCCCGGGTTGGAAACGAAAGCCGTGCCGTAGCTGACATAGGGCATCATGCCGTTCGGCAGCACGTAGCCGAGGGCGGCGCGCGCTGTCGTCTCGCTGTCGTCGCGGTTGAAGCGCCTTCCGTCGACCGAATATTTGTTGTCCACCCAGTCGTGGCGCAGGCCCGCCGTTAGGCGCCAGGCCTCATACTCGATCTGGTCCTGGATGTAGATGCCGATGCCGATTTGCGACTGCTTCTGGGTCGAGGTCAGCTTCGGCACATAGGTGAAGTCGTCGGTAAAGAGATCCGGCCCGCTGCCCTGCTGCGAGGTGTACTTCATGTAGCTGTAGTCGATGCCGGCGATCAGCTGGTGCGCGGCGGCACCCGTGTCGAAGTCGAACTTCAGATAGGTGTCGCTGGCAAGGCCGGTATTGTCCTCGACGGTCAGGCCCGGATACTTGGCGAACACCCATTCCTGCCGCGTCGAGATGTCGGAGTAGCGCAGCTTGTGAAAGAGCGTGACGTTGTCTGAGAGCTCATGTTCGAGCTCATAACCGATACGCGCCTGCTTCTGGGTGAAATCGTTGAAGCGGGCGTCGCCACCATAGGTCGGGATCGCGCCGATCGACTTGCCGTCCGGCCCGTAGCGGTTGAGATAGCCCCAGGTGCCACCGGTCGTCGAATCCATGTATTCGCCGAGCAGCGTGAACTTGGTGCCCTCGTCCGGCTGCCAGGTGAAGGCGGGCGCGATGAACAGACGATCGTCCTTGACCGCCTCGATTTCGGTGCGCCCGTCACGCGCAAGGCCGGTCATGCGATAGAGCATCGTGCCTTCGTCATCGAGCGGCCCGGAAACATCGAAGGCGCCCTGCACCCGACCGTAGGAGCCGTACTGGACTTCGACTTCGCGCAGCGGATCGCTGGTCGGCCGCTTCGAAACGATGTCGACGATGCCGCCGGAGCTGCTGGCGCCGTAGATGGAGGCCGCCGGGCCGCGCAGGATGGCGATCGCCTCGACGCCATAGGGCTCCAGCCGGAAGAGGCCGTTCGGGCTCGCAATCTGGCGCAGGCCGTCGCGGAAGATGCCGGTCAGCGTCAGGTCGATGCCGCGGACCTTGAAGGCGTCGAAGCGCGGTTCGGCGCCGTACTGGCCAACGCGGGCGCCGGGCGTATAGTTCAACGCCTCCTGCAGGTTCTGAGGCTTCAGGTCCTGCAACTGCTTCTGGCTGATCACCGACATCGACTGCGGCGTCTGCATGACCGGCGTATCGGTCTTGGTGGCGACGCGCGCCGATTTCGCGACATAACCGTCGGTCTCGACAATACCCTCAGCACCGGTCCGCTCACCGGTCGCGGTGATTTTTTCGAGTTGTGTCGCGCCATCCTTGACGACGGCGCCGGTGGTGATCGTTGCATCCGACGGATCGAAGATCTGCACGGTCTTCTCACCGACGAAGCGATAGCGAAGGCCGGTTCCTTCCAGAAGCGATGCAACGGCCGCTTCCGTCGCCAGCGTGCCGCTGACGCCGCTGGTGGTCTTTCCGCTCGTCAGCGTGCTCGGATAAAGAAGGCGCAGGTCGGCCTGCTGGCCAAGTTTCAGGATGCCCGCTTCGAGGGATCCCGCGGGAACGGCGAACGCCTTCGGCGCAATGACCGCGGCCAGTGCCGTTGTCGCCTGTGCCTGGACTGCCGTCGCGCAGGCGATGAAAGAAACGCCGGCAAGCGCCAGGCGTGTGAAAGAATGGCGTCGTGATCCGCGACCCTGCATAATTCTCATCCGAGATCCCCTACTCAACTCCTGGGCAGGCTGCCTCGATCCATGTGCAGCGCCGCCACTTCTGAATAAGAGTTCGGGGAACGCGATCTCCTGACGTCACCGGACGATTTTTTTGAGCGATGAATATGGCCAGGCCTGGAGCGGCCTTGCCTGCTTGGGTTTTTCCTAGCGCGACTGAACGACGACCATCAGGCCCGAAATCCGCATGACACGCAGCGGCAAACTGGCTTCCAGAACCTGCAGGGCAGCGTCGGTGTCGTGCAGATCGAAGATACCGGAGACATCGAGACCGCCCGCCGCCTCGTCGAGCAGCAGGATTCGGCCGTGACGGTAGCGCTCGAGGGTCGCCAGGACGTCGCGCAGCGGGCGGCGCGAAAAGACGAGCTTGCCGTCGCGCCACGCCGTCCCGGCCGCGACATCCGTCTTCGACAGGGACAGGCGTCCCTGTTTGTCGATCGTTGCCACCTCGCCCGCACCCAGGATCGCTTTCTGGCCGGCCGCCGCGACCTCAACGCGGCCCTCCTCCACCTGGACGCCGGCGGCTCGTTCTGCACCGGCCGTGCCTACGGAGTACCGGGTCCCCAATGCCATCGCGCTCAGCGCCCCATCTTCGACCACAAACGGCCGAAGCGGGTTCTTCGAAACGGCAAAGAATGCTTCGCCGCGCAGGAGTCGCACCTTTCTGCGGCCTTGCTCGTAGCGAACCACGAGAGCCGTGTCGGTGTTCATGTCGACTTCGGTCCCGTCCTCCAGGGTGATCCGCCTGATTTCACCGACGCCGGTGTAAAAGTCGGCGCGCCAGCGGTCGCCGTAGGGCGTCGCCAGCGAGAGCATGACGAGACCCGCTGCAAGACAGAGCCCGACGAAACCGCCGACCCGACGGCGGCGTTGGGCGCGCAATTCACCGAGGCGCTCGCTGGGGATCGGCACGTCTCCGAGATCGCTCCAGAGCGCCCGCAATTCTTCATAGGCCAACCGGTGATCGGGATGTGCGGAAACCCAGAGTTCGAACGCCGCACGGTCGGCGGCCGTCGCGTCGTCGGACTGCAACTTCGCAACCCACGTCGCCGCCGCTTCCAGAGTGCTATCATCGATGGTCTGGCGATTGCCGTTCATGCACGTCTTCCGGTCGAACTGAAAATGCCGTCAGGCGAACCCTCCAAGGGAATCGCTTCAATCATCTTAGAGTTGAAAGAACGGCTTTACCTGACGTTCGCTCAGAAAATAATCTCGGCGCGCATCTTCCGGCATTCGAGCAGCGCTCGGATGATATGCTTTTCGACCATGTTTCTCGAGATGCCGAGCTCATCGGCGATCGCGCTGTTGCTGAGGCCGTGCAGACGGCTGAGGATGAAGACCTGCTGGCAGCGGTTCGGAAGGCCCTGGATGGTGCGCGCCATGATCAGCAGGCACTGGCGGGCGTTGACGATGCGATCCTGGATCGGCCTGTCCTCCGCATGCTCCAGGCCTTCGCTGTCCTCGACGAACATCGCTCGCTCCCGCGCTGCTCGCTCGGACGCGACCCGCGCCACCGAGCGAGCAACCTGAAACAGATAGGCCTGCGGGTTTTCGATCAAGGTCGAGCGCGATGCCTCCAGCATGCGCATGAAGGTCTCCTGGGTGGCGTCGACGGCGTCCTCGCGGTTTCTGAGGCGGCGGCTGAAGAAACGGCGGATCCTGCCCTCTTCCCGCTCGTGAAGCCCCCGCACCATCGCATCGGTCATCAATCTGCCTCTCCAGCGTGCGGCTGTCGCACCATCATCCTGAACGTACGGCCCGGTCGCTGCCGCTTATCTTGAATACGTTACTCATGTTTTGTAAGCGAAGCGGAGGTGTGCTGCAATGCACTGACGTGTGGCATGACAAACCGAAACTGCGACAAGACCGGCCGCACCGACTATTGGAAAAGGACTGTTGCGCGAAGGCCACGGCGTCTGGTACGGGCGCGACCCTGATTGGCGGCTTCAGGTTCGTCCCTTGCTCGGCAAAACACTCTCGATGGAACTCAGCTCCGAGGCGATGCGGTCTATCAGCAGTCGCACCCGGCGCGGCTGGACGGTGAGCGGCGGATAGACGATCTGCAATCCCGTCCCACCTATAGAGAAATCCTTCAGGAGTTCGACAAGGGCACCGGACGCCAGGTCCTCGGCAATGTCCCAGACGGATTTGAGCGCGATGCCGTGCCCCGCGCGACACCATTCTCCAACCACCCCGCCGTCATTGGCGACGCGCCTGCCACGCACCATGACCTTGTGCGGCTTGCCATCGACCTGAAAAGCCCACTCCCTGTCGAGATTGGCGCCGAAGCGCATGATGATGCAGTCGTGACGGGAGAGATCGTCCGGATGCTCCGGCCGGCCCCTGGCCTCCAGATAGGTAGATGCGGCGCAGACGACTCGCCGGTTTTCGCCGAGCGAGCGCGACCGGAGCGTACTGTCGGCGAGAAGGCCGTGGCGGATGGCAAAGTCCATGCCCTGACCGACGAGGTCGACGTAGCCGTCGGTGAGATTGAGATCCACCGTCACGTCAGGGTGCTCGGCAAGAAAGCGGTCGAGGATCGGCACGATGTAGCGCCGTCCCATATCTTCGGGGGCGCTGAGGCGGATCGGCCCCGAGATCGTTCGGGTACCCGATCGGATGCCTGTCTCAAGTTCGTCGGCCTCCGCCAGCAGCCGGCGGGCGCCATCGACCAGCAGACGGCCCTCCTCCGTCAGGCTGATTGCGCGCGTCGTGCGTTTCAGAAGGGCAGCACCGTAGTGGGCTTCAAGCGCCGCCAACCGCTCGGAAACAGAGGCCGGCGACAGCCCCTTTTCGCGTCCTGCGGCGGAAAGCCCGCCCTTTTCGACGATCAAAAGGAACAGAGCCAGATTGTCGAGCAACATCTTTCGCCTCTTCCGAAATATAATTTTGGAAATAAGCCAATTATCCGGATGCGCCGCAAGAGCTAAATTCCTTCCCGAAAGGAGACGCGGCATGCATCTCGACCACGTGACCATCCGCACAGGCGACATCGCGGGAACGCGCGCGTTCTTCGAAGCGGTCTTCGACCTGACCGTCGGCGAGCGCCCGGCGGCGATCCGGCGCATTCCGGGCTACTGGCTTTACGCCGACGGCAAACCGATCGTGCACATCATCGGCAGTCAAGGCAGCGGTTTCAACCGGGCCGCCGAGGCGATCGATCACGTCGGCTTCCGGCTCGACAACTACGCGGCCTTCCGGGCCAGGCTCGACCGGCTCGCCATTCCCTATTCGACGATGGATCTCGCCGACATCGGCGAACGCCGGCTGTTTCTGCGCACGCCCGGCGGTCCGCTGCTCGAAGCCGTCTTTTCCGAACCCGTTCCCCCACATTCCCCTGGAGCACGAGAATGACCATGACATTCAATGACAATACCGTTTCCGTCGTCATCGGCGGCACGAGCGGCATCGGCGCCGCCGTCGCCAAGGCGCTGACCCAGCGTCCCGGCCGGGTCGAGATCGCCAGCCGCGCCACTGGCCTCGATATCGCCGACGCCGCTTCCGTTGCCGCCTACTTCCGCAAGCTCGGGCCGATCGACCATCTGGTGGTCACGGCCGGTTCTTCGGCCCCCGGCGGCAAAGTTGCCGATATCGATCTGCATGCCGCCAAGGCCGCCTTCGACGTTAAGTTCTGGGGCTCGATCGTGCTCGCCCGCGAAGCCGCCAGGTACATGCGCCCAGGCGGCACGATCACCTTCACCTCAGGTTTTCTCGCCCGCCGGACTGTTCCCGGCACCTTCGTCAAGACCGCGATGAATGCCGCTCTCGAGGCCGTGGCGAAGATCCTGGCCAGGGAACTGGCGCCGCTGCGCGTCAATGTCGTCAGCCCCGGACTGACGCAGACCGAGGCCTATGCCGGCATGGCCGGCGACGCCCGCGACGCCATGTTCGATCGCGCCGCAGCGACTTTGCCCGCCGGCCGGTACGGGAAGCCAGAGGACCTCGCCCGTGGCTACCTCTTTGCCATCGACAATCCATTCGCCACCGGATCCGTCATCGACATCGAAGGCGGCGCGCTCATCAACTGACGCAAACGCCCGCTCCGACGTTTCGCCCGTAAAAGGACCGCCCCATGCCGACAACACTCTTTTCTCCTGTCTCCCTCGGCTCGTTGACCCTGCCGAACCGCATTGCGCTCGCGCCGATGACGCGGGCGCGCAGCAACCAGCCGGGCAACGTCCCGAATACACTGATGGCCGAATACTATGCCCGGCGCGCCTTGGCCTCGACGCAGGGTCAGGGCTCCTTCATCGCCAATCCGGACCTGCCGCGCCGGCTGAAGGAGGGCCTGCCGCTTGCAACGTTCGACAGAACCAAGCTTTTCGGCGGCAGTACCGACGGATATTCTACCTATCCGGCGCTGGAGGACGCCGCATGAGCGCGCCATTGACGGAACACGAGCGCGCGGAAGCCTTGGTCAACGATCGCATTGGCACCGAGCTGGTACTAAAGGAAGAGAGCCTGCGCGTCTGGCATCTGCGGCTGAAGCCCGGTGAAACGCTTCGCCCCCATCGCCACGACCGGCCCTATTTCTGGACGGCGCTGACCGACGGTACGGCACGGTCGCGCTCGGGCGACGGAAAGGTCACGGACGTGGTCTACCGCGCCGGCGACACGCGCCACTTTAGCGACCTGACGCCGGAGACCGCCTTCGTGCACGATCTGACCAATAGCGGCGGCGCCGAACTCGTCTTCGTCACCGCCGAATTCACAGCCCAAGACCATTCGTCCATGACAAGGAGCAAGCCATGAAAGCCGTCGCCCTCACCCGTTATCTCCCGGTTTCCGACCCGCAGTGCTTCCTCGATGTCGACCTGCCGAAGCCGGAACCCAAGGGGTATGACATTCTGGTGGCCGTCCATGCGGTCGCCGTCAATCCGGTGGATGTGAAGATGCGCGCGCCGAAGGACAAGATCGAGGAAACGCCGCGCGTACTCGGCTGGGATGCCAGCGGCGTGGTCGAAGCGGTCGGCCCGGATGTGACCCTGTTTAAGCCCGGCGACCATGTCTACTACGCCGGCGACCTGACGCGATCCGGCACGAACCAGCAGTATCAGCTTGTCGACGAGCGCATCGTCGGGCGCAAACCGAAGTCGCTAAGCTTCGCCGAGGCAGCCGCCCTGCCGCTGACGACGATCACCGCCTATGAAGCCTTCTTCGACCGGCTCGGGATCGACCGGGACGGTGCGGATCGCGGCCAGTCGATCCTGATTGTCGGCGGCGCCGGCGGCGTCGGCTCGATCGGCATCCAGCTTGCCAAGCGCGCCGGGCTGACCGTGATCGCCACGGCCTCGCGGCCGGAGACTATCGCCTGGGTGAAGGAACTCGGCGCCGACCACGTCGTCAGCCACCGCGAGCCGCTGGTTGCCCAGGTCAGGGCGCTCGGCTTCTCCCATGTCGACCACATCGCCATCTTCAACGATATGCGCCATTGGGACGACGCGGTCGAGCTGATCCGGCCTCAAGGGGGCATCGTTTCGATCGACAACACCGACGTGCCAATGCCGATGGCGGGCATGAAGACCAAGGCGGCGAGCCTGCATTGGGAATTCATGTTTGCCCGCCCGATGCATCAGACGCCTGACATGATCGAGCAGCACCGGCTGCTGTCCTTCGTCGCCGACGAGATCGATGCCGGACGGCTGAAAACGACGCTTGCCGAGGTGCTGTCGCCGATCAATGCCGCAAACCTGCGCGAAGCCCACCGCCGCATCGAGACCGGTGCTGCCAAGGGCAAGATCGTCATCGAAGGTTTTGAAGGCTAGCGCCCAGCTACCGATCTAACTGAAATCGCTCGCCGCGACGTAAATCGCGGCGAGCACCTCGAGCCCAGCCTGATCCTCGGCATCGAAACGGTTGGGGCTCGGGCTGTCGAGATCGAGCACGCCGAGCACTCTGCCATCCTTGAGCAAAGGCACGACGAGCTCGGAGCGGGACCCGGCATCGCAGGCGATATGCCCGGGAAAGGCATGCACATCGGGCACCAGCATCGTCTGCCGTTGCGTGGCGGCAGCCCCGCAGACCCCTTTACCGACCGGAATGCGCACGCAGGCGACCTTGCCCTGAAACGGCCCGAGCACCAGTTCGTCATTCGGCCGTAGGAAATAGAAGCCGGCCCAGTTCAGATCCGGCACCAGATCGAAAACGAGGGCGGAAAGATTGGCGGCATTGGCGATGAAGTCGCGCTCGTCATGCAGAAGCCCGCCGAGCTGGCTCGCCAGTTCGCGGTAGAATTCGGGTTTGTTGCCGGTCTCGATTGTCTTCGTGGCAAACACTGTCTTACCTTTCAATTCTTCGCATACTTTGGCGCTCTGTGGCGGCGCGGCAATGGTTGATCGCTCCTGTGCGACAATTCGCGTGCAGCAATATCACCAACCTCGAACGCAGCAAATTGCGATCGCTCGTATGCAATCGATATATCCAATCCGACATATCGATTGCATATGCACGCACGGGACTTTCGCGGCAATTCCCGACACCAGGTCGCCGGTATCGAGCTTGCAGAATTCGAGGCGTCTCAGGACGATTTGAAGGACGCGTCCGCGATCGAATGCCTGCCCGATATCGTGGGGCAGCTGTTGGGCACGCGCCAGCCAGCATGAGGCACGGCAGGCTTGTCATCCGTCCGTTTCCGGAGCGGCCTCCACCCTTGTGATGATCTCGCCGAGCACAAAGTGTAGAGCATCGCGGTAGCCGTTGCGGGCTGACGGTCCGCTCTCGGCCGAGGTCATCACCACGGTCAGATCGAGGCTCGGCACGATGTAGAGCATCTGCCCGCCGTAGCCCCAGGCGAAGTGCACCTCCTCGCCAGCGATCTGGCGGTCGAACCAGCCGTAACCGTACTCGTCCCCGGAGAAACGCGAATTGGTGCGGTGCTGCCAGGATGCTGCGATCCATTCTGATGACACAAGCTGCTGGCCTGAGGTCGCGCGGCCGCCATTGCGGTAGAGTTCGCCGAAGGCAAGCAGGGAACGGGCGCTCATCGCCATCTGGTTGCCCCCGAGATAGATGCCTTGGGGATCGCGATCCCAGGATCCGATGCGAAAACCCTCGAGTAGCCCCAGCCAGTCGCTTGCCAGCGCCAGGGTTGACTTGCCGCTGACCTTCGTCAGGATCGCCGAAAGCAGGTGGGTCGATGCGGTGGAATAGAGCATCTCACCGCCCGGGTCGTCGTCGAAGGGCTGAGCGAGCGCCGTACGCACCCAGTTGCTGCTCGCGACCCATCGGCCATAGTTCGGCCCCGACAGCCGGCCAAGCCCGGCCTGCATCGACAGCAGGTTGCCGATGGTGATGTCGTTGATGCGCGGATCAGGCGAAGCCGGCAGGTCCGTCTTCAGGATCGGCGCGATCTTCTGGTCCGGCCCTTCGAGCAATCCCTTGTCGATCGCAATGCCGACCAGCGCCGAGATGATCGATTTTGACGCCGACTTGATGTTGGTCGAGTCGGTCACGCGGTTGCCGCGATAGCCGCGCTCGGCGAGGACCTTGCCGTCACGCGCGACGATCACGGTCTTCAGGGGCTCAAGCTCCTGCCGCGAAGCCAGTTCTTCCAGCAAGGTCGAAACCGGCGCCACCACCTGGGCAGCCGCCGGCAAGGTGAGCAACGTCAGGACGACGAGTGCCAAGGCGACGATCCGGGCGAAGAGAACGGCAGCAAATCTGAACATGGAACAGCATCTAAGACGATCTTCCGCCGCCGTCATCCACTGCACGGCCATCTCACGGCGATTTGACAACCGGGTGACTGAAAGGCCGTGGCGCTGACCTCAGGCCGTCGGTTGCCTTGCAAAGGCCTCAACGAAACGCCGCAGGCTCTGTTCGACGAACTCCGCGACAGGCACTTCTGGGTCGAAACTCCACCAGAGCAGCGATCCCTGCCATTGCGATGCCATCAGGAGTCCGAGTCCAGGGGCAGCGGCGGGCAATCCCGAAAGACATTCGTCGAGCACGCCGGAAAGCACGTCGCGCCATTTCGCTCCCCGCGCACGCAGCAGCGGGTCCCGCAGGTCTTCCCGGAGAATCCGGAGATCGTCGGCATAGGATTCGATGGCGCCATAATCGCCGGACAGGCCGACGAGCAGCGCGATGGCTCCCTCCGGCGTTCTCGGCACCGTCGCCACCAGCTCCGCCGTCTGGCGGTCAAGGCCGTCCCAGGCCTGGTTGAGCGCGCGCTGGATCAACTTCGTTTTGTTTTCAAAGCGCTGCACGAGGGTGGCGCCGGAAAGGCCGGTTCTTGCGGCGAGCGCCGCGAAAGTCAGGCCATCCGGCCCTTCGGCCCGCATCAGCGCAAATGCAGCCACCAGCACCTCTTCGTCTGGCATCGTTTTTGGTCGTGGCATCTTGACTCTCATTTATAACCGAACAATCATTTATATATCCCATTCAAGAGAAAGCACCAGCGGCTATCGGCCCCAAGGAGGAAAACAATGACGCTCGAAGGAAAAATCGCGCTCGTCGCCGGCGCGACACGGGGCGGCGGGCGCGGCATCGCCGCGGAACTCGGCGCCGCCGGCGCCACCGTCTACGTGACCGGCCGCACCACAAGGCAACAGCAATCCGAATACAAGCGGCCCGAAACGATCGAGGAAACGGCCGACATCGTCACCAGCCTCGGCGGCAAGGGTATTGCCGTTCAGGTCGATCATCTCCACCCGGCCGAAGTCGCAGCGCTGATCGCGCGCATCCGCCGTGAACAGGGGCGGCTCGATATCCTCGTCAACGACGTCTGGGGCGGAGAAAACCTGTTCGAGTGGGAGAAGTCCGTCTGGGAGCACAATCTGGAGAACGGCCTGAGGCTTCTGCGCCTCGGCATCGACACCCACCTGATCACCGCGCACTACGCCCTGCCCCTGATGATAGAGAAGCCGGGCGGGCTGCTCGTCGAGGTCACCGACGGCACCGCCGAGTACAATGCCACTCACTACCGCATTTCCCCCTTCTACGACCTCGCCAAGGTGGGGGCCAACCGCATGGCCTGGGCCCATGCCAAGGATCTGGCGCCGCACGGTGCGACCTCGGTTTCGATCACGCCCGGCTGGATGCGCTCCGAAATGATGCTGGAGCATTTTCAGGCGACCGAGGAAACCTGGCTGGAGGGGGCCAAGGTCCAGCCGCACTTCGTCATTTCCGAAAGCCCGCGCTTCGTCGGCCGCGCCGTCGCGGCGCTGGCGGCCGATCCGGACAGGGCGCGCTGGAACGGCCAGTCGCTGTCGAGCGGTGGACTGGCTCAGGTTTACGGTTTCACCGATCTCGACGGCTCGCGGCCCGATTGCTGGCGCTATATGCGCGAGGTGATGGAGGCAAACAAGCCGGCCGATGTCACTGGATATCGGTAAGCCTGATGTCGCATGCCGCTGCGGCTTCTCGATGCATCCCGCCCAATAGAGCGCGAGAAATGACGGTCATGACAACGGCCGAGCTTGAACCGAAAGGCGGGCTCCTGTAGGTCCGGGTTCGACGGAACGGCGCGGCAGCGCAATCAGGTGTGATGGAAGATGGCGTCGCGGGATCGTTATTCGAGAAAGCTGGAATGCGCGAAATGCGGAGCGTCCGGTTTCGCCGAAGCCTCTGAAAATGACAAGGCGAAGGGCGGTAACCGCGGCTTTCTCATCGACGTCATGCCCAAGGGCTTTTCGACCGAGCGCACCTCTCCCGACCCGGCCAAGCACATGGTCCGCTGCCGCTGCGGCAACATTTTTGCGTTCAAGCAGAAGACCGTCTACGCGCCCGGCAGCGAACCACGGGACTGATGCGCCTGGGGCAATCCGGGCGCCCGCGTTGAGAAAAAATTCACCATCTTGTCTCAACATCGGCCCAATCGGCGGGCAGCTATGGCGGCGCGCGTTCAAGTATTATTGATCGCCAGCGCCCAGGACAAAGGCTTGCAGCCAGGGCTGCCACCGCTTAATCGCTGAACTAAAGCCGACCCGCTATGCGTCGAACGCATGCCGTCGGTAACCGCGCCGAACGCAAGACGCTGGGCGGCGGCAGCATAGCCAGGAGCCCGCATGCGGCGCGAGACGATACAGAGCCCCTCCTCCCAAACGCCCTCCACTGGCAAGTTTTTCACGCACGTGCGTCGGATGCGGTATGCTCTGGCGATCGGCGCGCTGGCACTTGCGCTTTCCAGCTGCATGGCGCTCGATGCCGACGACGTGCGCGAACCGCCGCCGATCCCGGCCAAGCTGATCGCCGCCATGGCGAAGAACGGCAGCAAGCCTGAAAGCCCGGTTCTGGTGCGCATCTTCAAGCAGGAAAGCGAACTGGAGGTCTGGAAACAGAACAAGCAGGGCCAATACGCCCTGCTGAAGACCTACCCCATGTGCCGCTGGTCGGGGAAGCTCGGCCCGAAGACGAAGGTGGGCGACCGCCAGGCGCCGGAGGGTTTCTACCATGTCTCGGCCGGCATGCTGAATCCGAAGTCGCAGTATTTCCTGTCCTTCAATCTGGGCTATCCGAACCGGCTGGAATCGGCGCTCGGCTACACCGGCGAAGCGCTGATGGTGCATGGAGCCTGCTCGTCGTCGGGCTGTTACGCACTGACAGACCAGGGCGTCGGCGAGATCTACTCCGTCGTCCAGCGCGCGCTTGCCGGCGGCCAGGGCACCTTCCAGGTTCAGGCCTATCCTTTCCGCATGACCGCCGAAAACATGGCCAAGCACCGCGGTGATCCGAATTTCGAGTTCTGGAAGAACATTAAGCAGGGCTACGACATCTTCCAGACGACGAGGCGCCAGCCGAAGGTTTCGGCCTGCGGTCGCCGTTATGTCTTCAACACCGAATTCGCCGATGGCGAGCCGTCCGATCCGCTCGCGGCCTGCCCCGCCGCTGCGACGGCGCCAGACGCCGGGCTCGTGGCAAAGCTGCAATCGGAGGACGCGAAGCTCGCGGGCCTGATGGCAAACCAGACGTCGGCGCCGCTCAACGCCTATGTCGACGGCGGCATGCATCCGAGCTTCCGGGCGCTCCTTGAGAAAAACGGCGCCGAAAAGCTGGCAGCGAAGATCTCGGGAACTAAGTATCCTATTAGCCGACCCGAAGCGGCGCTGGCGGATCCCTACGCTGGCCTGTGATCGTTCGTCGGCTGGCGACGCACAATTGGCCTGAAAGATCGGTTGCATCGCCAGAAGCGAACACAGGACAATCGAGGGTTCTATGCCTGAAAGAGAGATCCGCCGCCGCACCTTCCTGCAACTCTCCGCGGGGCTCGCGGCCGCCGGATTGGCAGGCTGTGCCTCGACGCGGCCGACGGTGACGCGCTCCTATGCGCCGGAACCTATCCCCGAGATGAACGCCTTCCTTGCCGATATGTACGGCGAGAAGCCGAACGAACCCTATCCGCTGCCGGCCATTCCCTACGAGAAGATCGATCCCCGCTTCTATCGCCAGATGGTCGCCGACCCCACCGGCGAGAGGCCGGGAACGCTGGTCGTCGACGTCGGCAACCACTTTCTCTATCGGGTCTACGAGAACGGCCAGGCGATGCGCTACGGCGTCGGTCTCGGGCGCGCCGGCTTCGCCTGGGCCGGGCGCGGCGTCATCCAGTACAAACGCGAATGGCCGCGCTGGAAACCGCCGAACGAAATGGTGGCGCGCCAGCCCGAGCTGCAACAATTCAGCATCGAGGCCGGCGGCATGGACCCCGGCCTCAAAAACCCGCTCGGCGCGCGCGCCATGTATATCTTCCAGAACGGCGAGGACACGCTCTACCGCATCCATGGCTCACCGGAATGGTGGACCATTGGCAAATCGGTATCCTCGGGTTGCGTGCGCATGATCAACCAGGACGTGGTCGACCTTTACAATCGCGTGCCAAACGGCACGCCGATCGTCGTCACCGATCTCACGGGCGGGGGCATGGTGCAATCGCAGCCGATGCCGGAAATACAGCCACTTCCGGACTCCCAGCCACTTCCGGATTCGCAGCCACTGCCGCAGCCGCAGGACTATATGCAAATGGGACCGGACGGACTTCCGCCGCCTCAACCGCTCTGAGGCAAGCCGTCCGGTGATAGCTGGAAGGTCACGCCAAAGCGTAGCGCGTCACAAGACGAGCAGCGGCGTCTTACCTCTGACGCGATCGTAGAGATCGATCGCGTCCTGCTGCAGCATGCGCACGCAGCCGGCGGATGCGTTCTTGCCGATCGAGCGCCACTGCGGCGAGCCGTGGATGCGGTAGAGCGTGTCCTGACCGTTCTGGAAAATGTACATGGCGCGCGCGCCGAGCGGATTGTCGAGGCCCGGATCCATGCCGCCGGCGTCGATGCCGTATTTCTTGAGGTGCGGCTGGCGCGCTACCATGTCGTCCGGCACCGTCCAGCGCGGCCACTTGCGCTTCCAGTGCACGACCGCGCGCCCCTTCCAGGCGCGGCCCGCAGCACCGAGACCGACGCCGTAGCGGATGGCGCGACCGCCCGGCAGTACGTAGTAGAGGAACATCGTCTGGGTATCGACGACGATCGAATAGGGCGGCTCGTTGGTGGCATAGGCCACTTCCTGGCGCAGGAACTGCGGCTTGATCTCACCGTACTGGATGCCTGGAACGTCGTAGCCCTCGTCCTTCACCGGCGCATAGGCCTTGGCGTAGTCGAAGGTCTTCGTCGCCACGCCCGAGGCATCGGCTGCCTTCTCCGGCGAGCCACCGTCCCCGGCGATCGGCTCGATCAGCTTCGGCTTCGGTTCTGGTTTCGGGATCTGCGTGCAAGCGCTCAAGACAGAGCTGGCGATCACCGCGAGCAGCGAGCGGCGGGACAAATTCATCGACACGTTATTCTATTCCAGGTTGGGGATTTCGGTAGGAAATGTTCTGAGGAGAGGCCCGAGGCTGTTGGGCCGAACCGTGACCGAAATGTGGTGATAATCATTCTTTGGCGTGGATCGCCGCCCGCTGCGAGCACTCGTTTCCGGAGTGTTGCAGAATTCCCGCGCCACCTCTGTTGGCTGCCTTAGCCGATGGCCAGATCGCCCTTCGTGGGATCCGGAATGACGACGATGGTGCTACCGTCCCGCACCTGATCGTAGAGATAGACGACATCCTGATTGAGCAGGCGAATGCAGCCCGACGAGACCGCCTTGCCGATCGAATGCGCCTCGGGACTACCGTGAATCCGATAGAGCGTGTCCTTGCCGTCCTTGTGGATGTAGAGCGCACGGGCGCCGAGCGGGTTCTTGATGCCCGGCGGCATGCCGCCATTGGCGATGCTGTAGGGCGCGAGCTTCGGCTGGCGCGCGACCATCTCATCGGGCGGAGTCCACCGCGGCCATTTGCGCTTGTAGGCGACAATCGCCCGCCCGGACCACGCGAAACCCTCGCGGCCGACGCCGATGCCGTAGCGCATCGCCCGCCCGCCGGGCAGCACATGATAGAGATACTTCGCCGGCGTATCGACGATGAGCGTGCCGGGCCGCTCGCCGCTCGGATAATCCACCTCCTGTCGCCAGAACTTCGGATCGATCTCGGCGACCCTCACCTCGGGGATCGGAAACTCTTCATCCGGCATCGCGTGGTACATCGGCGGCACGACCGGCCCGGCCGCGGCGCGGACGGGTGTTGCCGCCGGCACGACCGCCGGCGTCGGACGCGCGGTCGCGCAACCGGTGACGAACAGCGAGGCTGCTCCGACGACAAGGCTGCGGCGGGTGAGCGTGATGCCGGTCTTGTGATCGGCCGTGGATGAAGAGGGCTCGTTTGGTTCGGTCATATCGGGCATTCAACGATTCGATTGTTGCAATGCCGCTTCAGAGGGAAGTCCTACCTTAAGGCTGCCTTAAGGGAGCGATTTAAGAGTTCCGCTCTCAAAAATGT
Source organism: Ensifer sp. 22521 (assembly GCF_052044795.1). Classification (NCBI taxonomy): domain Bacteria; kingdom Pseudomonadati; phylum Pseudomonadota; class Alphaproteobacteria; order Hyphomicrobiales; family Rhizobiaceae; genus Ensifer; species Ensifer sp. 22521. Next base: position 146,918 of record NZ_JBQENM010000003.1, read on the forward strand.
GAGGAATAGCAATGCGAGTCCTGATCGTCGAAGACGACGATATCCTCAGAGACGGCCTGAAGGTCGGCCTGGCGCTGGCCGGATTTACCACCGATGCGGTCGGCACCTGCGACGCGGCGGCGACGGCACTCGCCGCCAACAGCTTCGACGCGATCGTACTCGATCTGATGCTGCCGGATGGTTCCGGCATGGATATCCTCAAGGACTTGCGCTCCAGCCAGAATGACACTCCCGTGCTCCTGCTGACGGCCCGCGACACAGTTCGCGATCGCGTGGCCGGCCTCGACACCGGCGCCGACGACTACCTCGGGAAACCCTTCGACCTCGACGAAGTGGCCGCACGGTTGCGGGCGCTGTCTCGGCGGTCTACCGGCCGTGCGACGGCGGCGCTCGAATGGGCAGGCCTGCGGCTCGATCCCGCCCGGCAATCGGTGGAACAGGCCGGCAAACCGGTGCAGCTCTCGCGGCGTGAGTATTCGATCCTGCACACGCTGATGGCACATCCCGGCGTCATCTTTTCGAAAACCAAACTCGAAGACAGGCTCTACGGCTGGCAGGAGGAAATCGAAAGCAACGCCGTCGAGGTCCACATCCATCATTTGCGCAACAAACTCGGCCCCGGCCTGATCGAAACCGTCAGGGGCATCGGCTATCGGCTGGGTGGGGCCGGCTGATGCGGTCGCTGCGCACCCGCCTCTTCGCCATACTGTTGATCACGACAGGACTGCTGTGGCTGTCAGCGACGGTGTGGATCTTCCTCAGCACGCGCGCCGAGGTGGAGCGTGTGCTCGACGCGCGGCTGATGGAGGCCGCGCGCATGGTGAATTCGCTGATCGTCAGCCCAGACATGATGAAGGAGGAAGGCGACGGTGACGCCAACCGTCCGGCGCAGAGCGCGATCAAGATTCCGATTCTGGAGCACCCGCACTACGACCGGCAGCTCTCCTGCCAGATCTGGTCGCTGGACGGCACGCTGATCGGCAAGTCGGACAGCGCTCCCGACACGACGCTCGCGCCGCATGCGATGGGCTTCTCGGAAACCGTCATCAACGGTGAGACCTGGCGGGTTTTCGCGGTCGAGAATGCCAGCCTCGGCGTACGCGTCCTCGTCGGCGACAACCTTCGCATCCGCGACCGGCTGGTCAACGATCTGGTCAAGGGGTTGCTGCTACCGGCGCTGCTGATCATCCCCCTTCTGGCCGTCTTGATCTGGCTCAGCGTCGGGCGCGGGCTGGCACCGCTCCGGAAACTTGCGGGCGATCTCGCCGCGCGCGAGGCTTCGGATCTGCACGCGATCGAAGACGTGGGCACGACGCGGGAAATCAGCCCGGTGTTGAAATCGCTGAACGGCCTCTTCGCCCGCGTCGCCGGTGCCCGCGAGCGCGAACAGAACTTCATCGCCTTTGCCGCCCACGAACTGCGCACGCCTCTGGCCGGCCTCAAGACGCAAGCCCAGGTCGCGCTTGCCAGCGACGACGGCGAGATCCGTGAAAAGGCGCTCGGCCAGATTGTCGCCGGGGTCGACCGGACCGGCAAGCTGGTGCGGCAACTGCTCGACATCGCCTCCGTCGAGGCCTCCGAGAGTGCCAAGCCAGCAGGAGCCTTCAATGCCGGTGAAATATTGACAGGTCTTCGGACCGAACTCGCCGGCCAGGCTCACCGGGTCGACGTCGCCATCGACCCGCACCTCTTCGGTGTGAAGATCGAGATGGATCCGGACCTGTTTCGCCTGGCGGCGCGCAACCTCCTGGAAAATGCGATCAACCATTCGCCGCCTGGCGCAACAGTCTCCTGCACCTGCGAGATGGCGGCCGGCCGCCTCGTCATTGTGATCAACGACACAGGCCCTGGCATTCCCGACGAGGAGATGCCGCACGTGACCGAGCGCTTCTTCCGCGGCCGCTTCAAGACATCGGTCGGCAGCGGCCTGGGCCTCAGCATCGTCGAACGGGCGCTGGATCGTACCGGCGCGGAGCTCGAGCTCCGCAACCGGCAGGGCGGCGGTTTGTCGGCTCGCATCGTGCTGCAGCAAAGCCTCATCCGGTAACCGGCTATAGGACCTAGCTCGAAAGGAGGCGTTGACCTCAGGATCAGGCGTGACACGCTCAGGCTTGGGTTCATATCGGCCATCCGCGAGAGCCCATTCTCCGGATGACGCGAACCGAAAGGAGACAGTCATGGCAGCGAACGGCAGCTACAACGGAAAGTGCTTCTGCGGCGCAGTCGAGATCGAAGTGAGCGGCGATCCGGCCGCCATGGGCTTCTGTCATTGCAATTCGTGCCGGACGTGGTCGGCGGGACCCGTGAATGCCTTCACGCTCTGGCCGCCGGAGAAGGTCCGCATCGTCAAGGGCGCGGACAATCTTGTCGGCTACCAGAAGACCGCGACGAGTGTGCGCAAATGGTGCAAGGCCTGCGGCGGTCACCTCATGACCGAGCATCCGCTCTGGGGCGTGACGGACGTCTTTGCTGCGGTCATCCCGACACTGCCGTTCAAACCCGCGCTCCACGTCAACTATCAGGAGACGGTGCTGCCGATGAAGGATGGCCTGCCCAAGTATCGCGACTTCCCGCCGGCATTCGGCGGCACCGGAGAATTGATCGCGGAGTGAATCAGGCCGCAGCCGGGGCGGTGCTCGCCAGATAATGCTGAAGGGCAGTGCGCGTGTTGACGAACAGGCGATCGGGGCCGAGCTGATCGGCAAAACCGGAGGCCCGCACATAGGCGAGCACATCCGGGTTCAGCTCGGCCAGCCAGACGGTGACCCCGTGCTCGCTGATGCGACGCTCGCCCTCCGTCATCATTTGCAGCGCGGAATATTCGATATCGAAGACCCGGCTCATGTCGAGCACGAGAACCTTGGGCTTGTGCTTGGCGACCAGCATCTGCGCCTGGTCTGCCACTTGCTGTGCATTGGCAAAGAACAGGCGCCCCTCCGGCCGAAGGATCAGCAGCCCTTCGAAGGTCTCGTCGTCAGGATGATCCGGCGACAGCGGCCGGAGCCGATCGGTGCCGCGCTTGCGGCCGACGACATAGACCTTCGCCGATGCTGCCTGGCGGGCCAGTCCGATGAAGGAAAGCACGATCGCGACGATGATGCCCTGCAGCGTCCCGAAGAGCAGCACGCCGAGGAAGGCCGCCAGCGCCCACTGAAACTCCATTCGCCGGACCTTGCGGACCGACCAGAAATCCGCCGGTTTGATAAGCCCTATCGAATAGACGATGACGATTGCCGCCAGGACCGCCTGCGGCAGCAGACCGAGCAGGGGCGCCAGCACCAGCATCGTGGCAGCCGCTGCCGCAGCGGTGACCAGCGACGCCACCTGCGAATGTCCACCGACGGCACGCACGACGGCCGTCTGTGATGTTCCGCCGCCGGCGCTCATGGCGCCGAAAAGCGCGCCGCCGAGATTTGCAGCGCCGGTTGCCAGTAATTCACGGTTCGCCCTGATCGGCGGGTCGGAGGGGGCGGCAAATGCACGCCCGGCGGCGATGGTCTCGGTGAAACTCATTAAAGCGATGCCGAGCGCGCCGGGCAGAAGCTCCTGCGCAAGACCGAGGCTCGGAAGCGTGATCGAAGGCAGAGACTGCGGGATGAAGCCGACGGTGGAGACACCGAGCGCCTCGAGGCCGGCGAACCAGGAAAGCGCAATGCCTGCAGCCACCGCCAGAAGCGGCGCCGGCGAATGCGGCCAGAGCCGCTCCATCGCAAGAAGCGCCACCAGCGCCGCAGCCGCAATTGCAAGCGTCAGTAGCGAGGTCTCGGACAGATGGCCGGCGATGCTCAGGATATCCCGGAAGAAGCCTTCCTTGGTGAAGTGAAGGCCGAGCAACTTCGGCACCTGGTCGAGCACGATGACGAGGCCGATGCCGGCCTTGAAGCCGATCAGGACCGGCGAGGAGATGAAGTTGGCGACGAAGCCGAAGCGGAGAAGCGAAGCCAGGATGAGAAGCCCACCGGTCATCGCCGTCAGCGTCGCGGTTGCCGTTATCAACTTGCCGGGATCGCCATCCGGGACGGCAAGGCCGAGCTGTGTTCCGGCGAGAATGGCAAGGGTCGTGGTCGACGAGACGCTCAGCACCCGGGACGTGCCGAGAAGCGCGTAGATGATCATCGGCACGAAGGCGGTGTAGAGACCGACACTGACAGGCAGACCGGCGACCGTGGCATAGGCCATCGCCTTTGGCAGAACCACGGCAGCGGCCGTGAGACCTGCAATCACGTCGAGCCGGAAACCCGCAGTGGCACCGCGACCGTCGCCGACAGGCGAATGCTCGTTCGATGCCATCCGGACTATCCTCTGGCAGGAGCTTTCATGAAGTCATTCTAAAGCGATAGCACTGGGTAAAATCCGTTGCAAGGAACGCCTCAGCCACACTTCGGGCATCGCTTGTCGCCTACCAAAGCAGGCGCTGGCAGGCTGCTCGACTTGCGGATATCTTGAGGACTGCGGGTGCCGGGCCGAGAGGAAATTTCGGCGGCAGGGAGCGAAGCCAAGGCGGACCGTCGCAGGCGTACGGAATCGTTGGCATGGCGGGCTTCCAACCTGGCAAGAGGGAGGGTTGCGTGGCGAAATCTCATCGCAGGAGCCATTCAAAAAGAATGCGGCGCCTGTTCTTCTCCAATCTCTACCAGCAACTTCAGGTGCTCTGGCCGATCTTCTCCGCAATCCTGATCGTGATGACCGGGTGCGGTGTCATTATTGGCCGCATCGAGGAATGGCGGCTCGACGAATCCCTCTATTTCACCTTCGTCACCGGGCTGACGATCGGCTACGGCGACATCACGCCCAAACACCTGAGCGCACGGCTGCTGGCTCTGGTGATAGGCTTTTCCGGCATCGTCCTGACCGGCCTCGTCGCGGCCATCAGCGTTCAGGCGCTGAACGCGACGAGCAAGGATGAAACGGACGATCGCTGAGGAGAGCGGGCCGGCAATGTACCCCCGCTCCCCGTCCAAGTCTGCCGAAGCTTAGCCGGCCACGAAGCGCCCTTCAGACACGATTTCGGAGAGGGCTTTGCGCGGGCTTGGTTGCTCGCGCTGTTGCAGAGCCTCCGGAAGCAGAGCCTTATCGCCGAGGCGTCCGATCGCGACGGCAGCCTCGATCCGGTAGTTTTCGGGAACTTCGAGTTCGGCCCGCGCGCGGTCGTAGTCGATGCCGGCCATGCCGTGCGCCTGCCAGCCGGAATGGGCCGCCTGAAGGGCGAGTGCGCCCCAGGCGGCGCCCGTATCGAAGGAATGGGTGTAGGAAGGCACCTCCTCGCTGGCGCCTGGCGGCAGCAGGGAGGTTTTCGACAGCACGAAGATGAGGGCCGAAGCCTCCTTTGCCCAACTGCGGTTGAACTCGTTCAGAAGACCGAGCAGCTTCTCCCAGTCCTGTCCGCCGCGGCGGGCATAGACGAAATGCCAGGGCTGGGCATTGTAGGCTGATGGCGCCCAGCGGGCGGCCTCCAGGATTTCGAACAGTTCGGCCTCGGAAATCTCTTCGCCCGAGTAGGCCCGCGGCGACCAGCGTTCGAGAAAAAGCGGATTGATCGCGTGATCCGCGACGCGTGAATTCACATGCAAGGTCATGGGGATGGTCCATTCATCGGCGACGTGCTGCCGCCTTTCGGGTTGGTCATTGACGGCCGAAGCTTTCGTATCGGTCGCAACGACTTCTCAAGGTCGAGATTTCATCGGAGAGTTCGGCGATGCGGTCCCTGAGCTCATTGGCCGTGCCGTCCTCGACATCGTCGAAGCCGAAACAGTCCCGCGCCTCGTGAAGTTCCAAACGGCCCTGCAGGACCTCGCGAATTGCGCTCAAACGCTCAAATTGCCGCAGCATACTCATCTCGGACCTCATTTTCAGCCGATCAACGCAAACCTGCGACGACCGGAGGGCGTTTCTGCCCAGCTCGACTCCTGACCGAGCCTTCCGAGATTATCCACTCAAATAGTAGATTAAAGGAATTCTGACCCAAAGAGCAGGCGAGAGATGAAAAAGTGCTCCGCTTTTGGCGCACGTCAAAGCCGCGAGTGAAGGGGCAGTGCAATGGAGGAAGGAGGCCGCGGTGATGGTGATGCGCTCAGCGGAATTGACGGACCTGGGCGATGGGAGGCTCGCCCAGGTCGGAAGCGGTCAAGCGGTCGGGAGGTCCTTCGCGTCGGGGCGGTTGCCATCGAGGAAGCCCATGTCCCGTTTCAGGTGATCCGACAGGTCTCTGACATCGACGACCTGGAGCGCACGGCGCTTTCGAGCGAACAGAAGCGCCAGCCAGGAGCGCGCGGAAAAATCGTTTGTCGACGAAAAACTACGTACTTGAATGGTTGTCATAGCCGTCATCCTCTTCATCAATCCGTCTAATGGACGGATCTTGAAAATGGTTACGAGCGGCATCACCTTCCAATCGAATATCGCTTACCATGCATAAGGCCATTTAATGCATAAGACACTTCCGCTTCCACCATTGACGGCGATCCGCGTCTTCGAGGCGGTCGCCCGGCATGGAAGCTTCACGAAGGCCGCAACCGAGCTCGGCATGACGCAGGCCGCGGTGAGTTATCAGATCAAGGTTCTCGAGGATCGGGTCGGCGCGCCCTTGTTTTTGCGCCGACCGCGGCAGATTGCCTTGACAGAAGTCGGACAGCGGCTCGCTCCGGCGGTCACGCAGGCCTTCGAGCAGCTCAGCGAAGCCTATGTCACGGCGCGCGGCGGCGCCCAGGGAACGCTTGTCATCAGCACGATCGCCACGTTCGCCTCCAATTGGCTGGCGCGGCGTCTTGGCTCCTTTCAGATCGCCCACCCTTCCCTTGCCGTCCGCCTTCAAACGGAGCCTCACCTGGTGGACTTCAGCCGCGAGGAGGTCGATATCGGCATTCGCTCAGGCCGCGGCGACTGGCCGGGGCTTACGGCGCACCGGCTGATCAACGCCGACTTCACCCCTATGCTCAGCCCGAGCCTCGCGGCCAGTATCGGCGGGGTGAAGGAGCCGGCCGATCTGTTGGGTCTGCCGCTGCTCGATCCCGGCGATCCCTGGTGGGCGAAATGGTTTGCGGCCGCGAATGTGCCAGCAGAGGGGCTTTCCAGTCGTCCCGGCGCCAGCATGGGCGCGCAGGCCTATGAGGGCAACGCCGCCACGGCCGGCCAGGGCGTGGCGATCCTGACGCCGGCGTTCTTCGCCGCCGAGCTGGCCGATGGGCGCCTCGTCCAGCCCTTCGATCTTCTCTGCAACGACGACCATGCCTACTGGCTGGTCTACCCGGAGACGCGGCGCAATTCACCGAAGATCAGCGCCTTCCGCCAATGGATCCTCGGCGAAATCGGGGTGTCATCGCGCTGAAGCGGGAACCGAGAACGGCACCCCGAACCGGACTGATCTGCCATGGAATTTTGAATCATTGCGGAACTCTCGGGCGTGCCCGGGAGTTGCATTCCCGAAGCGCCCATAGTGAGGGCATGCGGGAGCGAACATGCAACGCGAGCCGACGGAACAGTTCCGTTCAGCCACGCAGAACGCCTGGTGGACCGTAAATCGCGGCGATGGACCGATCGTCGGCACCGCGATCCACAATGGGCATGCCATGCGCAGCGATGCCCGGGCGCTGGTGGCGTTGACGGAGGAAGAAAGGCTGCGCGAGGAGGACCCGTTCACCGAATTCATCATCCGGGACCTTGCCAACCGCATCGTCGTCCATCGCTCGCGCTTCGAGGTCGATATCAATCGTGCCCGCGTAGGCGCCGTCTACCTCCAGCCCGCACAGGCCTGGGGTCTTTCCGTCTGGCGGGAGCAGCCGCCTGCGGAGTTGATCGAAACATCCCTTGCCGTCCATGACGAATACTATGCCATGCTCCGGTCGATGCTGACGGCGATCGAGCGCCGCCATCAGCGCTTCATCGTGCTCGACATACACAGCTACAACCATCGGCGGCAGGGGCCGGAGGCCGAACCGGCCGATATCGCCGAGGCACCCGAGATCAACATCGGAACCTCCTCCATGGATCGGGCCAAATGGGCCGACGTGATCGATACGCTGGTCGCTGCCATCAGCGCCACCACGCTCGCGGGTCGGCCTGTGGATGTGCGTGAAAACATTGCCTTCCAGGGACGCGGAGAACAGACGCGCTTCATCCACGAGCACTTTCCCGATACGGGCTGCGCGATCGCGATCGAGTTCAAGAAGACCTTCATGGACGAGTGGACCGGCAAGCCAGACCTCGAAGCGCTGAGGTCGCTGCGCACACTGGTCGGATCACTCGTTCCGATCCTGACCGAGGCGCTCGCGAGGCAGCGATGACGGACGGGAGACCCATGCGCGCGAGCCCTGACCCGGAGTGGCTCGATGAAGCCATTGCCCGACTGAAGGATGGTCGCGCCGTGCGACGGGACTTCGGCGAGGGTGGACGGCTGCACATCGACCGCCTGCTTCCCTTCCTCTGCGTCCATATCGCAGCCGAGCACCAGCAGCCGGTCGCGCGCGATATCGCCCAGGCGAATGCCGCCTATCTGCTGGCTCCGAGCGTCGATATCGCCGCCGTCGTCATCGAGCGGGTCGGCCGCGTGATCGAAGAGCGGCAGGGCATGTTCATCGTTCTCGAGTTTGCCGAGCTCGAAAGCGATGACCCGCCGGCCAAGGACGCGCCGTTCCTGCCGCCCTTCCTGATCGAGGTCGTCGCCGGGCTAAGCGGCGCCGAGCAGGTTGCCGCGAAAGCACTGATCGAGACCGCTGCGACGATCGAGGGAAAGTTCCGGACCCCGCATGTGACGCTTGTCGAGCGGCAACCGGAGGCACGGGCAGGGCGAAAGACCCTGGCGCTCGACTATCCCCATCTCACCGTGCGTTTTGCCCCCATCTACTGCGAGCCGGGCACCCGCCGCATCTATCCGCAATTGCGCGAGCGGCTGGTTGCGAGCGTCTTCGATGCTGGGCTCCGCGCCGTTGCGGCCTTCGCCCGCGCGCGGTCCGATGACTTCCGGCTACCGACGCATCGCGCCCTTGGCCGGAAAGCCTTCGTCGACGCGGTCGTGCGTGCCGACCGCGGCATCGACGAGATCGCCTCGAGCTTCGATTTCCTGCTCGCGGTGACGCCGATCAACGCCGAAACCGCCTGGGCGGAATTCGCGTCGAGCGGCTTTTCCCGAAGCCCCCGCCTCTACTATCGGCCGCTGGCGCTGCAGATCGAAACGGCCAAGCGCAAACTCTTCACCCTCAACTTCGAACACCTCGAAGATCCGCTGCTTTATGCCCTCTATCGGGAAAAGCAGCAGGAGGTCGATCTGCAGCTCTCGATGATATCCGCGCGCGAGACCCGCAAATTCGTCGAACTCGGCCGCGCACTCTACGGCCCGGTGGAAAGCGACCTTCTCAACGCCGCGTCCGACATCCTCGCGCGCACCGCAGCCGATGGCGCCTCGTCTCCGACATCCGGCAACAAGCGCGACTGCGACTACATAAGGGAGCGAGCCCAGGCGATGATATCAGCCTATCGGCGCCAGTCCGCCGATTTCACCGCCTCCGTCGAAATTCGCGACGACCTGCCAGCCGGCCTGCTCGTCTCGCGCGGCCAATTGCTAATCGCGCGAAGCTCGGCACTCGACCCCGATCGCGTCGAGGCGCTGCTGAACCACGAGGTCGGCGTACACCTGCTAACCTACTTCAACGGCTCGGCGCAGGGCCTCAGGATCCTCCGCTCCGGGCTTGCGGGTTACGAGGGCATGCAGGAAGGGCTTGCCGTTTTCGCCGAATACTTGAGCGCCGGCATGACCGCGGACCGGCTGCGGGTGCTTGCGGCGAGAGTCGTCGGCTGCGCGGCCCTGCTTGACGGCGCACCGTTTCCGGACACCTACCGGCTGCTCGTCGACGGCCACGGCTTCGGCACCGCCGAGGCCTTCAACATTACGCTGCGCATCTATCGCGGCGGCGGGCTGGTCAAGGACGCGATCTACCTGCGCGGCCTGTTGCAGCTTCTCGAGCATCTCGCCGACGGCGGCAGTCTCGAGCCCTTCTGGATGGGCAAGATCGCCGCGTCGCATTTCGGTGCGATCCAGGAACTCAATTTGCGCGGCCTCCTTGGTGCCGCGGCCATTCGCCCTATTTTCCTCGATGACGTCAAAGCGCGCGACCGACTTCAGCGAGCCCAGAGGGGAATTACCCCGCTCGACATGGTCGCAGAGTAGGAAACTAAATGCGCATCGCCTTTTTCGTCAACTCCATCGAGGGCGAAGAGACGGTCTATGCGACGACATCGCTTGCGCTTGCGGCACTCGCCCGTGGCCACGAGATCGTCTACGTCACCCCTGGTGATTTCATCCTGAGGCCCGATGGCCGCCTGATGATCCACGCCCTCAACCTCGGCGCGGCGAAGCCGCGCAAGGCCGAAACCTTCATCGCCGCGTTGCGGAGCGGCGCCACGCGGCGTGAGACGCTGGACATCGCCGACGTCGACGTTCTGTTTTTGAGAAGCGACCCGTCGGAAGACGCCGGTCCGCGCCCCTGGGCCACCCAGGCGGGCGTGATTTTCGGGCGGCTTGCGGCCGAGCGCGGGGCAATCGTCGTCAACGATCCCGACGGGCTGACGCGGGCGCAGAACAAGCTCTATCTCCAGGACTTTCCCGAAATCGTCCGGCCGACCACGCTGATCTCGAAGCATATCGAGGAGATCAGGGCCTTTGTCGACGAGCACCCGGAAGGTGTCATTCTGAAGCCGCTGCAGGGCTCCGGCGGCAAGAACGTCTTCAAGGTTAGCTCCAGCCACGAGACGAACCTCAACCAGATCTTCGAGGCGGTCAGCGAGATGGGCTATGTGATCGCACAGGAATATCTGCCGGCAGCAACGGAAGGCGACGTCAGGCTGTTCCTGATGAACGGCCGGCCGCTCAAACGCGGCGATACCTACGCTGCGGTTCGGCGCGTCCCGGCGGAAGGTGAGCTACGTTCCAACATGCATGTCAACGGCAGGCCCGTCGCCGCCGTCGTCACGCCGGAAATGCTCGCGGTGGCCGAACAGATGCGGCCGAAGCTGGTGCGCGACGGCATGTTCCTCGTCGGTCTCGACGTGGTCGGCGACAAGCTCGTTGAGGTCAACGTCTTCACCCCCGGAGCCCTGCCTGAAATCGCCGAACTGACATCGATCGATTTCAGCGAGGACATCATGGCGGCGCTCGAACGGAAGCTCGACATCAAACGGGCCCATGTCGGCACACTTACCAATCGCGAACTGGCCACGCTCTGACCGATAGCCAGCCCTCGCGACGGGCCTGCGACCGGGGAAATCCTACCTTTCACACTGTCAAAGCCTTACGCGCGCGGTATAAGCGCCGCGCAGCCGGATATCTTCGTGCTCCCAAGCGCCGGCGCGTCCAATGCGACGCCCTCCCAAGGCCCAAGCTCCGGCGTCAACGACATCATGAGGTTAATCCATTGGCAGGTATCATCACCAAGGGCGCTGAGCCCACGCGCGCGGCCTCATCCGCGTCACCGGACGCGACGGGCTATCGATTTGCCCTCTTCGCGCTCACCTCACTGTTCTTCATGTGGGGCTTCATCACGTGCCTGAACGACATTCTGATCCCGCATCTGAGAAACGTCTTCTCGCTCAACTACACGCAGTCGATGCTGATCCAGTTCTGCTTCTTCGGCGCCTATTTCATCGTCTCGCTGCCCGCCGGCGCGCTCGTCAAGCGCATCAGCTACAAATGGGGGATCGTGCTCGGCCTCGTCATCGCCGCCATCGGCTGCGCGCTGTTCGTCCCGGCGGCAAGCTATCGCATCTATGCGCTGTTCCTCGGTGCTCTCTTCGTGCTGGCAAGCGGCATCACGCTGCTGCAGGTTTCGGCCAATCCCTATGTGACCGTGCTTGGTCCGCCGGATACGGCCGCGAGCCGCCTGACCCTGACCCAGGCCTTCAACTCGCTCGGCACGACGCTGGCCCCGATGTTCGGTGCGGCGTTGATCCTGTCGGCTGCTGTCGTCGCCACCGCCGACGCGACGCCGGAGCAGCTCGACGCGCTGAGGCTCGCCGAAGCAAGCGCGGTCAAGATGCCCTACCTGCTTCTTGCCGCCGCCTTCCTGCTGCTTGCGGCGCTCTTCGCCGCCCTGAAGCTGCCGACCGTCGAAGTGCATGACGAGATCGAGCCGATCACCGACGGCAAGTCGGCTTGGCACTACCGCCACTTGGTCCTCGGCGCCATCGGCATCTTCGTCTATGTCGGCGCGGAGGTCAGCATCGGCAGCTTCCTCGTCAACTTCTTAAACCAGCCCGATATTGCCGGCCTCTCCGAAGCCGAAGCCGCCCATTATGTGATGTATTTCTGGGGCGGAGCGATGGTCGGCCGGTTCATCGGCGCGGTTGCGATGCGCTTCGTCGACGACGGCAAGGCGTTGGCCTTCAACGCAGTCGCAGCGATCGTGCTGTTGCTGCTAACCGTCTTTGCCGGCGGCAGCGTTGCCATGTGGTCGGTTCTGGTGATCGGGCTTTTCAACTCGATCATGTTCCCGACGATCTTCAGCCTGGCGCTCTACGGCCTCGGGAAATACACGAGCCAGGGCTCCGGCATCCTGTGCCTGGCAATCGTCGGCGGCGCGCTGCTGCCGCTGGTTCAGGGCGGCCTTGCCGACAACATCGGCATCCACCTTGCCTTCCTGATGCCCGTCGCCTGCTATGCCTATATCGCCTTCTACGGCCTGAAGGGGCACAAGCCGACCTGATCTCAGAAGCCGCACTTCGCCGCCTCGGCGGCGAAGTGCTTTCCAGCCTCTTAAATTGGTGCAGTTCCAGACGGAAACCGCTTCAAATTTTCATGGAATTGTTCTGGCGCCTAAAGCGACTCATCGACGATGACGACCGGGCGCCCCATGGAGCAAGCCTCCACACGCGCCTCGACGCGGTAGACCGAGCGCAGCATGTCCGCGGTGATGACCTCATGGGTCGGGCCGCTCGCCAGCACCGAACCGCCGCTGATGACGATCGTGTCGTCGCAGTAGCGCAGCGCATGGTTCAGGTCGTGCAGCGCGATCAGCACCGCCATGCCCGACTGCGCCGACAGGCGCTTCATGAAGCCGAGTACCTCGATCTGGCGGAAGAGATCAAGCGCCGAGGTCGGCTCGTCCATCAACAGCACTTCGGGCTTGCGCACCAGGGCCTGGGCTATGGAGACAAGCTGGCGCTGGCCACCGGAAAGCTCGCCGAGACCGCGAAAGGCGAGGTCGGCGATCCGGAGCTCGCCGAGCACCCGGTCGATCTCGGCGAGTTCGGCGTCCTTCACCTTCCAGCCGGAACCCTGCTTGGCCGACAGAAGCACCGACTCGTAGACGGTGAGCACGGCATTGGCGCCGGTATCCTGCGGCATGTAGCAGATGCCCTCGGGCCCCTTGGACGTGTCCGAAAGGTGGACGGTGCCGGGCCCGGACGTCAGGCTTGCGATGCGCTTGAACAGCGTCGACTTGCCGGCGGCATTGGGACCGATCACCGCCGTCAGGCCACCGCCCCTAAGGACACCTGTATTGACGTCCGACAGCACCACGCGCCGGCCATAGTTCGCACCAACCTTTTCCAGCGTCAGGCTTACCATGCACGCCTCCTGTTGGTGAAAATCAGCACGAAGAAGAAGGGCACGCCGACGAGCGCGGTGATGACGCCGATCGGAAGCACCGCGCCCGGAATCAGCATCTTGCTGACGACCGAGGTGACCGAAAGCAGCAGCGCGCCGCAGAGCACCGAGGCCGGCAGGAAGAAGCGCTGATCCTCGCCGACCAGCATGCGGGCGATATGCGGCCCGACGAGACCGACGAAACCGATCGTGCCGACGAAGGAGACCGGGATCGCCGCAAGCAGGCTGACCGTCATCATCGCCTCGAGCCTTAGCCGGCGAACATTGATGCCGAAGCTCGCCGCCTTGTCGTCGCCGAGCCGGAGCGCCGTCAGCGCCCAGGCGTGCCGTGCAAAGAGCGGCAAGGCGAACAGCAGCACGGCGCCGGTGATCCAGACCTTCGGCCATGTTGCCTTGGTGAGGCTGCCCATCGTCCAGAACACGACCGCGGCCAGCGCTTGCTCGGAGGCGAGGTATTCGAGCAGCGACAGCGCAGCATTGAAGGTGAAGACGAGCGCGATGCCGAGCAGCACGATCGTTTCCACTGTGACGCCGCGCATGGTGGAGGCGAAGTGGATGAAGAGCGCCGCCAGCATCGCCATCAGGAAGGCGTTGATCGGCACCATGTACTGGACCGCAACCGGAAAGACCGCGACGCCGGCAACGAGGCCGAGGGCCGCGCCGAAACCGGCAGCGGCGGAGATGCCGAGCGTGAACGGACTTGCCAGCGGGTTGGCGAGGATCGTCTGCATCTGCGCGCCGGCGACCGACAGCGAGGCGCCGACCGTCACGGCCATCAGCGCGATCGGCATGCGGATGTCCCAGATCACCACCCGGAGCTGGTCGCTCACGGTTTCCGACCGGAACAGCGCCGTCAGCACATCGGCGAGCGGATAGTTCGCGGGGCCGAGCGCCATGTCGACAGCGACGGACGCAAACAGCGCGCCGATGAGACAGAAGATCAACACCAAACGGCGCAGGACGAGGGCGCGGTAGCGCCCTCGTCCTTCCATGCCGGAAACCTGGTCGGTCATGGCAACCATCACTCACCATCCTTCGGAAGCGAAACGAAATAGCCCGGGCGATAGGTCACCGGCAGGAACTTCTCGTGAAACTCTCGGAAAGTCCGATCCGGGTCGAGGTCGGCAAAGAGCTCCGGATGGAACCACTTGGCAAACTGCTGGATCGGAATGAACTCGTAAGGCGCGCCATAGAACTGATGCCAGACGGCGTGAACGTTGCCCTCCTTCACCGCCTTCAATCCGGGAAAGCCCGGGCGCTGCATCAGGCCGCGCAGACGCTCTTCAGCCGCCGCCGTATCGGCGCCACGGCCGACGCTGACGAACTGGTTGAGATCGGATTCCGCCGACCAGTTGCTGCCGGTGATGATGACATGGTCGGGATCGCTGACGATGAGCTGCTCGGGATTGAGGTCGCCGAAGGTGCCCTTGATCACGTCCGAACCGATATTGTGGCCGCCGGCCTCTTCCACCATCTTGCCGAAATTGGCCGGACCGAAGGTTCGGCAGCAGACGACGTCGCCGGTGATACCGGGAGAGCGCTCGATAAAGACTTTGGGGCGTGCGATTGCCCCCGCCTTCTTCAGGCGGTCCGTCACCAACGCGATCTGGGCATTGCGGTATTCGATGAATTCACGCGCCTTTGCCTCGGCGCCGAAGAGCTGGCCGAGGATTGCGACCGATTTCTCGCTGTTGGCAGCCGGATCGACGCGGAAATCGAGATAGACGACGGCGATGCCGGCGGCCGCCGCCTTCTCGATGAAGCCGGATTCCTCGACGGCCTTCTCAGCCTCGAGGTTCAGGGTCAACACATCGGGCTGCAACGCGATCGCCGCTTCGAGGCTGAAATCGCCTGAAGGGATATAGCCGAAACGCGGCAGCTTCTCGATCTCGGGGAAGCGCTCGACATAGGCGGCGTAGGAATCCGGATCCTTTTTCACGAGATCGTCGCGCCAGCCGACGATCGTGTCGAAGACATGCTCGCCTTTCAGCGCCGCCGCGACATGGATCTGCCGCGCCTCGCCCAGCAGCACGCGCTTGGCGGGCAGCGCGATTTCGACCCGGCGGCCGGTAACGTCGATGATTTCCGCGGCACTAGCCGGCAGAGCCGCCAGCACTATGGCGGCGATCATCGCCGACGCGATTTTCCTGAAGATCGGCATTCTCATTCCTTTCGATCGCGACGCTGCTGCTGTTTTTTTAAATCGCATGCGATTTAAGGGCGAAAACATGCAGCAATTCAAAGTGCTACGGCGACCTTTGCGCGTCTAATAAGACGCGCGGCGCCGTAGAGACCTCCCCTCCTCCGGCTGTCGATCTGCTTACTTGCTGGCCGTCAGCGAAACGAAGTAGCCGCTCTCATAGGGAAGCGGCAGGAAGCGCTCATGCAGCTCCTTGAACGTCGCTTCCGGGTCGAGGTCGGCGAAGAGATCCGGATGCAGCCACTTGGCGATCTGCTGGATCGCGACGAACTGGTAGGGATTGTTGTAGAACTGGTGCCAAATGGCATGGACCTGGCCGTCCTTGACCGCCTGGACGCCGGTAAAGGCCGGGCGCTTGGTCAGGTTTTCGAGCTTGCGGGCCGCTTCCTTTACATCCGCGCCATAACCGACCCCAACCCAGGCGCCGCCCGGCACGTAACCCTGCCAGTTGCCGCCGGTGACGATGATCTGGTCCGGGTTCGCAGCGATGATCTGCTCCGGATTGACCGTGCCGAAGGTGCCGGGAATGATGTCCTTGGCCATGTTCACGCCGCCGGCGAATTCGACCATCTTGCCGAAATTCTCGTTGCCGAAAGACATGCAGCAATCGTCGGAGTAACCGCCGGCGCGCTCGACGAAGACCAGCGGCTTCTTCGGGTTGGCCTTCGCCAAAACGTCGGTCACCTTGGCGATGCTGTCGGCGCGGAACTTGATGAACTCCTCGGCCTTCTCTTCCTCGCCGAGCAGCTTGCCCATTACACGCATGCTCGGCTCGGTGTTTTCCATCGGCTTTTCGCGGAAGTCGACATAGACGAGCGGAATGCCGACCTTGGCGAGCTTCTCGATGTAGCCGGCCTCCTCCGTCGCAGTCTTGGCATCGACATTCATCAAGACAACATCGGGCTTTAGCGCCACCGCCTGCTCGATGTCGAAAGTGCCGTCCTTCATGCCGCCGAAGGTCGGCAGCTTGGCGATATCAGGGTATTTCGCGAGATAGGCGGCGTAGCTTTCCGGGTCAGCCTTGGAGAGATCGTCACGCCAGCCGACGACGCGTTTGAACGGCTCGTCACGGTCGAGCGCACCGAGGAAATAGATCTGGCGCCCTTCGCCGAGGATCACGTGCTCGACCGGTACATTGACCTCGACATCGCGGCCGGTCACGTCTTTCAGCGTCACGACATCAGCGAAGGCTGCCGTCGAAAAAAGCACGCAAAAGCCCGTGGCGGCCGCAGCCACCCTGTTGAAAAACCGCATTGTTTTCTGCTCCGCTGGAAAAATCGACGCGATCTAATGTTTCATGACTTTATTAGTCAACATTTATCTTTTAGAACGCCTCCAAACAGAGACGGCGGTATCGACATGAGCGATGTAACGGATCGGCAGAACTACAACCTGCGGGATGAGATTAAGGCCTACTGGTCGGAGCGCGCCGCGACCTTCGATCTGTCACCGGGACACGAGATCTTCTCGGAGGAGGAGCGCGCGGCCTGGCACGCGTTGTTTCTACGCCACCTCGGGCCTGGCGCCGGGCGCGCCGCGTTGGACCTTGCCAGCGGGACGGGCGTCATCTCGCATCTGCTCGACGAACTCGGCTTCAAGGTGCAGGGCCTGGATTGGGCCGAACCCATGCTCGAACGCGCCCGCGAAAAGGCCCGCAAGCGTGGCCGCTCGATCCGCTTTGCGCTCGGCGACGCCGAAAATACCATGGAGCCTGACGGCCATTACGATGTGATCGTCAACCGGCACCTGGTGTGGACACTCGTCGATCCGGCCGCAGCCTTTGCCGAATGGCTGCGTGTCATGAAACCGGGCGGCACGCTGCTGATTGTCGATGGCGACTTTGTGAACACCACAGCACTCGAGCGGCTGTTCTCGAAGCTCAGCGCCTGGGGACAACGCCTCGGCCTCTTCAGGGCGGAAACGTCGACCGGTTCACCGCAGATGATGGCGACGCATCGCAGCATTCTCTCCCGCGTGCATTTCTCAGAGGGCGCCCGCGCCGAGGCCGTCGTCGAACTGTTGCAGAAGGCCGGCTTCGTCGACATCACCGTCGACAGGGACCTCCGTGAAATCCATCGCACCCAGGCCAGGAACTGGAATGTCTTCAAGGGTCTGGCACGGCAGTCCCAGCATCGCTACGCTGTTCGGGCGGAAAAACCCTAGCAAAATCCTGCCATTGGGATTGCCCGATATCGGTTGATCCCCCACATGATAGGACGGAATTTCGACAGCCCTGTCGTGAACGATGAACTGAAAAAGGTAGAAAAATGCGCGCTACAATCTTGTTGGCAATAGTTCTGGGCCTCGCCGCATGCTCCCAAACCGGCGGTGGCGATTACAGCGGCAACTACGAAGGCGGCGACGGTGACTTCTATCCCGGGATCGTCGCTCCAAAGTAGACCCTGAACCACCGTAAACCGTGATCTGAGATCCCTTCCCGTCGACATTGTGCAATCTTGCCATTGGCGGGGTGGGTTCTCAATAGCTCGTCACTCGCAAGTGAATGGCCGTCATGCGATGTGGAAGAACGTCGCAGGATCGCGCTCTGGTGTACGGCCGACCATTCTAGCCGCCAATCCGCTCCGCCAGGCGCCGCAGGCCTGGAATGTCCTTGAGCGTCAGCTTCTGCCGCCCGCCCTGGACGAGACCCTGCCCTTCCCAGGCGCTGAGGATGCGCGAGACCGTGTGCAGCGTCGTCCCGGTCATTTCGGCGATATCCTGGCGCGAGATCGGGAAGTCGATGCGGATGCCGCCGCCGTCGGGTTTACCGGCCTGTTCGGCGAGCCGCAGCACCGTGTGCGCGACGCGGCGTTCGACCTCTTCCGTCGACATTTCGCGGATGCGGGTATGCGCCTCGTCGAGACGCTGCCCGATCGTATGCATGGCGTTGACGGCGAGGTGAGGGTTCTTCTCGACGAAGACGTTCCAGAGCTCCGTCGGCCAGGCGAGAACCAGGCTCTCGGTCGCGGCTGTCGCCGTTCCCGGATAGTCCCTGCGCTGCAGCGCACGGGCAAAGCCGAAGAGGTCGCCGGGATTGACGACCCGGACGATGATCTGCTGCCCGTCCTTGGTGACCTGGGTCACCTTCAGCCGGCCGTGCAGCAGCAGGAAGAAGAAGTCGGCCTGCGCACCCTGCTCGAACACGGCTTCGTTCTGCGGAACACGCCGCACCGTGGCGCGCGTCAGCAGCGAATCCAGTTCCTGATCGCTCATTTTCTGGAAAAGAGGGAGCGATTTGACGAGTGTGCGATCGAGTGCAGCCACTTTGGCCCTACATCCTGCCGTTTGAGTTGCTCTGCTCTAGCACAGCCCGGAACCCTGCAAAAGGACCACGGCGCCGCACGTCCTGTCAGATGCGCAAAGCACGCTATCGCACCACGATCGCCACATGCTTTTGCCCCTGGATCGATGACGATCCAGGGGCAAAAGCATGTATCGGACCCTATGTCGGCTGAGACGGACAGGCCCCAGCGGTTTCCCCGACCACGCCATGTCACCCGGCGCCCTGGAGCCGGCGTTCGAAGACGTAGAGGAAGCCCGAATACCAGCGGCCATCGCGCACGAGCCGGAAGCCGAGATTGTCCGGCGGCACGCCGACGGCGCAGCCGCCGCTTTTCGGATCGCGGATGAAGAAGCTCATCGACGCCCGGTGCTTGCCGTTGACGACGAAGATGCCGCAGGCGGGCTGCTCCTTCAGCACCTCGCCATCGTCGCCGATCGTCACGCGGCGGTGGCAAGTCTCTGTCCATTCCCAGACATTGCTGTCCAGATCCGCAACGCCGTATTCGTTCTCGCCGAAAGCGCCCGAAGGCTGCGGCAGCGGGTCCTTCGCCCGCTGCCGGCTCGCCTCGCGCTCGTAGTCCGCCAACCAACGCAGCGCCGGATTGTCCTTGCTGCCGTCGATCCCGAGCGCATCGTCAGGAAACTTGGAGCCGGCGGCAAAGGCCCATTGCTGGTCGGTCGGCAGACGCCAGATTTCGCCGGTCTTCCTGGTCAGCCATGCTGCATAGTCGTTCGCGTCGGTATAGTTGACCCCGGTCATCGGCACGCCCGACAGGCCGGCACCATGGCCGCCCTCCGGCTGCTGGCAGGCGCCGTCGGCGATGCAGCGTTCAAAATCCTGACGCGTCACCTGGTACTTCATGATCTCGAGCGGCTGCTCGAGCGCCGCAACGACGATGGGCGCATCGACAGCAAAGCCGTTCTTCAGGAAGTGTCCCTCCGCCCGATAGCTCATTTGACGCGGTGCGATCGTCACGGTCACCGGCGGCCTGATCGACAGGTCGACGCCGTCCTTGAGATCATCGAACAGCCCCACCTTCGCCGAAAGCACGCCACCGATTGCGGCCAAAAGGACGGCCGGGGCCGCGAGCGAGAGGAGCGAAACCGCAGATTTCTTGTTGCTGGCCATGGGAGGTCTCCGGGGAAAGGGCACGCGCTGACGAGCGCGTGCCTTTGTTCGCGTGCGGGATCGCGCAGATCGCGGCCCCGCAATCACCTTGCTTCAGCCGTCTACATCGACGCCGGCTTGACGACCGAAGTCATGAGGTCGTCGTTCCAATCGCCGGTGACCTTGAAGTGGCCGGCAGCACCTAGTTCGAAGGCCTCGATCAGGTTGTGGTTGACGTAGGCGTACACACCCGGCTGGCGGAATGTGTAGAAGGCAGCGCCCGCGGTTCCGCCCGGAATGAGCCAGGTTTCCTGGTCGAGATCCGGCGGGTTGCGGAACTTGCCGGTCGCCCAGACGTAATCACCATGCCCACCGATCAGGTGCGGCCGCGTATCGCGGTTGGCCTGCGAATGGACGACGAGCACGCGCTCGCCCACAGCCGCTGTCAGAGCGTTGTCGCCGGTCAGCGCGCCGACCGCGCCGTTGAAGACGATGTGGGTCGGGGTCAGCGTGCGCATCGCCTTCACCGCATCTTCGTAGGCATCACCGGGGGTTTCGTACTTCTTGTAGTTCCCGGCCTCGTCCTTCGGCACGTAGAAATCCTGCTCGCCGACATAGTAGATCTTGTCATAGGTCAGCGGCTGACCCTTCTCGTCCTTCAGGCCCTCGCGCGGCAGCACCATGATGGCGCCGTTCATGCCCGAGGTGACGTGCCAGGGCACCATGCCTTCGGGCGCGCAATGGTAGACGAAGACACCGGGCTTGGTGGCCTTGAAGCGAAGCGTGGTTTCCTCGCCCGGGTTGACCTGCGTCAGCGCACCACCGCCCAGCGCGCCGGTTGCGGCGTGGAAGTCGATGTTGTGCAGCAGCGTATTGGTCGCCGGGTTGATCAGCCGGAGCTCGACATAGTCGTTCTCGTGCACCACCATCAGCGGGCCAGGCACCGAGCCGTTGAAGGTCATCGCGTGGATCTCGGTGCCCTCGCGGTCGATCACCAGCTTCTTTTCCTCGATCGTCATGGTGAACTCGACGACCCGCGGTCCGGTCTTGGCGACCTGTTCATGGGCGTGGACGAAAGGCGGCTTGACGAGGTCGACCTTCACGCGCGGCAGGGTCGAGATATCGACGGGGGCAGCGCCCGCTGCCGTGACGGCGCCGGCCGCCTGTGCCGAAGCGGTATGGAGAAGCGGCGCAACCGCGCCCGCCAGGGCAGCGCCGGCAAGCATCGTCCGGCGGGTCATCTGAAGTTGTTCAGTCATCTTGCTCTCCTTCGACGCGCTCCAGCGGCCGGAATTGGCCTTCTGCGAAACGCGCCTGTATTCAACGAGTTAGGGTGGGCGGCGCCGACTTGGGCGGCCTCACCTCCGGTCTCGACCACCGGTCCCCCAGCAGTCACAAAAGAAATAGAACCACAGACGAATCGCGTCTTTGTCTTGGAACAAATCGTTTCGAGGCGATCGTTTTTCTTTGTCCCCCATGAACACACCTGGCGAAGCGGGGCCGCGATACTTGCGTTTTCGCAAAGAGCCCCCCTGAAGCCATTGATAGATCAAGCCTCATCCGCAAGTCCGCAAGCACCCACGACGAGGACGACGATCATGTTGGACAGACTCATAAGACCGAAACCGAGCGGCGGTATCCCGCGCGGACTCTCCACCACCGGGCCGGTGCTTTTCTCCTATGGCTTCCGGCCGTTCTTTCTCGGTGCCGCGCTCTGGGCGATCGGTGCCATGGTGCTGTGGATCTCGGCACTGATTCTCGGGCTCGATCTTGCCGGCAACTACGGCGCCGCCCACTGGCACGCGCATGAGATGCTGTTCGGCTTCTCCTCCGCCGTCCTCGGCGGCTTCCTTTTGACGGCGATCCCGAACTGGACGGGAAGGCTGCCGGTCTCCGGCGGTCCGCTCGCCGCCCTCTTCGGGCTCTGGGTGGTCGGCCGGATTGCTCTGCTATCGAGCGGTTTGATCGGCCTGCCTGTCGCGGCCGGTATAGAAGCGTTGTTCCTGCCGGTGCTCCTGCTGATCTGCGCGCGCGAGGTGATCGTCGGTCGCAAATGGAAGGATCTGAAAGTCATCGGCGGGCTGGTGCTCCTGTCCGCCGCCAATATCTGCTTTCACCTTTCGGTTCTCAGCGACCTCGACGTCGATGCCGCGGCGCGACTGGCGATCGGCGCCTACACCATGCTGATCATGATCGTTGGTGGACGCATTGTGCCGAGCTTCACGCGCAACTGGCTGAACAAGGTCGGGCGCACAAATTTCCCGGTGCCCTATAACCGCTTCGACACCGCGGCGATCCTGATCGGTGTCGCGGCGCTCGCTGCCTGGACCTTCGCACCTGATCACATCGTCACGGGGACGATCGCGCTTGTCGCCTGCGCCTTCCACATGGTGCGGCTGTTCCGCTGGCGCGGATGGGCGACCCGGCCGGAGACGCTACTCTTCGTGCTGCACGCAGCCTATGCCTTCGTGCCGCTCGGCTTCCTGGCCGTCGCCGCCGGAGCGGTCGAACTCCTGAGCGAATACCCGGTCATGCACGTGCTGACCGTCGGCGTGATTGCCTCGATGATGCTCGCCGTCATGACCCGCGCCAGTCGCGGCCACACGGGACGGCCCCTGGTGGGATCAGCACTCACCACCGCCTCCTATGTCGCCATCATGGCCGCAGCACTGATCCGGCCGCTGGCAGAGGTGCTGCCCGCACACTATCATCATCTGATTGCACTTTCGGGCGTGTTGTGGATTGCCGCCTTCGCGCTGTTCGCGCTCGAATACGGGCCGATGCTGGTCTGCGATCGCCGATCGCCCCGCGCGTCATCCTGACTGCACGTTCGAACCCGAAGAAAAAAGGCGCCGCATCAGCGGCGCCTTTTATTTGTTGCAAGACAACTCTTAGAAGATGCCGCCGTGCGCGAATTCGGTCGCGCCGTCGGCCATCATCTCAGGCGTCCAGGGCGGCTCGTAGGTCAGGCGGACCTCGGCATATTCGACACCTGGCACATACCAGACGCAGTTTTGCACGGCCTCCTTGAGGAAGGCCGTCGCAGGGCACCCTTTGATCGTTGTCGTCATGGTGACGCGGGCGATGCCGCCTTCCTGGACGTCGATGTCATAGATCAGGCCGAGATCAACGACATTCTTGCCCATTTCAGGATCGATGATGATGCGCAGCGCATCGCGGATCTTCGCTTCGAGGTCCAGTGTTTCAGGCGCCGACATGAGATTGCCTCCCGCCAATGCGAACAAGGATGCGGTAGGTCTCGCCGGTCGCATCGAAATTGCCGGCCCATTTGTGCCCGCGCTTGGCGAGCTCCGGATAGAGGAACAGCGGCTCGCGTGCGAGCAGCGCGAACAGCACTTCACCCTCCGCCATTTTCTCGGCCGTCGCCAGAATGCGCACCATCGGCTCGGGCGGATCGAGTTCCGTCAGGTCGAGCTGGCGGCTCGGGTCCGGCCAGGTGTCGAGATCCGTTTCGCCGACCGAAAGCCTAATCTCGTCGACGTCTCCTTCGGGCGTGAACAGAACCTCCCAGTCGCCATTGTCGAGCGGGCGGTCCTGATGGGTGAAGCCACGCCCGGCCATGACGCTGTAGAGCGGAACGGGCCGGAAGGTTGCAATCAGCTTCAGCGCCTGGCCCGGCGCCAGACTGTCAACGGCATTCATGATGGCCTGGAACGGGTCGCTGCCACCGCGCAACAGTGGCCGGACATCGAGTTCATAGGGATCTTGGCTCATGGGAACCTCCGTGAGGAATGGATGGCAAAAACAGGCCTGGTCGAACAAGTCCATCAGGCAATCGAAGTTCAGCCGGAACGTTGATCAGACGCCGTGTTCGCACGAACTCCAGGATGAGCGCATTGACGGCAATCAATTGGCCGAGGCTCGCAAAGCTAAAGAGGACAACACTACCGATCAGCAGGGCCAGAGTACCGAGCGCTACCGTCAGATAATAGAGCCAAAACCAGCGAAGGGCCGAGACCTCGACGACGAGGTCCTGAACCCTTGGCGTTGGCATACGCCCAAGCGCCGGCCCGTAGCATTCGAGCCAGGTCATGAACGGCACGATCTTGTAGAGCTGGGCGAGGCCCATGCCCGTCAGCCAGCCGAAGGCGACGAGATAGATAACGGCACCGGAACCCGCGTCGAGACGGCCGGTCGCGAGCAGCGCGACGAACAGCGCAGTCGCAGCGATCAACGACGCGAAGGCGCCGATGCTGGCGCGGCTGTTGAGCTCGATCGCCTTGCGGCGACGCTCCCGATAGATCCGCAGGATATCGGCGATATAGATCGCCACCACGGCAGCGCCGGAGCCAACGGCGAGGAGTAGGAGCGAGGAGCGACCAAAAGTACCCGCGAGAATGACCGGCACCGCCGCTGCAAGAAGGCCGAGGCAAAGGGCACCAAGCGCGAAGACCACGCGACTGCTCGTCCGCTCCTTGTCCGGCGACAGCATGAACATGGTCAAAAGCCGATAACTGACGCCCATGGTGGTGAAGCTCAACCAGCCGCACAGGCCCAGGGAAGCATGCAGTGAAAGCCCATCGATCGTCAGGTCGATCGCAGCTTCCGCATCGATCAACCCCGACAGTACCCCGGCATAGACGCCGCCGAGCAGCATCGTGCCGATGAGCGCAGCAAGACCGACCGCGACGAAGCGGGCCGGGAGCGGCAGGGGGCGGGCATGCCAGAGCGTGGCTGCGAAAGCAAAGCCAAGCACCGAAAACCCGACAATTGAGAAAGCGGCTCCCACAGGAAGCAGCGTCACCGGAAGATCTATCGCGCCGGACAGGCTGACGAAACCAAGTGTCAGGCCGGCGATGCCGGCGATGAGGAAGAGGAGCGCCGGCAGCGCGACGCTCGGGAAGGAAAGCGGCCGGCCGACGAGGACGGGCACGAACTGCAGCAGCGCGCCGGTCATCAACAGGCTCAACCAGCCCAGGACGACGACATGGACGAGCGCCAGCGTTTCGGGCGCCTCGAGGGCTGAGACCGGGTAGCCGTAGCCGAGAACCATCATGATCTCGCCAAGGACGAGAAAGATCAGCGCCGCCGCGAAGTAGGACATCGTCCAGCGGGATAGCGTTGCTGCGAACATGGCGGTTCATCCCCTAGATCACGATGGCTTTGGTCGCGCCGACCAAAAACCAGAAACGTGATCGATTCTCGTAAGTTAGAGCGGGATGTGAGCGGAAGACCGCATACACTTTTCCCGATCCCGCTCTTGAGGCGTACCGTAGGCTCAGTGCCCGCCGCAGCAGCAATCGCAGCCGGAGGACTGCTGCCGGCCGATCTCGACACGCCAGACAGCCGGTCCCTGCTCCAGATACTCCCAGGTGAACTCGCCCGGATAGCGCGTCTCCAGCTGGTAGTGCAGCGGGCGCGGATCGTGGTCGTTGATGATGATGAAGGCGCCGCCCTCGGCAAGGGCATTCAGCATGCCGAAGATTTTCGGATGGCGCTCCACCGGCGGAATGGTCCGCACATCGATGAAGGGCTTGTCGGTCTCTGCAATGGTCATGGTCATCCGCTCTAGGCGCCGTCGTTTGATGATGGTCCGGGAAACGCCGGCGCACACGCCCCGGATATCCGCAACCTAGCGACGATGGCCCCGCGACATTTTGTCGAAGCGCAAACAAATCCCGGTTTGGCCGAGACCACCCC
This sequence comes from Ensifer sp. 22521, assembly GCF_052044795.1. Lineage (NCBI taxonomy): Bacteria > Pseudomonadati > Pseudomonadota > Alphaproteobacteria > Hyphomicrobiales > Rhizobiaceae > Ensifer > Ensifer sp. 22521. Next base: position 172,760 of record NZ_JBQENM010000003.1, read on the forward strand.
CGTCCTTGACTTTTCGCAAAGAGTTGCCGGGCCGCGAGGCCTAGAAAGGTGCATCCATCGGCACCCAGATGAGGACGAAATGTTAGCTTCCGCGCTCCTGAAATACGGTGAAATGCGCCTGCCGCGCTACACGAGTTACCCGACCGCCCCACGCTTTGCCGCAACGGTCGACGACCACACCTACGGCGACTGGCTGAAGGCGATCCCCGCAGGTGAGGACGTGTCGCTCTATCTGCACATCCCTTTCTGTCGCTCGATGTGCTGGTACTGCGGCTGCCACACGACGATCACCAAGAAGGACGATCCGATCCTCGATTATCTCGACGTGCTGAGAGACGAGATCCGCATGGTCGCCGACACCGTCGGCAGGCCGCTGCCTGTCGCGGAAGTGCACTTCGGGGGCGGCACGCCCACGATCATCGAGCCGCGCGAATTCCTCGCGCTGATGACGCTGATGCGTGAGCGCTTCGCACTGTCGCCGTCGGCCAACGTCGCCGTCGAGATCGATCCGCGCCGGCTGACACTCGCCATGGCCGAGGCGCTCGGCGAAGGCGGCGTCAAGCGCGCCAGCCTTGGCGTGCAAAGCTTCGATCCCGTTGTGCAGAAGGCGATCAATCGCATTCAAAGTGAGAAGCAGACGGCCGAAGCGGTCGCCCATTTGCGCGGCGCCGGCATTGGCGGGATCAATTTCGACCTGATCTACGGCCTGCCGCATCAAACGGTGCGCTCCTGCATCGAGACTGTCGAAGCGGCCGTCACGATGCGTCCGGAGCGGTTCGCCGTTTTCGGCTACGCCCATGTGCCAAGCTTCAAGAAGCATCAGCGCATGATCGACGAGACGGCACTGCCGGACAGTAGCGCCCGCGCCGAACAGGCGCTGGCCATCGGCGAGGCGCTGATCAAGGCCGGCTACCGGCAGATCGGCCTCGACCATTTCGCCCTGCCTGACGACGATCTCGTCACCGCCCAGGCGACCGGCCGGCTTCGCCGCAACTTCCAGGGCTATACCACCGACAACTGCGAGACGCTGATCGGTTTCGGCGCCTCGGCGATCGGCCGCTCGCGCGACGGCTATGTGCAGAACGAGGTGCCGCCCGGTGTCTATGCGCGCCGGATCGCCTCGGGCCGCCTCGCAACCACCAAGGGCTACCGGCTGACCGACGAGGACCGGCTGCGCGCCGCGATCATCGAACGGCTGATGTGCGATTTCAGTGTCGATATTCCCGCGATCGCCGCGGCGCACGGCCGGGACGGGCAGTCGCTCGTCGAAGGCAACGGCAAATTGGCCGAGCTGCGGCAGGATGGCGTGATCGACATTGCGGCTGGCGTCATCGCGGTCCGCCCCGAACACCGCTTCGTCATCCGCGCGGTGGCGGCCGCCTTCGATGCCTATATCGATGAGTCCCAGAGAGTACACAGCAAGGCGGCTTGAGCGATCTTATCCCGTCTTGAACGCGAAAGGCCCGGCGATTGCCGGGCCTTCTTGTCTTCTCGGCTGATTACCACCTCCACTATCCCACCAGATTGCGGTAGATCGCCGGCAGTGCCGCGGGCAGGCGCGAGATGTTGCCGACCACGGCGTAGCCGTTCTGGCCGAACATGGCAGGCACATAGGACTTCGCCTCGCGGTCGACCGTGACGGCGAAGGTATTGATGCCGCTGCGCCGTGCTTCCGTGACCGCGCGACGGCTATCTTCGAGTGCGAAGCGCCCCTCGTAATGGTCGATGTCGTTGGGCTTGCCGTCGGTAAGAACCAACAAGAGCTTCTTGCGGTTCGGTTGTCGGCGAAGCTCGGCCGAGGCATGGCGGATCGCAGCGCCGATGCGGGTGTAATAGCCGGGCTTCAGCGCCGCGATGCGCGCTTCGACCAGAGGTCCCATCGCCTCGTTGAAGGCTTTCACCGTTTCGACCCGCACCCAGTCGCGCCGTCGCGAGGTGAAGGTCAGGATCGAGTGGTTGTCGCCGCAGGCCGACAGCCCGTGCGCAAGGATCAGCAGCGCCTCCTTCTCGACGTCGAGCACCCGCCGATTGTCGGACCAGGAATCGGTCGACAGCGAAACGTCGACGAGGATCGTCACCGCCAGGTCGTGCACCTGCGGCCGGCTCATCAGATGGATGCGGTCGCTGCCCTGGCCGCCGGCGGCGAGATCGGTGCGGGCGCGCACGACCGCATCGAGATCGAGATCGGCGCCGTCGAGTTGCGCGCGCAGCATCTCGTGCCGCGGGCGCAGCACTTCGAACTGGCGCCGCACCCGGCGGATCAGGCTCTTGCTTTCCTCCGTGAGCTCGGTCCGCTCTTCCTGGGCCGAGGCAGGCGTCGCCAGCACCCGGCAATGGTCCTTGAGGTATTGTCCGGTTCGGTAGTTCCATTCGGGATAGTTGAGCTCGGCCGTCAACGGCGTCGCATCGACGGCTTCCGGCGGCAGGTCGAGATCGAAGCGGAAGCGTGCCGAGGGGCGTCCCTTGCGCTCGCCAAGCGTCATGTCGTCGAGTTCCTCGGCCGCCTTGCTGTCGTGGTCGTCGCTGTCGTCGCCGGGACGGTCGACATTGACCATTTCGGCCATGGCGAGGATCTTTTCGAAGCGGTTGAGAATGAAGGGGCTGCGCTCCCCCTTGCGGTTTTCCGGATTTTCGCGCACGGCGACGTGGCGTTCGACTTCGGCAACCGCACTCTGAGTGCCCGGTGTCGCGGCGACATCCTCGTCGCGCGTGGTCGTCGTTTCTGTGCGCAGCAACGTGTCTGGCCAAAGCGGCATCGGCAGCATCGGCAGGTAACCGGGCGGCGCGCGATGCGGGAAGATCACCGGCAGCGTCGCATCCGCCTCACCTACGACCTTGCGCAACAGGCGCAGGATACGATTTTCGAGATGCTGCTCGATCGATGGCAGCGCGCCACGCTGCCGCTCGGCAAGCGTCGCCTCGGCCAGGCGCCGATAGCGCCGCCGGAGACCGGGGAACCGCTGGAATACTTCCTCGACCGTTTCCTGGGCGCGCGATACCAGCGCCAGGTCGCGACGGAGCGGATCGGTTTCGTCGATGGGATCAACGGGCATCGTCGCCATATAGGCGACGAGCCAGTGATAGAGATCCCGGTTCAGGTCTTTCGTCGGAAAGATGTCGATCTCGCCCGGCAGCATCAGCGACGCGTGGTCGCGCGCCGGCTGGACGAGCTTCTCTTCGCCGAGCCCCATGCGCTGCCGCCACCGCAAGCGATGGCCCGACGTGCGACCGCGGGCCGGCACGATCTGCACCGCCGCCTCACCGCCGTGACCGCGAAAGCATACGGCGAGCACCGGCATCATGTCGGCGAGCTTCACCGCCTCTTCCGGGTAACGTCGCCAGGTTCTGGTATTGCCGACGAAGCGGTGCCAGGCTCGTCCGACGGTCTCTTCGAGCTCGAGGAAATCAAGCATGGTCCACCTCAGGCAATCAGCGAACCGGCCACTTCGAGAAGTGCCGCACGCACATCCGGTTCATCCGTGAGCGGCTCGATCATCGCTGCCCGCACCGCGTCCCTGACCGGCGTGCCGGCATCAATGAGGGAGGCGCAATAGACGAGCAGCCGGGTCGACACGCCTTCTTCCAGGTCATGCCCCTTAAGCGCGCGCAGCCGCTGCGCGAGATTGACGAGCGGCGCCACCTGGCTTTCCAGCAATCCACTTTCCTGGGAAACGACTGATATCTCTTCGTTCCGCGGCAGAAAGTCGAACTCGATCGCCACGAAGCGTTGCCTTGTGCTGGGCTTCAGGCTCTTCAGAAGGTTCTGGTAGCCGGGATTGTAGGAAACGATCAGCATGAAGCTCGACGGGGCTTCGAGCAGTTCGCCGGTGCGTTCGAGCGGCAGCATGCGGCGATCGTCTGTCAGCGGGTGCAGGACCACGGCGACATCCTTGCGGGCCTCGACGATCTCGTCGAGATAGCAGACGCCGCCGTTGCGCACGGCGCGGGTCAGGGGGCCGTCGACCCAGACGGTGTCGCCGCCTTTCAGCAGATAGCGGCCGGTAAGGTCGGCGGCGGCAAGGTCGTCGTGGCACGAAACGGTCGAAAGTGGCAGGCCGAGCTTCGCTGCCATGTGGCTGACGAAACGGGTCTTGCCGCAACCGGTCGGTCCCTTGAGGAGCAGCGGCAGTTGCCGCACCCAGGCGCTTTCGAAAAGCGCGCATTCATTGCCGGAGGGACTATAAGCGGGAATATCGAGCGCCGCGCGGCTGACGGCGGTTTGGACAGGGCTCATTGCAAGTCTCCATGGTGGGAATTCTTGGGGGTGCCGGCGCGGCAAGCCGCGCCGGTTGGCTCGTCATTCGGCAGGCTGGACGATGCCGGCGAGCTTCTCGCTGCGCTCGCGGCCGGGGACGAGAACCGCCCAGATGAACATCAGCGCCGAGATCAGCACGACGGCACCAGAGCCGAGGCGGATCCAGTAGAACAGCGCGAGCTGGTCCTGGACGTCCATGTAGCTTTCGCCGAGCACCCGCTGCAGATGCGCCTGGAGGACGCCGGCGAAGGTGAGCGCGAAGGTCATGACCGACATGGCGGTGCACATGGTCCAGAAGCTCACCATCGACAGCCACTGGTTATAGGGCGCGCGGCCGCGGATCTCCGGGATGGCATAGGCCATGACCGCCAGGTTCAGCATCACATAGGCGCCGAAGAAGGCGAGGTGTCCGTGGGCCGCGGTCACCTGCGTGCCGTGGGTGTAGTAGTTCACCGAAGACAGCGTGTGCAGGAAGCCCCAGACGCCGGCACCGAAGAAGGCCATGACCGAGCAACCGATCGACCAGAGGAGGGCTGCGCGATTCGGATGCTTGCGGCCGGCCTTCCAGGTCATCACGAAGGTGAAGATCACCATGGTGAAGAAGGGGGCCACTTCGAGCGTCGAGAACAGCGAACCGATCCACTGCCAGTAGCCCGGCGCACCGATCCAGTAATAGTGGTGGCCTGTGCCGAGAATACCGGAGAAGAGCGCCAGGCCGACGATGACATAGAGCCACTTCTCGACGACTTCGCGGTCGATGCCGTTGAGCTTGATCATCAGGAAGGCGAGCACCGATGCCATGATCAGCTCCCAGACGCCTTCGACCCAGAGGTGAACGACGTACCACCAGTACATCTTGTCGAGCGCCAGGTTGATCGGGTTGTAGAAGGCGAAAAGGAAGAAGATCGCCACACCCCAGAGCCCGAAGATCAGGATGTTGGTGACGGTGGTCTTGCGGCCTTTCAGCACCGTCAGCGTGATGTTGTAGAGGAACATCAGCGCGACGATGACGATTCCCACCTTGATTGCGAAGGGCTGTTCGAGGAATTCGCGCCCCTCATGAATGTGCAGGAGGTAGCCGACGACGGCGACGGCCGCGGCGATCAGGAAGATCCAGAACTGCGCAATGGCGATCTTCGTGCTGTAGAGTTCGGTTTCCGCCTCTTCCGGCAGCAGGTAATAGGTCGCGCCCATGAAGCCCATGAGCAGCCAGACGATCAGCGCGTTGGTGTGGACCATGCGCACGATATTGAAGGGCAGGAGCTCGGAGAGCGTATTGGGTAGGACATAGATGGTGCCGGCAAGCACGCCGAACAGCACCTGGGCGAGGAACAGGCCGAGCGCTCCGTAGAAGTAGAGCATCGCGACCTTCTGGGTTTGGTATTTCATGGTGTCACACTCCAATTGCTCTGCTCAACCCGCCTCGTTCGGCGGCCAGTTCTGGGTCTTGATGCGGCTCGTCCATTCGAGGAAATCGGCGAGGTCGTTGAGTTCCTGTTCGGAGAGGTTGAACTGCGGCATCTGTCGCCGCCCCTCGATGCCGGTCGGCTGGGCGGCCATCCAGGCTTTGAGCGTTTCGCGGGCGCCGTCTCGATCGGCCTCGCCGCCGAAGCGCTTCCAGACATTGCCGAGCTCGGGCGCGAAATAGGCGCCCTCGCCCAGGAGCGTGTGGCAGTTGATACAAGAGTTCTTTTCCCAGACGTGTTTGCCGCGTGCGACCGCATCGGTCAGCGTCGTTTCATCCGTCGAGGTCGTCCGCATGTAGTAGTGGCTGTGAGCTGTCAGCCCGACGAAGATTGCGAAGAAAAAGAAGGACCCGCCGTAAAAGACGTTACGGGCCCCGGTTTTGGTGAGGCGTTCTGCCATCACGTGGTCCTTTCGATTTCAGTTGGCCGCGAAGAGCGCGGCCGGCTGATCTGATCCCCTCCCCGTGTGGCGTCGGTACTTCCAACGCCGGCAACAATCGGGGCGAACCCATGTCTAGGGAAATCGGCGGCGGCTTCTTTGCGTTTCGGCAAACAAGTCGGCGGGTGAGCTCAGATGAAGAGAACAGTGCTCAACACCAGCTTCGCTGCGGCGAGCAGGACGAGCGTTACGGGCCAAATCAAAAGGCCTAAGCGAAGGGCGGACGGCGCCTGCCTGAGCCCCATGAAATTGAGCGCGACAAACCGGCATTTGACGACGGCGAGCCCGAGCAAGACCGCGACGACGGGGGCCGTCGGTCCGGCGATCGCCATCGACGCCATGCCCGCGAGCACGACCACGGCGAGCACGAGCCAGGTGTTGAACAATTGTCGGGGATTTCGGTCGGTCATTTCACTCACACGAGATAGACGAGCGGAAACATCACGATCCAGACCAGATCGATCACATGCCACAGCGTGGTGATCAGGGTGACGTTGCCGGATGCCGGGCGCCACGCAACGATGAGCAGCACAAAGGCACCGAAGACGACGTGCAGCAGATGGAAACCGGTGACGAGGAAATAGAGTTCGAAGAAGGAGCCGAATGCAGGATCGCCGGCGACGCCCGCCTCCGTGCTGTATTCGAAGAGCTTGATCGCCACGAAGGCAAAGCCGATAAGCGCGGCATTCACCAGCGCCCGCCGGCGCTGCCCGAGCGACGCCCGCGGCCTTGTCGCCAGGGCCGCCTGCCAGCCGCTGGTCAGAAGAACAAGCGTGTTGATACCGGCAAGCAGCGGATCGAGATGCAAACGGGCGGCAACAAACGCGTCCGGCTGGACGAGACCGACAAGCAGAAAACCGGCAAGCAGAATGCCGAAGGCGGCAAGTTCGCTCCAGACGAGCACCCAGAGCAGCAGTGTGTCCGTCGTGTCCTCTTCCGCCGTCGCGGCAATCGGATGACTGCGCGCATCCATGTCAGCGCCTCCGTGGGCTAGAGCGGGATGCGGGCGGAAAACCGCACACACTTTTCCTCATCCCGCTTCAAAAACTTGAGGCTTGAGCTAGGCACGGGCGCCCACCCTGTCTTTGCGATTGAGCAAAGAAGGCGGCAGGGGGCGGGGCTATTGGCGGGAAACAAAGGAGCCTTCCGATGACAGACGCACAGATCGGCCTTTCCGTCGCCACCCCCATCATCATCGTCTTCGCCCTCGTGCTCTACCGCATGGGCGTGCTTCAGCGCGGCGCGACGTTGTCGGCGATCCTTTCCTCTGTTGCCATCGCGATCGTTCTCTTCCTCGATCGCTGAGGCACGAAGTCTTCCGCGGCGCCAGCTGCCTGGACGCAAGGAAGTGGACTCATAACCACGCTCGCGGACGGCTTGTCAGAGTCCTCTTTTGGAGCGGTGAGCGGCCCTTCCGAGTCATGCTATAATGGGAGTTCGAGCCTCGCGGTTGACACATTGTCAGCACTGCTCAGCTTCGGTTTCTTCCGCATCCAAACTGGGCGTGTGTCGCGGGCGCGGAGCGATGCAGAAGAGTTCAGCCTGACGAGCTGCCCTCTCTCACGAACTAGGGGAGGATCAGGGTATGATCGACCAATGGCTATTCAAGAGCGAGACTTACGATAACTGCAATTGCGCCATGAACTGCGGCTGCCAGTTCAACCTGCCGAGCACCCACGGCCATTGTCAGTCGGCATTCGTCGGCAACATTGTGGAAGGCTACTTTGGCGATACGCCGATAGCGGGCCTGAACTGGGCGGCGATGTACAAGTGGCCAGGTGAAATCAAGGATGGAAACGGCCAGCGCCTGATCGTTATCGACGAGCGTGCGGATCAAGCGCAACGGAGCGCGCTTGAAGCGATCATCTCGGGCGAAGCAGGCGCACCACTCAGCAATCTGTTCTCCGTGTTCGCATCCACATGCTCGGAGTTTTGCGAGACATTGTTCCTGCCGATTTATCTTGAAGCGGACCTGGAACTCAGAACCGCCAGAGTAGAGATACCCGGCGTCATGCGCAGCAGCGGTCGGCCGATGATCAACGAGTTTACTGGTCAACCGTTCCACATTGCGATGGCACGTCCGAGTGGCAGTTTCGAGTTTACCTACGCAGAGATCGGGCTAGGCACGACTGCGGTCACCGGAGGTATGGAGATGGCCTACGAGGATTCATGGGCGCATTTTTGTGTTCACCACTTCAATCAGAATGGTTTGGTCCGCGAAAGATCAAGACTGACTGCATGGCTTGATCGATTGACACCGCGTCCGTGAATGACGCCGACGGCCCGGCCAAGGGCCGCGGCCGTGTTCCGGGCTTGCAAACTCAAAGTCACAATCTGATTGCTGTGACAAGGACGCCCGTCGCCAACGCGTTCGTATCGCGCGAGACAAGCGTCCGAGCCATGAACGGTCACGCCGCAGACTTTGAGAAATGTCAAAGAGGACCGTTGCCGTTGGGTGTAGTTCAAGCACGACACTCAACGGAGCAGATCGATGCAGCAGCAATTTTCGGAACACCACGAGCTGGGACAGGCTTACCGCGAGCTTCTTTCGCTGTGCGATCGCCTCGAGACGCTCGCCGATTCCATTCCGCGCCGCATCGACCTGACAAGCTGCCGCGTGATCATGACGGAACTTCCGGAAAAGCTCCGGCGCGTCCACGCGCTGGAGGAAATGATCCTGTTTCCTGCAGTCGAAGGCCGGCGAGCGACTGATGATCGCGACGCCTTGATCGCCCGACTGCGCGCCGAACACGACCAGGACGATCGGGCAGCCGCCGAACTGGTGCACGTGCTGAAGGCCGTTCTCGACAACAGGGCTTCGCTCAGCTGGGATGCGATCGGCTACATGTTGCGGGGCTTCTTCGAAACCGTTCGCCGCCACGTGGCAACGGAACGCCTGCTTCTCTGGCGCCATGCGTGAGGAGATCGACATGACCTATTTCCTCCTCGCCTTCGCCGTCTTCCTCCTGCTCCATCTGGTGCCGGCCTGGCCGGCGCTGCGCCAGGGCCTGATCGACCGGCTCGGCCGCTCGACCTATTTCGCGGTCTACTCGCTGCTGTCGCTGCTCGCTCTCGGGTTCGTTTTTCACGCAGCGCTGCAGCTCGATTTCATCCCGCTCTGGGAACCGGCCGCCTGGCAGGCGTGGATGACCTTCATGCTGGCGCCGCTAGGGATCTTTCTCGTGCTGGCCGGCCTCTTCAGCGAGAACGCGCTGTCGATCTCGATCTACCAGGGCAACGAGCGGCCCGGCGCCATCGTGACGATCACCCGTCATCCGGTGCTCTGGGGCTTCCTCCTCTGGGCCGCCGGTCACATCGTGCCCAATGGCGACCTGCGCTCGCTCGTGCTTTTCGGCGGCTTCGCGCTGTTTTCCGTCGGCGGTTTTTTCATGCTCGAAAAGCGCGCACGCCGTCGTCTCGGTGACGGCTGGCAAGCGGCCTCGAAGGGCACATCGGTCTGGCCCTTCGCAGCGATTCTTCGGGGCGAAACCCGTTTGCGTGCCGATCCGGTGATGATCATCGCCGCCTTTGCCACCGTCGCGATTGCCGTCTGGCTGCTGCTTGGCGGTCACGAGGTCCTCTTCGGCGCCGACCCGCTGCTCCAGGCTGCTGCCTTCGACTAGCCTTCACCTTGCCAGGCCCTTGCCAGCGGGGCGATCGGCAGCGCCAGGAGGTCGATAGCCCGCGCCGCCAGATGGTCGACGATGGCGTCCACGGTTTCAGGTCGATGGTAGAAGGCCGGCACGGGCGGCATGATGATCGCCCCCATTTCCGTGACGGCGCACATGTTGCGCAGGTGACCGAGATGCAGCGGCGTCTCTCGCGCCATCAGTATCAGCCTGCGGCGCTCCTTCAGATGCACGTCGGCGGCGCGAACCACAAGGTTGTCGGCCATGCCGGCAGAGATCGCAGCAAGCGTGCGCATGGAGCACGGAGCAATGATCATGCCCGCCGTCGAAAACGATCCGCTCGCAATCGCCGCACCGATGTCGGCGTGGTCATAGGTTCGGGTAGCCCTACGTAACAACGACGGAAGCGCCTCCGCGCCAACTTCGTGCGCGAGTGTGCGGTGCGCCGCCGGCGACAGGACGAGATGCAGCTCGACGCTTTCGATATCGCTGAGCCGCTCGGCGATGCGCACCGCAATCGCTGCACCGGAAGCGCCGGTGACGCCGAGCACGATCTTCATTCGGGTCATCGTGTCAGTCCTCCAAGCCCGAGACCGGCCCAGATCGCATCGACCTGACCGATGACCTCTGGCGACATTTCGAGGACCCGCCCCCAGTCGCGATCGGTTTCGGTGCCTATCTTGTTGGTGGCGTCGAGCCCGAGCTTGCCGCCGAGGCCAGAGCGCGGCGAGGCGAAGTCGAGATAGTCGATCGGCGTGCCCTCGATCACCGTCACGTCGCGGCTGGCATCGAAACGAGTCGCCAAGGCCCATATCACATCGGACCAGTTGCGCACGTCGATATCGGGATCGACGGCGATAATCAGCTTGGTGTAGCTGAACTGCGGCAGCATCGACCAAAGCCCCATCATCACACGCTTGGCCTGTCCCGGGTAACGTTTGTCGATCGAGACGACCATGGCCCTGTAGGAACAGGCTTCCGGAGGCAGCCAGAGATCGGATATCTCCGGAAACTGCTTGCGAACCAGCGGCACGAACAGCCTGTTCATCGCTTCACCGAGCCGCGAGGGCTCATCCGGCGGCCGGCCGGTATAGGTCGAGAGATAAAGCGGGTTCCGGCGCATGGTGATCGCCGACAGACGCATGACCGGGAACGGCTCGACCGAATTATAGTAGCCGGTGTGGTCGCCATAGGGACCCTCCTCTACCGTTTCGACGGCAGAGACGGTACCCTCCAGCACGATCTCCGCATTGGCCGGCACCGAAAGCGGCACGGTCTTCGCCTTCACAAGCTGTGTCCTGCCGCGCCTCAGCAGTCCTGAGAAATTCAGCTCGCTCAACCCGTCGGGCAGCGGCATGACGGCAGCTAGGATCGTTGCCGGGTCGGCGCCAATAACGACCCCTATCGGCATATCCTGACCCAGCCGTTGCCACAGACGGTGGTGGCGGGCGCCGCCGCGGTGCGCGAGCCAGCGCACGATGGCACGATCGGGGCCGAGCACCTGCATGCGATAGATGCCGACATTGACATCCAGCGGATCATCCGGGGCGCGCGTGATCACCAGCGGCCAGGTGATGAGCGGCGCCGGCTCGCCCGGCCAGCACCATTGGACCGGAAGGCGCCCGAGGTCGATTTCGTGATCACGCCAGACGACCTCCTGGCAGAGTGCGCGCGTTACCTTTCGCGGCCGCATATACATCGCCGATCTCAATAGAGGCAGCCGATCCCAGGCGTCGCGCAGCGACTGCGGCGCTCTGGGGTCGCGCAGTTCCGCCAGTTCGGCGGCAAGCGCATCGAGCCCTCCCGGCATCAGGCCGAAACCGCGTTCGATCCGGCGTTCCGACCCGAAGAGATTGGTGAGAAGCGGGATCGGCTGCACGGCGCCAGAGGCATCGATCGGCTGCTCGAAAAGAAGCGCCGGCCCGTCGTCCGCAAGCACGCGGCGGTGGATCTCGGTCACCTCGTGCACCAGCGAAACCGGCCGTGAGATGCGCTTCAGGTCGCCCTCGCGCTCGAGCGTATCGACAAAATCCTGAAGCGTTGCAAAGCCCTGGGACGGGCGGAAGGTCCTGTTCATGGAGCCTGTTTGTGGCGGCGAATGGCCCTTGTCTTTGACGTGGCGCAAACAACCGCAGACGGCGGGCGACTAGCATGCGCCGCATCGTCCGATTCCGTCGCTTCGCAGGTAGCCCCAAAAGGTAACAATGTCACTTCCGCTCGCGATCACCGCACCTCTCAGCTTCGTTCCCATCATCGCCATCGAAAGCGTGGTGCAACGTGTCTTCACCCGCGTGATCGAGACCCATCCCGGCCTCTTCGATCGCTTGGCTGACCATGCCAACAAACGCTACGCCTTCCTGCCCTCCGATCTGCCGATCGGCTTTCTCGTCGAACCGGCCGTGCCGCGCATTTCCGTCCATCGCAAGGAGCGCGCGCCGGCTTCCGATGCCTGCATGGAAGGCGAATTGGTGCTGCTGCTGGCGTTGCTTGAAGGCCGTATCGATGGCGACGCCGTCTTCTTCTCGCGCGATCTCACCGTCAGCGGCGACATGGAGGCGATGCTGGCGCTGCGCAACGCACTCGACGATTGCGAAATCGATCTCCCACGCGATCTTGCTGACATGAGTGGGCCGTTCGCACCGCTCGTGCGCCGCGCCACGGAGGAAATCCGCGAGCGCGCACTTGGCCGCGTTCTCAAGGAGGAGGCTCCCCAATGGAACTGATCTGCCCCGCCGGCACGCCGGCCGCCTTCCGCGAAGCCGTCGATGCCGGCGCCGACGCGGTCTATTGCGGTTTTCGCGACGAAACCAACGCCCGCAATTTTCCCGGGCTGAACTTCTCCCGAGAGGAACTCCGGACGGCAATTGCCTATGCCAAGCAGCGCAAGGTGATGACCTTCGTCGCGATCAACACCTTCATGCGCGCCGGCCAGGAGACGCTCTGGCACCAGGCGGTGGACGACGCCGTGGCACTCGGCGCCGATGCCGTCATCCTCGCCGACTTCGGCCTGATGGCCTACACGGTCGCACGCCATCCGCAACAGCGGCTGCATGTCTCCGTGCAAGCCTCCGCCTCCAATGCCGATGCCGTTCGTTTCCTTGTCGAGGCTTTCGCGGCAAAACGCGTCGTGCTGCCACGCACGCTGACGATCGCCGACATCGCCCGGCTAGCCAAACAGATCGATTGCGAGATCGAGGTCTTCGCCTTTGGCGGCCTCTGCGTCATGGCCGAGGGGCGTTGCTCGCTCTCTTCCTACGCCACGGGCAAGTCGCCCAACATGAACGGCGTCTGCTCGCCCGCAAGCCATGTGCGCTACCGCCAGGACGGGCGCGAACTCGTCTCCGAGCTCGGCGACTACACGATCAACCGCTTCCCGGCCGGAGAGGCCGCCGGCTACCCGACGCTCTGCAAGGGGCGCTTCGATATTGCCGACGAACGCGGTTATGCCTTTGAGGATCCGGTTTCGCTCGACGTGATGGACCATATCGATGCGCTGCGCAGTGCGGGCGTCAGCGCGCTGAAAATCGAAGGGCGGCAGCGCGGCAAGGCCTATGTTGCCGAGGTCGTCTCGGTCATGCGGCGGGCACTGACCGCCGGCGCCGCCGAGCGGCCCGCTTTGGTATCGCGGCTGAAAGCGCTTAGCGAAGGCCGGAAGACGACAACAGGCGCCTATGAAAAGCGCTGGAGGTAATCGGCCCATGACCACATCTACGAGCCCATCCAAACCCGCCTTGAGCCTCGGCCCAGTCTATTATCTCTGGGACGGCCCCAAGTGGCGCGACTTCTACTTTCGCATCGCCGACGAAGCGCCGATCGCCCATGTAACGATCGGCGAGGCCGTGTGCTCGAAGCGGCTGCATTTCATCGAGCCGCATGTCGGAGAGGTCATCGAGCGGCTGGAGAGTGCCGGCAAAGAGGTGAGCCTCGCCTCGCTGGCGCTGGTGGCGCTGGAACGCGAAAGCCAGCTCGTGCGCGGGCTGGTGCGTGACAGCACCTACCCGATCGAGGCCAACGACCTATCCGCGCTGCACCTGCTTGCCGGCAGGCCGCATTCAGTCGGGCCGCTGGTCAACGTCTACAACGGCGCAACCGCCAGGCTATTGGCATCGAGGGGAGCGACGAGCATCTGTCTGCCGCCAGAACTGCCGATGGCATCGGTGCGCGGCATCATCAAGGACAATCCGGGCCTCGCTTTCGAGATCTTCGCCTTCGGTCGCGTGCCGCTGGCGATCTCGGCGCGCTGCGCCCATGCCCGTTCCAAGGGCCTGATCAAGGACAATTGCCAGTTCATCTGCGGCGAGGACACGGATGGCCTGACCGTCGAGACGCTCGACCGTCAACCTTTCCTCGCACTGAACGGCGTGCAGACCATGTCGCACACCTGCCAGGCGCTGATGCAGGAACTGCCCGAACTTGCCGCCGCCGGCGTCTCTCGGATCCGGCTATCGCCACAGGATTGCGACATGGTCGCCGTCGCCGAGATCTATGGCGACGCGATCGCCGGCCGGCGCGCCATCGACGAAAGCCTGTCAAGGCTCGAATCCGTTTATCCGGGAGTCCCGTTTTCCAATGGCTTCCACCACGGCCAGACGGGCGCGGCCTGGGTCAAGGTACCAGCGTCCTTGGCGCTTCCGGCTGCCTCGGGCCGAGCGTAATTATGCCGCGCGGCGAGGAAGCAACGATGCCGACTTCCGTCACATCGCCTCGTCCCAATGGCTGGCGGGCGGAACCACGCCCTTGGTGAACAGGAAGCAGCCATAAAGGCGCGCCTCGCCGGTCACGATAACGCAATAGGCGCGTCTTGCTTCCTCGTAGAAGGCGAAGCGCTCGATCGCGTACATCTTCGGCGCGTCACCATCCGCGCGTGCGATTTCGGCCTGCACCTCCCGCTGGACATCCGGCAACTCCCCCGCCTTGGCTTCTGGTGCCATTCGAGCGGCGGAAGGCTGCAGCGGCGTATCGAGCGGCATGACGGAGAGGATGGCTCTGGCTGCGCGCGCAGCCGAAACATTGGCAATGTGCAGCGGCAGGCCAAGCCGGGTGTTGCGGGCAATCGTGTCGGCCGGAAAGTTCGCGTCGACGAGTGCGATCCGGTCTCCGTGGCCCATGGAGCGAAGCGCGTGCAACACGTCCGCATTCAGTGCCGGGTCAACATTCATAAGCATCAGCCTATCCTTTCCTCAGCTTGTCTCTGCCCACGGAAATCCGGGCACGAAACTGCGATGCATGCGGGCCTTATCGCCCCAGCAGCGCGCATGAACGTTTCTCGTTGGTTGGGAGCGGGCGGCAAGCCGCCCCGATCAAATGCCCGTCAGCCGCTCGCGATATTTGTCGATGATCACGGCGAGGATGATGACAACGCCTGTTATCATCTGGCGCATGAAGTCGCTGAGCCCGAACAGGATGAGGCCGTTGGCCAGAACCCCGGTGATGCAGGCGCCGAGCAATGTGCCGATGACCGTGCCCCGGCCGCCGTTGAGACTGGTGCCGCCAATGATGACTGCCGCGATCGCATTGAGCTCGAAGCCGATGCCTATGATCGGGCTCGCGATGTTGAGGCGGGCCATGTAGACCATGGCGGCAATGCCGACGAGCGCGCCGGCGATGGTGAACGCCGCCACCTTGTAGAACATCAGCGAGTGGCCGGCGAGGCGCACGGCCTCCTCGTTGTTGCCGATGCCATAGAGCAGCCGGCCGAACACCGTCTTCGACAGCACGAACCAGGCGATCGCGACGAGCACCAGTGCGATCAGGAAGACCACGGGTATGCCGAGGATCATCTGCGAACCGAAGGCGTTGAAGCTCGGCGGGAAGGAATAGATCGTCCGCGCATCCGTCACCTGAAGTGCTGCGCCGCGCGCGATATTCAGCATGCCGAGCGTGACGATGAAGGAGGGCAGCCCCCAGAAGGCGCTGATCCAGCCATTGAGGAAGCCGCAGACCACGCCGGTGCCGACGGCCGCAAGGGTCGCAAGGGCTACTGCCTGAAACACAGAGAGATCGGGGATCGTCAGCACCGTGCCGCCGACGACGGCGCAGAAGGCGAGCATCGAGCCGACGGAAAGATCGATGCCGCCGATCAGGATGACGAAGGTCATGCCGACGGCGAGGATCAGGTTGATGGTGATCTGCGTCAGGATATTGGAGATGTTGTTGGGCGTCAGGAAATGCTCGGTGCTGACCGAGAAGAACACGATCAAAAGCAGCAGCGCCAGGCCGATACCGGCATCGCGCAGGAGCACCTTCGGCGACCAGCCCGTCAGCCGGCGCGTATCGGCGGTGTCGCTTGCTTGTGTCTTTTCGAGTGCTTGCATCTCAGTGCCTCGCCTGTTGCTGCTCGCCCTGGTAGGCATATTGCAGGATACGTTCTTCGGAGAATTCCGGCCGCGACAGTTCGCCGACGACGCGGTGCTGCGACATCACCAGGATGCGGTCCGACAGCGTCATCAGCTCCGGCAGTTCGGAGGAGACGACCAGCAGCGCCAGGCCACGCTCGGCGAACTGGCGGATCAGCGCATAGATTTCAGCCTTCGCGCCGACGTCGACGCCGCGCGTCGGTTCGTCGAGCAAAAGCACTTTCGGATTGCGCGCCAGCCACTTGGCGAGCACCACCTTCTGCTGGTTGCCGCCGGAAAGGGTCGCGGCATTCCTGCCCGGCCCGCCATATTTCAGCTTGAGCTCGGCACCGAGCCGCTCCGTCACCGCGATCTCGGCCTTCCTGTCGAGGATGCCGGCGCGCGACACGTCCGAGAGAGACGCGAGCGTGACATTGGCGGCGATCGGCATGTTGAGGATCAACCCCTCTTCCTTCCTGTCCTCGGTGACGAAACCGATGCCGGCATTGATCGCCTCGCGCGGCGAGCGGAAGGAAACGGGCGCACCCTCAAGACGAAGCGCGCCGGAGAGCGGTGGCTCGGCAGCGGCGATCGCGCGCAAGAGCTCGGTGCGCCCCGAACCGACGAGACCGGCAATCCCGAGGATTTCGCCTTTGTGCAACTGAAGCGAGATGCCTTGGGCATGGGGCGATTGCGGATGGCGGAAGTTGACGAGCGACAGCGCTTCTTCGGGGCGCGCCAACGACACCATTTCGCTCGCCATCTGCTGTTGCAGCTTGCGGCCGACCATGGCGCGCACCAGTTCGTCCTGGTTGGTTTCGGCAATCGGCCGCGAGAACACCGTCTCGCCATTGCGCAGCACCGTCACTCGGTCGCAAATGCGGAAGACTTCGTCGAGGTGATGGGAAACGAAGATGATCGACACGCCGCGACTGCGAAGCTCGTTGATGATCTTGAACAGCCGCTCGGTCTCGCGCGACGTCAGCGTTGCCGTCGGTTCGTCCAGTATGAGGATGCGGCTTTCCGTCATCAGCGCTCTGGCAACTTCGACGAGCTGGCGATGGGCGATGCCGAGCCGCTCGACCGGCCAGCGCACGTCGATGTCGCTGAGTCCGATGGCGTCGAGCGCGGCACGCGCGCCGGCATGCATCTCCTGCAGCCTGACAACGCCAAGTGCATTGCGCGGCAGATGTTCGATGAAGATGTTTTCCGCCACTGAGAGATAGGGCAGCAGGTTGAATTCCTGGTGCACGACCTGGAGGCCGTTGGCCTTGGCCTCGCGCGGCGTCGTCGGCGCATAGAGCCGTCCGGCAAGGTTGATCGCGCCCTCGTCCGGACGGACGATGCCGCAGAGAACCTTGATCAGTGTCGATTTGCCGGCACCGTTCTCGCCGATCAGGCCATGCACTTCGCCTGGCTCAATAGAAAGGCTGACGCCGTTCAGCGCCTTGGTGCCGCCGAAGGCCTTCCTGACATCGTGCAGCTCCAGAACGGGCCGCGTCGAAATGTCAGCCGCATCCGCGCGCACTGATTCCGTGTTCATCATAATCTAGCCCTTTGAAACGCAGCAGTTCCGAACGGGAGCCAATCGCATCCCGCGTCCGCTGTTCCTGCCTAAGCCGCACCGGGCGACACCCGGTGCGGTAGAAGCAATCTCTGGGCTATTTCACGTCGTCCTTGGTCACGAGTTTGATGTCGGTCTTGACCCAGCCTTCAAGCTTGGGACCGCCGGCGACGACGGCGAGCGCCTTGTCGATCGCATTGGCCGCCATCTCCGAGCCGAACTGGTCGACGGTCGCGAGCAGCTTGCCGTCCTTCAGCATGGGCGCGACCGCTGGCACGTTGTCGAAGCCGACGACCTTGATGTCATTGCGGCCGACCGCATCGAGCGCCTTGACCACCCCGATCGCCATCGAATCGTTGGCCGCGAGCACACCCTGGATATCGGGATGCGCCGTCAGCATGGTGGAAAAGACGGCATTCGCCTCTTCCGTTTCCCAATGAGCCGTGCGGGAATCGAGAAGATCGAGCTTGCCGGCGGCGACCGCGTCTTCAAAACCGAGCTTGCGCTGCGCCGCATTGTCGGCGCCCGGGTTGCCTTCGAGGATCACGACCTTGCCGCCGGCGCCAAGGTCCTTGGCGAGCGCATCGCCGACCATCTTGGCGCCGCCGCGGTTGTCAGGACCGACGAAGGCGAGGTCGACACCCGCATCCTTCTTCGCCTGCTCGTCGAGCGAGACGTCGAAGTTGACGACGACGATGCCGGCGTCCATCGCCTTCTTCAGCGGCGCGACCATGGCGCGGGAGTCGGCTGGTGCGATGACGATCGCGTCGACGCCTTGGGTGATGAAGTTTTCGACGCCGTTCAATTGGCTCTCGAAATCCGTCTCGTTCTGCATGCCGATGGCTTTGAGCTCGTAGTCGCCCCGCTTCTTTGCATGCGCCTCTGCGCCTTCGAGCATGTTCTTGAAGAAGTCGTTGGCAAGCGACTTCATGACGAGGCCAACGACGGGTTTGTCGGCGGCCATCGCGATCGTCGGGAGCGCAGTGGCAACAGTGAGCGCGACGATAGATGCGAATCTTGAAAGCTTCATGGGTTCTCCTCCGGTGAAACGACGGTCCTCCAACCATCGATGAAACGTTTCATCAAGTGAATGCGAATGAACCGCTTCTGCCGCCAAGAAGAGCGAAACATCTCTCTGCTGTCAATATGAAACGTTTCATCGCGGTGAAATTTGTGCTGGAAGTCGCTATCTGTTGCCGGCATTCTCTGATTTAAAAGGAAGAAACCAGCCGCCACCCGATACCCCGGGGGCTTGCGATAACGCTTTGATCTGCTGCATGATTTCTAACCGCAGCCGATGCGGAAAATGGGACTGGAGCCGACCGTTTGAACCCGACGATTAAGGATGTTGCCCAGCGTGCCGGTGTCTCCGTGGGCACCGTTTCGCGCGTCCTTGCCAAGAACAAGACCGTCAGCGAAGACATCCGGAAGAAAGTGGAAGCAACGATTGAGGCAATCGGCTATCGCCCGAACATCCTCGGCCGCAGTCTCAGGCTCGCCAAAACCGACATCATCGGGCTCGTCGTGCCCGATATCACCAATCCCTTCTTCGCTGAGCTTGCCAAGCATGTCGAGATGCTTGCTTCGGCCGAGGGATATTCGGTCCTGCTTGCCAACACCCATGACGATCCGGAGGCCGAAAGGCAGCAGATCGAGACACTGCTCGGGCGCCTGCCCGCCGGTTTGATCCTTGTTCCCGTCAGCAACAGTCTCGTCGACGGACTTGTCGCCGGCACGCGGACGGTAACCGTCGACCGGCCCTTGAGCGGGCATGCACTCGTTGCCGTCGACAACAGGCAGGGCGGCTACCTCGCCGCCGATCATCTGCTCGCACTCGGGCATCGCCGGCTCGGCTACATCAGCGGACCGAGTTCGACCGAGGTGTCGGGCGAGCGCCGCGACGGCTTTAAGCAGCGACTCGAGGAATTCCGCACGACCCATCCAGGCGAATACGTCGCCCCGCAGGTCGTCGAAGGTCACTTCGACTACCGCTCGGGCGAAGAGCTCGGTAAGCAGATGCTGACACAAGCGGCAGCAACGCGCCCGACGGCGATCGCCACTGCGAGCGATCAGCAGGCGATCGGTCTTCTGCGCGCCGCCGGCGACATGGGCGTGCGCGTGCCGACCGATCTTTCGATCGTCGGCTTCGACGACATCCCGCTTGCCTCGCTGGTGCTGCCGCGCCTGACGACGATCCGCCAGCCGATCGACGAGATCGCTCGGCTGGCGCTGGACGGCGTGCTCGGCAGCCACGCGCTGCAGGAGGAATACAAGCTGCAGCCAGTCCTCATACGCCGCGGATCCTGCGCAGCGCCTGGGACGCCCTGACTGCGAGCCTGCCCAAGTGAGGCGCGAAAATTTCGCGCGATTTCCGCACCCGTCTCGCACCGGCTAACAGCCAAGCACCACCGCGCCTCCGGTGAGCCCGGCGCCCGCTGCCGTCAACAGCAGCTTCTCCCCGCGAGCGAACGGCCGATTTTTATGCGTCAGCGATAGTGACAGCGGGATCGTCGCGGCGGACGAGTTGCCGTAGTCCGCGATGATCCGTACGGTTCTTGCAGGCTCGATGGCAAGGCGATCGCAGACGGCGTCAAAGATCCGGGCATTGGCCTGATGCGGCACGAAGCGGCTGATCTCTTGGGGATTGCAGCCGGCGGCATCCATTGCGCGGACGGCACAGGCTGTCATCATCTCCACCGCCTGGGCGAACATCTCCCGCCCGTCGCGCATCGTCATCAGGAAATCCTCGGGCTGCAGGCCCGGTGAGAACGGTTGGCTGCTGCCGCCGGCTGCGATTGAGATCAGGTCGTAGCGGCTGCCGTCGGCGGCAAGGTCAACGCCAAGCAAACCGGTCTGCGGATCATCGGAAGGCGCGACGACAACAGCCCCGGCTGCATCAGCAAAGAGAACGGCGCTTGCTCTTTCCGCCGGATTGATGCGTCGGCTGAGGATGTTGGCCGCCACCACCAATACCGGTTTTCCCTGCGAACGGACAAAGCCGTCGGCAAACGTCAAAGCATAGAGGAACCCCGAGCACGCACCGGCCAGATCGATCGCGCCGGAACGGGTGAGCCCGAGCCGGTGGGCGAGCAAAGGTGCGGAAGGCGGCAGGAGATGATCGGGCGTGGAGGTCGCCAACAGGGTCAGTGCGACATCGCCCCGCGGCATGCCGGCATCCTCGAGCGCCGCCGCGCCGGCGCTCGACGCAAGTCCCGTCAATGTCTCGCCATCCTCGACCCAACGCCGCTCGCGAATGCCGGTACGACGCTCGATCCAGCCGGGATCGAGACCGAGCTTCGTTTCGATCTCGGCATTGGCAACGCGCCGTGCCGGCACGGCATGGCCGAAACCGACAACGCGAGATGACCGTGCGGCGCTCACAGCCGCCCTGCCGCGAAAAGCGATGCCGCCTCGTCGATCGCTCCAAAGGCCCGGTCGAGCTCATCGGCGGTCACGCAATAGGGTGGCATCAGATAGATGACATTGCCGAGCGGGCGTATCAGCAATCGCCGCTCGCGGAAGAAGGCCCTGAGCCGCGGGCCGATCTCGGAGAGATAGCCACCTGCTGGAACCTTGAGATCCAGCGCGGCAATCGTTCCGAGCTGGCGGGTATCGCTGAACCGGGGATCGTCGGCGAAGCGAGCGACATGCCGACGCTGCTGCTCCGTCAACGCGTCGATCCGTTCTCGCACAGGCTCTTCTTTCCAGACGGCGAGATTGGCGAGCGCTGCCGCGCAGGCGATAGGATTGGCCGTATAGGAACTCGAATGGAAGAACGTCTTGCGTCGATCTGTCGAGAGATGCGCCTCGAAGATCTCGGCCGTGCAGAGTGTCGCCGCCAAGGGCAGCGCGCCACCGGTCAGTCCCTTCGAGGTGCAAAGAATATCGGGCGTGATGCCAGCCTGCTCGCAGGCAAACAGCCTGCCCGTCCTTCCCCACCCGGTCATCACCTCGTCGGCGATCAACAGGCTGCCGTGCCGTTCGGCGATCCGTTTCAACTCGGCAAGCACGGAAGGCTCGTAGGTTTTCATACCGCCCGCACCGAGGAGCAGTGGTTCGATTAACAGGGCCGCAACCTCGCCGGTGGCACAGGCCGCCTCGAAGGCATCGAGCGTCGTCTGCTCTTGATCCAGCTCCGGAAACGGTAGCCGATCGACGGCGAAGAGCAACGGCGCGTAAGGCGCATTGAAGACGCCCCTTTCCCCCGCCGACATCGTGCCGATCGTATCGCCATGATAGCCATGTTCGAGCACGCAGATACGGTTTCGCGGCCGGCCGAGATTGTGGAAGAAACCAAGTGCCATCTTCAGCGCGACTTCGACCGCGGTCGAGCCGCTGTCGGAGTAGAACACATGGGCGAGCCCGGGTGGCGCGATCTCGATCAGCCCTCTCGCCAGGTCTTCCGCCGGCGCGTGGGTGTATTCAGCGAAGATGATCTGATCATGGGTCTCCGTGGCCATGCGAATCGCTTCCATGATGGCGGGATGCCGGTGGCCGTGGGTGATGACCCACCAGGACGAAATCGCATCGAGGATCGCCGCCCCGTGTTCGTCGATGAGATAGGCGCCCTCGGTCCGGACGACGCGTCGCATCGCCGGCTCCAATGCATGCTGGGTGAAGGGATACCAGACGGTGGAATTTCTCATGCCGGCACCTCCAGCAAATCGTCGACGTTGAAATTCTCGCGAAACGCCTGCCGCAGCCGTTCCGGCGTCAACGGGTCGAGCCGCGGCAGCCGCCCAAGCCGTCGAACCTCCCCCAGTTCCGCGATGATCGCCTCGCTATCCGCCTGCTCGTCGCCGATGAAGGCGACACCCAGGACCGGGATCGCACGGCTTCGGAGCGCATCGAGCGACAGCAGCGTGTGATTGATCGTGCCGAGCCCGGTGCGGGCACAGAGAATGACCGGGATTTGCCAGCGCGCGAACACATCGGCAAATACGCTCCGCTCGGTGAGAGGCACCAGAAGCCCGCCTGCCCCCTCGATGACGAGCGGGCGGTCGACCTTGGGCGGCAAGAGATGTTCAGGTCGGATCGACACGCCATCGATCCGCGCCGACAGATGTGGAGAAGCCGGTGTCCTCAGCCGATAGGTCTCAGGCAGGATGCGCTCGGGCAGGATCCGACCGAGCCGCGCTACAGCCTCGCTGTCGGTTTCTTCATCGAGTCCCGACTGCACCGGCTTCCAGTAGCAACCGCAAAGCGCGTCGGTCAGCGCCGCGGAGAATATCGTCTTGCCGATGCCGGTATCCGTGCCGGTAACGACGAAACGGGGCATCATGACCGCTCCTCCGCCATCGCCACTTTCAAGCGCTCCAACATGCGCGCGATGACCGGCCGGTCGACATTCAACGTGATCGCGATCCGAAGCCGCGCCGTCCCTTCGGGAACAGTCGGTGGACGGATCGCCCTGATATCAAAACCCTCGGCGCGCATCCGCGCCGCAATCCGCACGGCGCGACCGTTGTCGCCGATCAGGACGGGCTGGATCTGCGAGCCGCTGCCTTCGACGCCGAGGGTTTCGGCAAGCGCCCGATTGGCGAAGGTCCGGAGATCATCGAACGCTGCCCGGCGCTGCGGCTCATCCGCCAGTGTCACAAGCGCCTCGCGCACGGCGGCAGCGATCAGCGGCGATGGCGCCGTGGAATAGATGAAATTGCGGGCACGGTTGACAAGATAGTCGCAAAGCACGGCGTTTGCGCCAACGAGGGCGCCGGAAACGCCGAGCGCCTTGCCGCAGGTATGGAGCACAACGAGATTCCGTCGGCCTTCCAATTCCTCGGCCAGACCACGGCCGTCGGGTCCGAAAACGCCGGTCGCATGCGCTTCGTCGACCACCAGAAAACCATCATGCCGCGCGGCCAGTGCAGCGAGATCCGCAAGCGGCGCCCGGTCGCCATCCATGGAATAGAGGCTTTCAACGGCAATCCACGGATGTCCCATGCCGCCGCGCTTTCGCCAAGTGCCGATCGCATCGGCGAAGGCGTCGACGTCGTTGTGCTTGACCGCAACCGCGCCGGCCCTGCTTGCGGCGATACCCTCATGGGCACTCGCATGGATCAGGCTATCGTGGACGATGATGTCGTCGCGCTGCGGCAGCGTCGAAAACAAGGCGGCATTGGCCGCATAACCGCTGCCGAAGAGTAGCGTTCGCTCCACGCCAAAGAACGCTGCCGCCTCCGCCTCCAGCGCCTCATGTTCCGCATGGTTGCCGCGCAACAGCCGCGAACCGCCGGACCCGACCGGCAGGCCGCGGTCGATCGCTGAGGCAATTGCGGCCTTCAGCCGCGGCGATCCGGCGAGCGCCAGATAGTCGTTGGAGGTGAAGTCAACGCCACCAACCGCGACAAGCTCGCGCCGACGCCCTTTGCGTTCAAGGCCGTGAAGCGTCTTCTCGTAGCGGTGGAGCAAGCCCGCGGTCATTCGGCCGCTTCCGGTTCTGCCGTAGGCGCCATCGGCTTCAGCCCGAGGCGGCGGAAGAGTGCCGCATCGTGATCCTCGCCCGGGTTGTCGGCGGTCAGCAGCGTTTCGCCGACGAAGATCGAATTGGCGCCGGCGAAGAAACAGAGTGCCTGCATCTCGTCGCTCATGTCGGTGCGGCCGGCTGAAAGGCGGACGTGAGACGCGGGCATGAGTATGCGGGCGAGTGCGATGGTGCGGACGAAATCGATCGGATCGACGGGCGCCGCATCGGCAAGCTTCGAGCCTGGGATCGGAATCAGCATGTTGATCGGCACGCTTTCGGGGGGCACCGGCAGATTGGCGAGCGTCACCAACATCGAGATCCGATCGTCAGCCGTCTCGCCCATGCCGAGAATGCCGCCGGCGCAGACCTTGATGCCGGCCTCGCGGACGTTTGCCAACGTTTCCAGCCGGTCGGCAAAGCTGCGGGTGGTGATGATCTCGCCGTAGAAGCGCTCCGACGTATCGACATTGTGGTTGTAGTAATCGAGCCCGGCATCTGCGAGCCGCCCGGATTGTTCCGGCGTCAGCATGCCAAGCGTCATGCAGGTCTCTATGCCGAGCGACCGGACGCCGCGGACCATGGCGACGATCGCCTCCATGTCGCGCTCCTTCGGGCTGCGCCAGGCGGCGCCCATGCAATAGCGCGTCGCGCCGCCATCCCTCGCTTTCCGTGCCTCTGCAAGAACCCGTTCGACTTCCATCAGTTTCGACGCTTTCAGCCCCGTCGGGTAGTGCGCCGACTGGCTGCAATAGCCGCAGTCTTCGGCACAGCCGCCGGTCTTGATCGAGAGCAGGCGGCTCATCTGGATGGCATTGGGGTCGAACTGGGCGCGGTGAACGGACTGCGCACGATACAGAAGGTCGTTGAACGGCAAATTATAGATTTTTTGCGCGTCGGCCAGATTCCAACCGGTTTTGGCGGGTTTGGTGGCTCCCGAGGTCGGCTCGGTCGATCTGTTTGTATCCAGCATGTTCGTTCACTTCCCTGTTTGCGGCAAAGCAAAATAGATAGAATCCATTATTATCTATAATTTTCACGGGCACCGCATCAAGCAACCACCCAAAAGGAGAGCGCACTCTGCTACTTCAATCATAGCGTGCTTTCATATGATTCAACGGATGCGGCGAGAAGGGCAAATGCCGCAACTCTCCGCCTTGGCGGCATCAGCTGATGGCAATGAGAGCAGCCGCCAAATGCCCAGATTTGCGGACCTTGCGCCTCGCACCATCCGCAGATCTCCCGACCGATGCCCGCTACGGACACCGCCGAGCCGCAAGAACACATGCCTCTTCAATTTTTATAGATAATTTTCAACCGAAGAACCGCACGCGAGGTACACGCCGGCAGCCCTTGACAAAATCCGCTCCAGCCGCTCAGTTTGAAGCATTCACCAGGGGTGTCCCGACAAGGGGCTGAGATTCTGCTAGGCGACTTCCGCGGCGCAGTGACCCGTTGAACCTGATCCAGTTCATACTGGCGTAGGGACGGTGCAGACATCGCTGCCGCATTCGCGTTCGCGCGAGCAGATCTCGGCAAGGCGTCCTTCCCTCTCTTCCGGTCCGAACTGGGTCTCCAACAATGGAGCCTCGGCAATGCGTATCTTCATCGCGATTCTGCTTCCTTCAGACCGACGTTCGGCTCGCCGTAGCTGGGCGCATTGACCGTGCGCGTCCTGATCAAAGGCACCGGCGTCGTCGGGCTGACCTTGGCACATGAGCTGATCGGCCGTGGCGTCGAGGTGGCCGTTGCCGAGCGGCAGCCGGACTTCGGCGGGGCGGCGTCGTGGTTTGCCGGCGGCATGCTGGCGCCCTGGTGCGAACGCGAGAGCGCCGAGGAAACGGTGCTGACGCGCGGCATCGGCGCCATCGACTGGTGGGACCGTGCGCTTCCGGGCGAAGTGTCACGCAACGGCACCCTCGTCGTCGCTCCGCCGCGAGACGTCGGCGAACTCAAACGCTTCGCTTCGCGCACGTCCGACTTCGAATGGCTCGACGGAGAAGCGATCGCGAGACTGGAGCCGGCGCTTGCCGGTCGCTTCCGAGAGGCGTTGTTCTTCCCCGGCGAGGCGCATCTCGACCCGCGCCGGGCGCTTGTCTTGCTGCGGCAAAAGCTCGTCGAGAACGGCGTCGCCTTCATCGGCGAGGCGGATAGTAGCAGCGACAGCGATCTGATCGCCGACTGTAGCGGCGCTTCGCGGATCGGCGCCATCGCCGGCCTGCGCGGCGTGCGCGGCGAGATGCTCTATCTGCAGACCGGCGAAGTGGAATTGTCGCGGCCAGTCCGTCTCATCCACCCGCGCATCCCGCTCTACATCGTACCGCGCGGCAATGGTCTGTTCATGTGCGGCGCGACCATGATCGAAACCGACGACGGCGGTCCGATTGCCGCCCGTTCGCTGATGGAATTGCTGAACGCTGCCTATGCGCTTCACCCCGCCTTCGGCGAGGCGCGCCTTCTCGAAACCGGCACCGGCGTCCGGCCGGCCTTTGCCGACAATCTGCCGCGCGTCATGCGCGCCGGAAACACCATCACGCTCAACGGGCTCTATCGCCACGGCTTCCTGCTTTCACCGGCCTTGGCCGAGGAAGCGGCGAACCTTGCCCTTGCCCAGAACCTGAAGGGAGACGCCGCATGAAATTGACCGTCAACGGCGAGGATCACGACCTCACAGTCACGACCCTTGCCGAACTCCTGGCCGCACTCGACTTCGAAGGGGATTGGCTTGCCACCGCCGTCAACGGCGAGCTGGTGCACCGAGCCGACCGCTCGGCCCATTCCCTCAGCGATCGCGACCGGATCGAAATTCTCTCGCCGATGAAAGGAGGCTGAGACGTGCTGACGCTTTATGGACAGGAACTGCGTTCCCGCCTGCTTCTGGGCACCGCCCGCTACCCCTCGCCTGCCGCGCTCGAAGACGCGGTTCGTTCGTCGGCGACCGAGATTGTCACGGTTTCGCTGCGCCGCGAAACCGCCGGCGGCCGTCAGGGCGGCGCTTTCTTCGAACTGATCCGGTCGCTCGGCGTGCACGTGCTGCCCAACACCGCCGGCTGCCACTCGGTGTCGGAGGCGGTGCTGACCGCCAAGATGGCGCGCGAGGTCTTCGGCACCAACTGGATCAAGCTCGAAGTCATCGGCCATCAGGATACGCTTCAGCCCGATGTCTTCGGGCTGGTCGAAGCAGCACGCATCCTTTGCGCCGAAGGCTTCGAGGTCTTCCCCTACACCACCGACGACCTCGTGGTCGGCGAGCACCTCGTCGAGGCCGGATGCAAGGTGCTGATGCCCTGGTGCGCGCCGATCGGCAGCGCCATGGGGCCACAGAACATCCCGGCGCTGCGCGCCATGCGGGCCCATTTTCCGGATATGCCGCTGATCGTCGATGCCGGCATCGGCCGGCCCTCACACGCAACGACAGTGATGGAACTCGGCTTCGACGCGGTTCTGCTCAACACCGCCGTCGCCGGGGCAACGAAACCGGCCCTCATGGCCTCCGCCTTCGCCCGGGCTATCGAAGCCGGACGCGACGCCTTCGAGGCCGGCATGCTCGAACCGCGCGATTTTGCCGTTCCCTCCACGCCCGTCATCGGAAAGGCGGTGTTCGCGTGAAACTCGACCCCTTCTACCTCATCGTCGATAGTGCCCAATGGATCGGGCGGCTGGTGCCGCTCGGCGTGAAACTGGTGCAGCTTCGCGTCAAGGACCGTCCGGAAGCAGAGCTTCGCGATGAGATCCGCGCGGCCAAGGCGATCTGTGACCGTCATGGGTGCCAGCTCGTCGTCAACGATTACTGGCGCCTCGCAATCGACGAGGGCTGCGATTTCGTCCATCTCGGCCAGGAGGATCTCGCGGATGCGGATCTTGCCGCAATCCGCTCTTCCGGCGTGAAGCTCGGCCTCAGCACCCACGACGAGAGGGAGCTGGAGACGGCGCTTGCCGCCAAACCCGACTATGTCGCGCTCGGACCGATCTATCCGACGATCCTCAAGCAGATGAAATGGGATCCGCAGGGGCTGCCGCGCCTCTCCGCCTGGCGGGAGCGCGTCACGCCGCTGCCGCTCGTTGCGATCGGCGGCCTCAATATCGACCGGATTGCCGGCGTCTTCGAGCATGGCGCCGACAGCGCCGCGGTCGTCACCGATATCACGCTGAATGCCGATCCAGAGGGGCGGACGCGGGAGTGGATTGCACGCACGGCGCCGTGGCGCTGATCGAGGGAAACAGCGGGATCACCTGACGCCGTGGCTCTGCCTCAGGCAATCGCCAGTTCTGAAAGCCAGGCCGAACCCAGGCCGTGCTTGTCGCAATAGGCGGTAAGCCGGTCGCGGGTTTTGCCGGGCCGGTCGAGACCGAGAAAGCGGGAAGCGTTCCTCCAGAGGATATTCTGCTGGTGCTCGTCGCTGACGCTGGCGAGCGTCAGTTGCTCGACTATTCTCGAAACATAGGCGTTGTAGTCCTTCTCCAGCGCCATCATCGACCAGTCGGTGCCGAACATGAGATGGCGGGCGTCCGGGTCGTAATCATCAAGCCATTCGTCCAACAGCTGCCGGATCTTCGTGTGAAGATTCTTGTCGTCGCTGCTGACCAGTTCGCTGAGATAGCTCAGATCCGCAAACAGGTTCGGGCGACGCTCGTGATCGATCGTCCTGCCGATGATCTCTTCCCAGGTCGGCGGCCCGGAAAACTTGTCCTGGGCACAGGAGACCATCACGCCTGTCGGCGCCCCCGGGCGCAGGATTTCGTCGAAGGCGCCGAAATGCGCGAGATTGATCCGCAGCTTATCGTACTGGTTCGTGTCGAGCAGCTTCTTCCAATAGGCGGGGCTTGCAAGATTGCCGTAGCCGCAGCCGGCCCCGATGCTGTTTTCCGCATGGGCCATGATCGGCACATCGTTGTCGCGACACCAGGCGTAGAGCCGCTTCAGCGCGCCATCGATCGCCGGATCCGCATTGCCCCATGCCTTGAAGCCCATCGGCGGGTAGATTTTGACACCGATGAAGCCCTTTTCCGTGATCGCGTACTGGACGTTTGCCAGCGATGAACCCGGCCTTTGCGCTTCCCGATGCGGATCGAAGCCGACGAAGCTGTGCATGCGGATGCCGTGCTTCCTGGTGACGATCTGCTGGACCTCGTCCATGACGTCGATCTGGTCGCGCTGTGGCGATGATGTCCCGTGAAGCGATTTATCGAAGTCCAGGATGCTCGGCGTGATCAGAGAGAGCCGACATTTGGAAGCGAAGATCTTGACATAGGCTTCCGCCAGGTTTTCCCGGTAGTCCTGCATCAGCCGGACGAAGGAAAGATAGGTTCCGATCTGGTCGTGCGCCTTTGCGGCGGTGGCGACGGTATCGACATCCGCTTCACTCACGCCGCCGCCCGAACGCCGCTGGAATGTCTGGGGCAGATCGGGAGTTCCGCCGAGCTGGCGCAGCAAACCGTCATAGTCAGGGGATTCGCCAAGACTGCGCCTCGAAAACGTCGATCGTTGCTCGCCTGCGCGCGCGATCAGATCCCTTACCGCGACGCGCAATTGCTCGTCCTTGCGCCGCGCGAGCTCGGCGTCGGAAAGGCGCCGAGCGCCTTTTTTCAGAACAGCAAGTTCATGTTTGGCTTTGGGCGCGACATCGCCAAGCGCTGTCACGAGAAAGACCACCAGGGCATTTTCCAGCCCCTTCGCCTCCTCAGCGTTCGCGGAGAGCCTTTTCTCCGGCATCTTCTCCCGCAGCGCCACGTAGCGAACCAGGCCATCCACCGGCACATCCGCCGCGTTGAAGAAATGGCAATGGACGTCGATGATCGGGTGACTGAGACTGCAGGCGCCGGGCAAAGGCAGATGCCGGCATCCGGAAAGCACATTTGCAAGCACGCCCGCCGAAACCAGCCGCAAGACATCGCGGCGCGTCACGGCGGCAACCGGACCAGCCCAGTCGACCTCCATTGTCCCCTCCTGTTGCGAGACCCCCTCGAACAATCGGGCAAACATTACTCCGTCCGAAAGCCGCGCGAAACAGATATTTACTTGCCGTTACTGGGGTCCCGTAGATCAGCGTGAGTCGACTTTCAGTCAGACGGGAGGCGTGTTACTCTAAAATCTTGGGGAGAATTTTGCGTGGTTGGTGGCGCCGGCAAATATGAGTTCCAACGTTACCTGTCCGGAGCCCTGGTCCAATGGTCCTCCCCGGCAGCAACGGAATCGGCTGCCCCCGCTCGGGAAGACTTTCTCGGCTCGCTGCTTTTCGCCGACATTTCCGGCTTTACGCGTTTGACCGCCAAATGGTCCGAAAGCGACCGCGCTGCCGGCGCCGAACGCGTCAGCCTGCTTCTGAACGCCTTCATGGGCGAGCTCATCAACCATATCGAGGAGCATGGCGGCACGGTCTTGAGTTTCGCCGGCGACAGCCTGATTGCCGGCTGGCGGGCACCGTCCCCGGATGATCTCGAACAGACGGCCTGGCGCAGCTGTTATTGTGCAGAACGTATCCGCGAGCAAATCGGCGGGCCGGGCAATCCCGAAGACGCGCTTCAACTGCGCATCGCCGTCGGTGCCGGCGCCATTACGCTGCTGCATCTGCTGCCGCGCGCGGACCAGCGTTGGCTGATCGTCGGAGGCGACTGCCTGGCCCAGGCCGATCATGGCGGCCAACTGAGCGACGCCGGAGAAATTCTTGTCTCCGATGCCGCGTGGCAGCTGATCGGCAGGCGCGCCAAGGGCGGGCTGAACCGGGAAGGGACCACACGCCTCGAAAGCATCGAGCCCTGCTCGGCCACGAAGGAAGCGCCCCGCACTCAGCCGGGCTCCGCAACCGACCGGCTTGAAGCCTATCTACCGCTTTCGCTGCGCAGCCGCCTGCTCTCACCGCTTTCACAATGGCTCGCAGACCTCAGGATCGTGACCGCGCTTTTCGTGCATATCGTCGGGCGCGATCTCGATACGGATCTCGATCGGTTGAACAAGCTCGTAGCACGATCGATTGCCGTCGTCGGCCGCACCGGTGGAGAGATCCTGCACACAGCGCTCCATTCCGGCGGGCTCGAAGTCTTCGCCGTTTTCGGCCTGCCCGGCAAAAAACATGCCGACAATGCGCGCCGGGCGATCATCGCCGCCCTTCGCCTGTCGAACGAACTCGACGAGCCGGATCTCGGCCTGTCGGCCGGCATCTCGACCGGCGAGAGTTTCTGCGGCGCGCTCGGGACGATCCATCGTGCCGACTACACTGTCGTTGGAGCCGCCGTGAACATGGCCTCCCGGCTGGCGAGCGTTGCCGCAGGCCGCATTCTCGTCGACCAGGCAACGGCGAAGGAGACTGCCGGCCAGATTGCTTTTTCCGGTCCCTGGACACTTGCCGTGCCCGGCATGCGCGGCGGCGTGGTCGCCTTCGCGCCAATTGCCGAGACCGTCGCGACCATCGACACCAAGTCCCCCGTTCTCTTCAACCGGGCGGCCGAACTTGCAGCACTCAACGCGTATGTGGAGCGCGCAGGCAGAGGACAGGCCACCGGCGTGATGATCGTTAAGGGTGATTCCGGCGTCGGCAAATCGGCGCTGCTTCGTTCCTTCGTCGAAACCTGCCGTGACCGTGGAAGCCAGGTTCTGGTCGGCAATGCCGACGATATCGAAAGCGACGTGCCCTATTTTGCCTGGCGCGGAGTGATCCGCGACCTGCTTGGTATCGGCGACCTGCGCGGCGCCGAAGCCTCGGATCAGGTGATGCAGTTCTTCGCCCACCGACCGGAACTCGCACATCTGGCGCCGTTGCTGAACGATGCCATCAACCTCACCTTGACCGACACGGTCGAGACCCGGGCGATGTCAGGCGACGGGCGGTCGCACCGGCTGCGTGAATTGCTGCGCGATCTGATGACCGACAGCCTTTCCTGGGGGCGCGGCCTTGTAGTGCTTGAGGACGTCCACTGGCTGGACGAGGCATCCGGTCAGCTGCTCGGCCGATTGGTTTCCGGAACGGCGCCGATCCCGGTCGTTGTGTCAACCCGCACGGCCAGGACGCAACAGGACCTGACGCGGTGGACCGGACAACATTACAATGGTGCGCAGACACTTGATCTCTTGCCCCTCGATTTCGAGGGCACGATTTCACTGGTGCGCGCGTCGATCGGCAGCAACTCCCCGGCAGATGGCTTTTGCGAAGCGGTCTATGCACAGTCGGCGGGAAACCCGCTGCTCATACGCGAAATCTGCCGGATGATCGGCGAACGGCGATTGCCGAAGGCTGCGGAAACCCAGGTCCCCCTGTCGCTCGCCGAAGCCCGTTCGAACGAAGCGACCTTGCTCAATACGGCCAAGGTCACCGTGATCGCCCGAACCGACCAGCTCCCGGCTGAGCTCCAGGCTCTCCTGAAGATCGCAAGCGCCATGGGCGCGACCTTTTCCATCGCCGAACTCCAGGCGCTTTCACCGATCAGGAAGTCCGCCTTGGACATCGAGGCAAGCATCGAGCGGCTGCAGGCGGCCCATCTAATCAAACCCATGGACGACCGTCCGGGCCGTTTCACATTCAGCCACGCCGTCATCCGCCAGGCCATTTACGACAGCATGCTGTCGGAACAGCGCCGTGAGGCACATCGCGCCATCGCCCAGGCGATGGAAGAGAGCGGGCAGCCCGACAATGCGGAAAATCTGCCGCGCATATTGAGCCATTGGGAGCGCGCCGGCGATGCAGCGCTGGCATTCAACTACCTGGATCGTGTCGCCGAGCTGCGTCTGCGCCAGTTCGACAATGCCGCTGTCGTCGACCTGATCGAGCGCTTTTTCAAGACCGCGCGCGAGCTCTCCATCACGATCACGCCTGCCCGACGGGCGGCCGCCTGTTTCCTGCTCGGGGAGGCCAGTCTCAACCTCGGCCGCGCCGAAGCTGCAAGGCATGCCTATGAGGAGGGCCTACGGCTTTCCGGCCTGCCGCTTCCGCGCACCTCCGCCGGCCTCGCGCTGCATCTCGTTCTCGATCTTGCCGAACAGGTGTGGCGTCGTGTGACCCATGGAGACAAGGACTGGATCCTGGAACGCGAGATCTCGCGGTCGCCATCCGATCCGTTCCTTCTCGCGGCAAAGGCGCATGAGGACCTGACACGGATCTACTACTTCACCAGCGAGAAGCTGCGGCTGATCCATGCGACGCTTCGGGCGACGAACCTTGCCGAAAGAAACAAATATGTCTCGCCGACGACCGCTACCAATTACGCGAGCCTCGGCGCCATATGCGGCGTGATCCCGCTTCACAAACAGGCGGAGCACTACAGCCGATTGGCCGCCGCCCTTTCGGAGCGCGTGGATCAACTGGGAACGCGTGTGCGCGTCGACCTTTTGTCGGGCATGTACCAAATCGGCATAGGCCATTGGCGTGAAGGCAAGCGGGCGTTCGAGGCCGGCCTCAACAACGCCTCGACCGTCGGCGATTTGAGACGCTGGTGTGAAGTGGCCGTTGGCCTCGAGACGATTTCCGGCCCCTGGCTGCTGACCTCCGCTTTCGAAGGCATAGCACCATGGGAAATCCTGGTTCAGCGCATCTGCGAAGAGGGCCGCAGGCGCGGCGACACCCAGGTGCTTGGCTGCGGCCTGCTCGGCCGCCTCAGGGGCCATGCGGCGCTTGGCCGGTGGTCCGCCATCGACGCCGATCTCGATGAACTCAGGCAGATCATCACCGCAAAGCCCGAAGGACTGGAACTCGTACACTGCATCGAGGGCGCATCGCTTCTGGTGGAAGCCGCCCGGCGGCAGGGTGACGCGGGCGAAGCAAAGGCGTGGTTCGAACGGGCATTCTCCTGGTGCCAGACGCTCAACCCGGCAATGAAGACGCGAACCCTGCCGGCGCTTGCCCGGCTGTTCGACGTCGCGAGCGACACGGAGGGCGGCGACCCGGCAGCGGCGCAGCTTGTCCTGCGAAAGCTCGAGCGGTTCGCGCGCGTCTATCCGATCGGCCGCCCAACGGCAGCACTCGGCGAGGCGACCCTTTACCTGCATCACGGCCAGCAACGACGCGCCGAGCGGGTGGCGCGATACGCCTTCGCAGAGGCGATACAATTGGAGATGCCGGCCGTGGCGCTCGCCTCGTTGCGCCACCCGGCGGGGCCGAAGGATGCTGCGGCGCGGCAGGCCTTGGAGACAATGTTTGCCGTTCGGCAAAACACCTGGGGCCAAGTCCTCCAGCTCGATCAGCCCGAGTTTCCGCCCCATGTCCCGGTTGTTGCGTTCGAGGGAGGCCATGCGTGAACCAGTATCGAGTGCCGCGCGTCCTGATCGTGCTTGCGCATTTCGACGAGACCAGAAATCCGGAAGGTCGCCCCGACTTCATCCCGCAGGGAACCGGCCACCTGTTCCTGGCGGGGGCCTTTGCCCGCAATCGCGTGAGCCTTCGCGCTTACAGCGAATTTCACGACGGACCGCTCGTCGACGAGGCGGCCTTCGCGGAACTGGACATGCTGGTGCTGACGGGCGTCACCGCCGCCTTCGACCGGATGCGCCATCTGACCGCCTATGCCCGCACGAAATCGCCAGGCTGCGTCATCGTCGCCGGCGGACCGGTCGTCCGCAATCTGCCGGTTTCGAGCGCCGAAACCTTCGACTACGCCTGCGAAGGTGACGTCGAGGAGATGCAGGCCGTTATCAAGGAAGTTTTCGGCGAATGGGCCGTCTCCGAAACGATCCTGCCGCGCTTCGACCTCGCCGGCTGGGGCGGCCCGGTCAGCTATGTCGAGACGAGCCGCTACTGCAATTTCAAGTGCAGCTTCTGTGCGCTCACCGCCGAAGGCCGGCGCTATCACAGCTACGACCTCGGCTATATCGAAGCGCAATTGCGCAATGTCCCGGCCAAGAAATACGTGCTGTTCATCGACAACAACTTCTACGGCAACAGCAAGGACGCCTTCCATGCCAAGCTCGACCTGATCCGCTCGTTTTGGAAAGAGGGACTGTTTCAGGGTTGGATTGCACTTGTCACCGGGGATTTCTTTCGCGACCCCGACAATCTCGAAGCGGTGCGCGCGGCCGGCTGTCTCGGCCTCTTCAGCGGCGTCGAGACGCTGAACGAAGCGCAGTTGAAGCGCTACCAAAAGAAACAGAACCTCGTGGTGCCGCAGCTGGAAGCCATTCAGACCTGCCTCAAAGCCGGAGTCGCCTTCCAGTACGGGCTGATGTTCGACCCGTCTTCGCAGACGATGCAGGCGATGCAGGACGAACTCGCCTTCATCACCGGCGAGAGCAGAATGCCGTTGCCGGCCTTCCTGAGCCTGACGATCCCGCTGCTGGGCACACCCCTGTTTGACGAATGCGCCGCAGAGGGCCGCTTCCTTCCTTCTGCCAAACTACGCGACATGGATGGGTTCACGCTGATGACCCATCCCCTCGACAACCTTGACGATGTCGCCTTGTTTGCCCGCAAGCTATCGCGCCTCGACGGCAACCGGACCCAAATCCTGCGCCATTGCCTGGGCTTCTACCGCAATTACCGTCGCTCGCTTTCGGGCCGGCAGATGATCCATCTGCTGGCCAACAGCCTGCGCCTCGCCTTGCCCTCTATCATGCATCGCCATGGTCTTCCGACCCGTTCGGGCAGCGACGGCAATCTCACTTATGTCACGACGACGCAGCCGCTTGGGCCGCTCTACACGCCGGCCTTTCGTGTCGGCGAAGGCTTCCGCTCGCATTTCGCGCCAACGATGATCACCGACGCCTCGGGTGCGCTTGACGAAACCATTGCCCGCAATCTCGAATATCGGACCGGCAAGCGGCAACGAACGAGCCTCGGCGTCGAATATAGCCCTGGTTGAGAGCGTCCCGGCGCCTGCGTCAATCTGCCCCCCCGATTGCAACCTCCAGTGCGTGAAGTTGGGTCGGCTTGGTAAGATTGGATTCAAACTTTTTGGGTAAGCTTCCGTTAGCTATTTCACACCTGTCGGCCGGCGATTGCCGTCGACGTTGTTTTGCGTACGGGTGCCCATGCGTCTTTCAGCTGCGACCGCAATCATCTTTGCCGGCCTTGTCTCCGGCTGCTCTTCCAGTTCGAGCCTGGACACGATCGCACCGCGGCCGTCGCGAGAAACGACCAGTTCGGTCGTGCTTTCGGCCGCGCCGGTACCCGTCGCCAATGTCGGCGCAAGGGTGGCCGAGGTCACGCCGCCGCAGAACGTCCAATCCGCACCGCCGCAGGAAATGCTCGCCTGGGCCGGGCCGGTTCCGGAACCCGAAGCCTTCGCGCCCGCGGCCAATACCACGACGACAACCACGACCCTGGCCATGCCCGTTCCGGGCGCGCGCCCGGTCGCCTTCGTCGCACCGGACAATCCGGTGACGCAGGCAATGCCGCAGGGGCGCTCACGGATCTATGGTCACCGTTTCCGTGACGCCAAGCCGATCAATTTCGGCCGCGCCAAAAATCCGCGCAAGATGGCCGTTCACGGCGTCGATGTCTCCCGCTGGCAGGGCGAGATCGACTGGCCAAAGCTGCGCACTCAAGGGGCCAACTTCGCCTTCATCAAGGCGACCGACGGCGGCGACCATCTGGACCCGATGTTCAAGAAGAACTGGCGCGCCGCCAAGGCGGCCGGCATGCGGCGCGGCGCCTATCACTTCTTCTACTGGTGCCGCACCGCCGGCGAGCAGGCCGACTGGTTCATTCGCAACGTTCCGCGCGAGCCCGGCGCGCTGCCGCCCGTGATCGACGTCGAATACAACGGCGAATCAAGCTGCAAGCGCCGCCTGTCGCCCGAACGCGTGCGCGAAAAGATGCAAGTCTTCATGGACAAGCTCGAGGCGCATTACGGCCAGCGCCCGATCATTTACACCGCCCCGGACTTTTATGCCGACAACCTGCAGGGCGCATTCCAGAAGTATCCGTTCTGGCTGAGGGCCGTGGCCCAGCATCCGTCCAAGGTCTACCCGAACCGCAAGTGGCTGTTCTGGCAGTATTCGGGCTCGGGCCTGTCGCACGGCGTCGACGGCAAGATCGACCTCAACGTCTTCCACGGCAGCGAGGCGGAGTGGCAAAACTGGCTGGAGGCGCGGGCGAGTTGAGGCTCGGCCACACTCTGCAGCGCCGCGCGTCATATCAGATGCGCAAGGTCGCTGTAGCACTTTGATTTTCTGCATGAGGTCACGATAGTCGGCCCCGGCAACTGCGACGTCAGCGCCTCTCCTCGCGTGTCAGGAAGAGGAGCGTGCCGCCAAGTTCGGAGATGACGATCTGCCTCACATCCCAGACGAGGATGGAAACCGGTCGCGTCAACCCACTGACAACCGTCTCCCGGCGGCCCGTCGCCTTGTCGAGCCGCAACAGCCGGCCGCTTCCTGACCGGAACCCTTGCTGCTGGTCGTATAGGCCGTGTTCGAGGATGAGCATCTGCCCCTCGTCGTCGAAGGCGATGGCGACCGGTGCGTTCAGGCCTTCAACGTCCAGCCGCACCTCCGTTCGCTCCCCTTTCTCGGCCATCGAAACGACCTTTCCGGCACCGGCGAGGAAGGGAAAGCCGCCGAACAGCGCGACATAGAGGCGCCCCTCGCGAAGCGCGATACCGGTCGGCACGGCGTCGACTTCGTAGCTGTCTTCACCCTTGAACTCCGTCGGCGAGAGCGTCTCCAACGCGGTCGCCTGTTGCGGCAGTCGGTGGAAGCTCATGATCGTCTGCTTGCGGCCATCGACCCCAAGACGCTCGACACTATTGCGCGCGGAGTCGACGACGTAATAGGCATCCTCGCCGGCGACAAGGTCGAACGGGTTCCAGAAATGGGCGCTGATAACATGGCGTCCGCCGGTACCGTCGATCGCGATGAGCGCATGATCATAGGGTCCCTCAGCGCCGTTTGCGGGCGTCCAGCCTTGGGCGACGATCAGTTTGTCCCCGGCGCGAAACACGCGATAGGGACCGGTCGGATCGCCGATCACATCGAGCCCATGGGGAAAGACCGGACCGAACGCATCGAAATCGCCGCCCGGCATGCGGCGATAGAGCCGGCCACTGGCGAGATCGGTGACGAGCAGAGCCTCGCCGTCGCGAGAAAGGCCGGCGAAGGCGGCGCCGGTTTTGCTAAAGCTTTCGAGCCGATAGCCTGACGCGACCTTCGGCTCGGCAGCGGCATCTGCTGCCAGAAGCAAAAAGGCGACGAGGATCATCATCTGCCGGAACGGACGCATCGGAAGCCGCCATTGGCCGAGAACCGGAAATCCGGATCATAAGCCAAACGATAGGTTGTGGTAAGATGCGCGGGATCGCTGTTCCAGGACCCGCCGCGCAGTACGCGATACGATCTGCCACCCATGGCTCCCTTGGGTTCATAGGGCGCATAGAGATCACTGGTCCATTCCCAGACATTGCCGATGAGATTGAGTACCCCCTCGCCGCTCGCGCCGGCGGCAAACGACATCGCCGGCGCGGTCATCGGATAGCCGTCGCTCGCATCGCCGGAGCAACAGATTGTCGTGCCGGCATTGACCCGCCGATAATCTGCCGGCGCCATGCCCCAAGGGAACGCCCGTCCCTCGGTTCCGCGCGCCGCTCTCTCATATTGCTGCTCCGACGGAAGGGTGAGGCCGTAGTGACGGCAAAAGACATCGGCATCCGCCCAGCTTACGCCGACGACAGGATGATCGTCCAAACCAAGAAGCGGGTGGTCGGCATAGAACGCAGGACGATGACCCGTTGCAGCCACGAAATCCTGATACTGACGGTTGGTGATTTCGGTGCGGTTGATGGCAAAGACGTGGCCCAGCACCAGTTGGCCCGGACGTTCGTTGTCCGGGCCATCGTCACGGCCGAAGACGAAGGGGCCGGCGGGAATATCGACGAGCGGATTGCCGGTGATCGGGCCGTCATCAGCGACGGCTGCCCCTGCCGCAAACGTGATGGCGACGACTGCGGCCGCCACCCGGAAATCAGAAATCGACACGACGCTGAGACTCGCCATCGAAGAGAAATACCCGGTCGGCCACGACCTTGATGCCGATCGGCTGGTCGATCTGGCCGGCGAAATTCTTGTCTGCCCGCAAGGTCAGCAATTGAGCGCCGAGCCGCAGGCTGACCAGCGTGTTCTCGCCGGTGAGCTCGACCGAATAGATCGGCGCAACCAGATTGACATCGGGGTCTGCGGGGCTCGTTGCCTGGACATCTTCCGGGCGAACACCGAGGACGGCACGGGAAACGGTCGCCCGGCCGAGCCCACCGACCCTGAAGCCGGCCCTTGTGAACACTCCGTCGCGCGCCTCCCCCGGGATGAGGTTCATCGGCGGAGAGCCGATGAAGCCGGCGACGAACAGCGTGCGCGGATTGCTGTAGATTTCCCGCGGCGTTCCCAGTTGCTCGATCACACCCTTGTTCATGACTGCCACCCGGTGCGCCAGCGTCATCGCCTCGATCTGGTCATGCGTGACGTAGATCGTCGTGACCTGCAACTCGTGCTGAAGATGTTTCAGCTCCGAGCGCATCTGGGTGCGCAGCTTGGCGTCGAGATTGGAGAGCGGCTCGTCCATGAGAAAGACGCGCGGTGTGCGCACGATCGCACGGGCGAGCGCGACGCGCTGGCGCTGGCCGCCGGAGAGCTCCTTCGGAAGGCGGGAGAGCATGGTCTCGAGTTCCACCCGCCGGGCAACCTCGAAGATACGTTGCTTGCGTTCCTCCTCAGGCACTTTGCGGATCCTAAGCGGGTAGCCGATGTTCTCCTCGACGGTCAGGTGCGGATAGAGCGCATAGGACTGGAAGACCATCGCCACGTCGCGATACTTCGGCAGCACGCCATTGATGCGCTCCGCATCGATGAAGATGTCACCCGATGTCGCTTCCTCGAGACCGGCAACCATGCGCATCGTCGTGGTCTTGCCGCAGCCGGAAGGGCCGAGGAGGACGAGAAACTCTTTGTCCCGAACCTCCAGATTGAAGTCGGCCACCGCGAGGAATTCGCCGAACTTCTTGGAGACGTTGTTGAACGTGACGGACGCCATCGTCTCACCCCTTGACCGCCCCGAGAGACAGCCCCCGGACGAGATGCTTCTGAACGATGAAAGCGAAGATGACGATCGGCACGCAGGCCATGAAGCCGGCGGCGCTGATTTCCCCCCAATAGGTCTTGTACTGCGTCACCCGCCCGGCGATGCCGATCGGCAGCGTCTGCGACTGCTCGGTGAGCGTGATGATCAGGGAAAGCAGGAACTCGTTCCAGGAGATGATCAGGCAGAAGATGGCCGTCGCCGCAAGCCCTGGACGCGCGAGCGGCAAAGCGACATGGAGAAATGCGCCCCAGCGCGTGTCGCCGTCGACGATCGCCGCCTCTTCCAGTTCGACCGGCAGGTCCTGGAAATAGCTCTTCATCATCCAGGTGGCGAACGGCAGGTTGAAGGCCGTGTAGGCGATGATCAGCGCCGACTTCGTGTTCAGCATGTCGAAGTAGTTGAAGAACAGGTAGAGCGGGATGATGCTGACGATCGGCGGCATCATCCGCGTCGACAGTATCCAGAAGGAAATCTGCTTGCGCCATTGCCAGGGATAGCTGAAGCGCGCCAGCGCATAACCCGCCATCGTACCAAAAACCACGGAAACGATGGTCGTGCCAGCCGCGACGAGGAAGCTGTTCAGCGCGTAACGCAGGAACGGTCGCTGAATGAAGGCTTCGTCATAGTGCTTCAATGTCGGGTTGCGCGGCAGCCATTCTGGCGGCACGGCGAAGATATCGATGTCGAACTTGAACGAGTTCGCGGCGATCCAATAGATCGGAAAAAGCGTGAACACCAAAGCGACGAGGATCGCCAGATAGGCGGACAGGCGGATGAGCCATTCTCTGGTGCGGCTGCGTGTGGGGAGGGTCGTCGTCGCCATATCGTCAATCCGCCAGCCGCATGCGTTTCATGAACCAGGTGCTGAGAACGATCGTCACGAACAGGACGAACAGCGATATCGCCGCCGCGTAGCCGGGATCGGCGAAGCGGTAGGCGACCTGGTAGATATAGAGGCTCAGGACCTTGGTGCGATCGGCGGGACCTCCTCCCGTCAGGATGAAGACGAGATCGAAAAGGCGCAGCGCATCCATGACGCGCAGCAAAAGCGCAATGGCGATCACCGGTTTGAGGAACGGCAGTGTCAGATCCCAGAACTGCCGCCAGGACGAGGCGCCATCGAGCGCGGCCGCCTCGTAGGGCTCGACCGGGAGACTTGCCAGCCCCGCCAGCATCAGAAGGAAGATGAAAGGCGTCCATTGCCAGACATCGGCAACGATGATCGAAAACATCGCAAGGTTCACGTCGCCCGCCCAGGCCTGCAGTGGAAGGCCGAGACGGAACATGATTTCGTTCAGCACGCCAAACTGTGGCTCGTAGATGATCTTCCAGGTGATCGCGACGGCGATTGGCGGCAGCATCATCGGGATCATCAGCACGGTCTTCAAGAAGGTGAGCCGTCGAATGAACCGATCAAGAAGCAGCGCCAGGCCGAGACCGAGCACGAACTCCACTGCCACGGAAACGATGGTAAAGACCGCAGTGTTGCGCAGCGCGACGTGAAATTGTGCATCGGTCAAGAGCCGCGCGAAATTGCCTGGACCGACGAATTGCCAGGGCAGATCGGGATTGGGGCTAATCTTGTAGACCGCCGCATAGAACATGTAGAGGCTGGGGAAGATCGTCAGCGCCAGAAGGATGAGCATAGTCGGCGCCAGCATCAGGTAGCGCAGGTGCCGCTCGGTCCAATGTTCGAACGCGCCACCCAGTCGGCGCGACGCCGCCGGTGTGCCTTTGCCGGGCTTCAACATCGATTTCTCCTGCAGGCGCTGTCCATACAGACCTCAAGTGCGACCCCACCGGACCGATGCCGGTGCGGCCGCGAGAGTAGGGTCTGTGGCCCCGCCGATATATGCGTCCGCCTATTATTTAAGGCCGGTGATTTCTTCGACCGCTGCCTGTGAGTTCTTCAGCGCTTCCTCGGGCGTGATCGTGCCCGCGACCACCTTGGAAAGCTCGATGCCGAAGGCATTTTCGATCTCCGGCCACTTCGGATGGCGCGGCCGTGGCGTCGAGGCCTGGATCGCTTCCATCAGCACCGGGTAATGGCGGAATTTCTCCTGCTTGGTCAGTTCCGGGTCGGTGAAGACCGAGGTTCGCACAGGAGGATTGCCGCGCTCGGCGGAGATCTTGATCTGCTCGGGCGAGGTCGCCCACAGCATGAAGTCGAAGGCTTCCTGCTTGTTCTTGGACGCCGACATGATGCCCATGGTCCAATGGCCGATTTCCGAGCTGCCCGGTTTCGTGCCCGCCGGAATCGGGCTGTAGGAGATCTTGCCGACCATTTTCGATTGGCTTGGATCCTCGAAGGTCGCAACCCAGTTCGGCCAGTTGATAGACGAGGCGGCGGTGCCGGCGGCAAGCGCAGTGCCCACTTCGTTGGCGTTGTAGCTCTCGATCCCCTTTGGCGAAACGTCGCGGAGCGCCATGAAGGTCTTCATCGCGGCCGCGCCTTCCGGCGTGTCGATCGTCACCTTTGTGCGATCCTCGTTGAACATATCGGCGCCGTAGGACCAGAAGATCGGCATGAAGTCGGCCACGACCGGGTTACCCTGACCGCCGCGGAAGACATAACCGAAATAGCGGCCGCCGCCGTCCTTGGTCAGCGCCTGGCTCGCCTTCAAGACGTCATCCCAGGTCTTGGGAGCGTCGACGCCGGCTTCCTTGTACTTGGCGGCGTCATAGAAGAACATCTGGGCGTTTCCCACATAGGGCAGACAAACATAGGGGCCGGTATTGTAAGGGTTGCGGCAGATCGCCAGCGACTTCGACAGGAAGTCGGTGTCCGGCCCCTCCAGGCCCGCTTTCTTGAAGTATGGTGTCAAATCCTCGAGATGTCCGTTCTCGGCGAAGAACGGAATCCACGGGTCATCCATCAGGATGATGTCGAATACGCCGGATTTGGTTGCCCCTGCATTGGCGCCCTGTTCGAAGACGTTGGCATAGGGCGCCTGCACGATCTCCACCTTCGTGCCCTTCATCTTCGAGTAGTCGTCAGCAGCAGCCCTAAGGCCATCACCCTCGCTGCTCGATGGCACGAGGACCGTGAAATCGGCCCAAGCGGCTCCGTTGATCGCAAGCGCGGACGCCGCGGCAGCCAAGATGAGAAACACTTTGCGAACCATCATACACCTCCCAATCCGAGTTTCTGGTCAAAGGTCGACTTTGCGGACGGCCTGACCTGGTCCGGCATGGTGGAGACACTGCCTCGACATCCACGAACGACTGAACTGCGAGATGAAACGGAGGCCGACATCTCCTAAGCCGGCTGTTGCTCCCGCGATGAGTTTATCACATCGAAAGCCTTATTCAGAGAGGTTGTATTAGTATTTACTGTTATTTGAGATTGCGTGAGCGCCAATTTGACAAGGCGCTGATACGCCCATCCGTGGTGCACGCCTGATGCGGTCCAGGAATCGCTGGTATCCGCGATGTTAGATAAGCAGCCGCCGGCCGAGGCCCGACAGGAAATCGACATCCTT
Organism: Ensifer sp. 22521; assembly: GCF_052044795.1. Lineage (NCBI taxonomy): Bacteria > Pseudomonadati > Pseudomonadota > Alphaproteobacteria > Hyphomicrobiales > Rhizobiaceae > Ensifer > Ensifer sp. 22521. The sequence goes on from NZ_JBQENM010000003.1 coordinate 216,382, forward strand.
CGCATCCAATGTCAGCCTGTTGTGGAGCGTCATGATCCGCCGTGCGAACGGCGGGTCGACGATATCGGTCAAGGCCAGCCGGACGACGTCGACATCGAGATCGCCGCAGTTCCGCTTCGCCCTCCCGTTACCGCAACGCCACCTCACGAACCTATCGCGCCAGGCCGGGCTCGACGACGGCTGTTCAAGGCACAAGCGCTTCCTGGCGCAGGCCGCGCACGAACTGCGTACGGCCGGTTGCCATCCTTGGCGCCCGCATCGCCTCGCTGCCACCGGGACCGGACAAGACGCGCCTCAACGAGGAACGGCAAGGGTGCGGGCCTCGGCCTCAACCTCGTGCAGAGCATCGTCCACCTGCACGGCGGTTACGTCGACGTTGCGCGCTCGGCTTCCGGCGGCGCCTGCATGCGCATCGTGCTGCCGCTAGCCCAAACCGCCCAGGTATAGCGAAAGGACAAGCCCCGGAACCAGGGTTCCGGGGCTCGATCGCAGCTTAGCCGGGAGAAAGAGCTAAGCCGCCTGGACCTTCTTCGACACGCGCGCCCATTCCGGGATCCAGTCGCGATGGGCGACCAGTAAATCGTCGACGAGCGACCAGATCTGATCGAGGTCGAGTTCGGCCGCCGTGTGCGGATCCATCATAGCGGCGTGGTAAAGATGCTCGCGGTTTTCGCTCATGAGTGCCTGAACCGTCAGTTCCTGGACATTGATGTTGGTGCGGATCAACGCCGTCAGCTGCGGCGGCAGATCACCGATGAAGGTCGGCTGGATGCCCGATGCGTCGACCAGGCAGGGAACTTCCGCGGCGCAGTTTGCCGGCAGCGAGGTGATGCAGCCATTGTTCCTGAGGTTGCCGTAGATCACCGAGGGTTCACCGGTCCAGACCGAGTTCATGATCGAGGAGGCGTACTCGTGGCTTTCGGCCACTTCGATCGTCTCGGCCTCCTTGAAGGCGGCAGCCTGCCCCTTCCAGCGCTCGATCTGTTCGACGCAACGCTTCGGATATTCGTCGAGTGGAATGCCGAACTTCTCGATCAGATCCGGACGGCCGTCCTTGATGAAATAGGGCGTGTATTCGGCAAAGTGCTCCGAGCTTTCGGTGACAAAGTAACCGAGCCGCGTCAGCATCTCATAGCGAACCTTGTTAGGGCAGCGCGGGTTCCAGTGGCTGGGCTTCGGAAACCGTCCCTCGCGGTAGCCACGCACCAGATCCGGGTAGAGATTGCGGAAGCTGCCGTCGGCCTGCTTGTGTTCGAACGTCAAATAGAAGGCCATGTGGTTGATGCCTGCGGCGCGGTAGCGGATCTCCGAAACCGGGATATCGAGATCGCGCGCCAGTTCGAAGGCCGTGCCCTGGACGGAGTGGCAAAGGCCAACCTGGCGGATCGTCGGATACTTCTCAGAGATCGCCCAGGTGTTGATCGCCATCGGGTTGACGTATTGCAGCAGGATCGCGTTGGGGCAGACCTCGAGCATGTCCTCGCAGATTTTCCAGAGATGCGGCACGGTGCGCAAGCCCCGCATGATGCCGCCGACACCGAGCGTGTCGGCGATCGTCTGGCGCAAGCCATATTTCTTCGGCACCTCGAAGTCGGTAACCGTGCAGGGCTCATAGCCGCCGATCTGGAAGGCAACGACAACGAAATCCGCGCCTTCGAGCGCCTTGCGCTGGTTGGAATGGGTTTCGATCTTGGCCTTGACGCCGAGCGTGCGCACCAGCTTGCCGGCGACGATCTCGCTTTCACCAAGGCGCTGCGGGTTGACGTCCATCAGCGCGATCGTTGCGGCGGACAGGGACGGCCGCTGCAGCACGTCGCCGATGATGTTCTTCATGAAGACGGTGGATCCGGCGCCGATGAAGGTGATCTTGGGTTGTCTGGTCATGGATTGCCTCTGTTTTCTCGTGGTCATGCTGCCACATCGAAGGCGGCTCTAACGAGCCTTTCGGTGTAGGCGGTCTTGGGATTGGAAAGGATTTCGCTCACCGGCCCCTCCTCGACTATTCTGCCATGCTGCATCACCACCACCCGGTGGCAGAGCGCGCGCACGACCTTGAGGTCATGGGAGATGAAGAGATAGCTCAATCCCCGCTCGTCCTGCAGCTTGCGCAGGAGCTCGATGATCTGGGCCTGGACGGAGAGATCGAGCGCCGATGTCGGCTCGTCGAGCAGGATGAATTCCGGCTCGAGCGCGATTGCCCGGGCGATCGCGATGCGCTGGCGCTGGCCGCCGGAAAACTCATGCGGGAAGCGCGACAGGATGTTGCCCGGCATGCCGGCGGCAGTGAGCGCGTCCACCACCCGGTCGAGCCGGTCCTTGCGGTTCAGACCGATGCCGTTGACGACCAGGCCCTCCTCGATGATCTGACCGATCGACATGCGCGGATTGAGCGAGGCGAAGGGATCCTGAAACACGATCTGGATGCGCGAACGCAAGGGCCGCATCGCGGTCCGGTCCTTGTCGTGGATCGGGATACCGTCAAAGAAGACCTCGCCGCCATCGGCATTAATGAGACGGATCAGCGCCTGGCCGAAGGTCGTCTTGCCCGAGCCGGATTCGCCGACGAGCCCCAGTGTCTCATGCTTGCGCAGGTTCAGGCTCAGCCTGTCGACGGCGACGAGCTCGGAAAACTGCGGGCGGAACAGGCCGCCCTTCTTCAGCGTGAAAGAGACCTTCACGTCCCGCCCGTCAAGAATGATCGGCGCGTTGTCCGGCAGCGGCTTGGCAGCACCCGAAGGTTCCGAAGAGAGCAGCCGCTTCGTGTAAGGATGGGATGGGTTGGCAAAGAGCGCCGCCGTGGTGTTGTGCTCCTTCACCTCGCCATACTGCATGACATAGACGTAGTCGGAGAACTGCCGCACGACCGTCAGGTCGTGGGTGATCAGGATCACCGCCATGCCGAGTTCGCGCTGCAGGTCACGGATCAGGTTGAGGATCTGCGCCTGCACGGTGACGTCGAGCGCCGTCGTCGGCTCGTCGGCGATCAGCACATCAGGATCGTTGGCAAGCGCCATCGCGATCATCACCCGCTGGCGCTGGCCGCCAGAAAGCTGGTGCGGATACTGATTGAGCCGCAGTTCCGGGTCCGGGATCCGCACGTGGCGCAACAGTTCGAGCGCCCGCTCCGTCGCGGCGCGGCGGCTGATCCTACGGTGCGCCCGGATCGCCTCGATGATCTGCGTGCCGACCGTATAGACAGGGTTCAGCGAGCTCATCGGCTCCTGGAAGATCATCGCCAGCCGGTTGCCGCGCAAGCCGCGTCGTTCGCGCGGCGAGAATTTCAGCACGTCCTTGCCGTCATAGTCGATGCGCGACTGCGGAGCGATGGTGGCGCGCTTGGAGAGAAGCCCCATGACGCTGCGCGCCGTCACCGATTTGCCAGAGCCGGATTCGCCGACGATGGCGATGGTTTCGCCGCGGTAGAGCTGGAAGGACACGTCCTTCACCGCCTCCACCATGCCGTGTTCGACCTTGAAACGAACAGCGACATTGCGGGCGTCGATGATCGGCCGGCCGTTTCGTTCGGCAAGGTCCTTGCGCTCAGGCGGAGCAGCTGAGAGGGCGTCGATTGTCTCTGACATGTTGCGTCCTCCTCAATAGGGATCGATGGCATCGCGCAGGCCATCGCCAAGAGCATTAAAGGCGAAGACTGTGACAAGCACGAAGGCGACGGGCGACAGTATCCAGGGATAGGACCCGATGACGGAATAGGTGGAGGTATCCTGCAGCATCAGCCCCCAGGAAATGAGCGGCGGCTTGACCGCAAACCCAAGGAACCCGAGGAAGGATTCGAGCAGCACCACCTGCGGGATCGACAGCGTGACGGCGACGATCACATGGCTCATCACGTTCGGCAGGATATGCTGGAAGATGATACGCCGGTCGCTGGCGCCGACGGCGATGGCCGCCCGCACATAGTCGATGCGGGCAAGCGCCAGCGTCTTGCCGCGCACCTCGCGTGACATCTGCGCCCAGCCGAGCGCCGACATGACGATGATGACGAAGGCGAGGAAGACATTGGTGGGTGCCGTCACCGGGATCAGCGAGGTCAGCGCCAGATAGAGCGGCAATTGCGGGAAGGCGAGCACCAGTTCGACGAAGCGCTGCGTCCAGACATCGAAGCGGCCGCCGAAGTAGCCCGACGCCATGCCGACGGTCGTGCCGACGATGGTGACGATCGAGACGACGATGAGGGCGATCATCAACGAGATGCGCGAGCCGACGAGAATGCGCGACAGCACGTCGCGGCCGAACTTGTCGGTTCCGAGCAGATGCACCGGCGAGCCATCGACCGCGCCAAAGAGATGACGCTCGGCCGGGATCAGGCCGAAGAGCCGGTAGGGCGCGCCCTTGACGAAGAAGCCGAGGATCTGCGGATTGTCGTAATCGGGGCCGATGATCGGCTGAAAGGTGATCGGGTCAAGCTCCGTGCCCTCGCTCAGCGGGTAGCTGCGCGGCGGGAAGACGAAGTTGCCGTCCTTGTCGGCAAAGCTGATCGCCTGCGGCGGCGCGAAGGCGACACCCGTTGCCTTCGGATCAACCGGCGACAGGAAGTCGGCAAAGAGCGCCATGAAGATCAGCAGGCCGACGAGGACCAGCCCGAGCATGCCCGTCCAGGAGCGTTTCAGCCGCCGCCAGACGAGCGCCTGGTAGCTTTCATTGTGCTGCTCGTGCTTGGGTTCGACAACGAGCGGAAGGGTCGTCTCAATCTCGGCGGTCATGCCGGGGCTCCTCCCAGACGCACGCGCGGATCAAGTGCTGCGAGCAGCATGTCGGCGATGATGTTGCCGAGGATGAGCGTTGCCGACAGCACCAGCATGAAGGTGGCGGTGACATAGACGTCGCCCACCCACATGGAGCCGACGATGGCGGGACCGACGGTCGGCAGCGCAAAGATGATCGCGGTCTCGATCTCGCCCGTCAGCATGTAGGGCAGCACCACGCCCTGATACATGATCAGCGGATGCAGTGCGTTCGGAACCGCGTGGCGCATGACCACGGCCCCTTCACTGAGGCCCTTCGCCCGGGCGGTTTCGACATATTGCGCGTTCAGCGTGTCGAGCAGATTGCCGCGCATCACCCGCATATTGTAGGCGAGGCCGCCGAAGGTGGCGATCGCCACGACCGGCCAGACATGTTTGACGAGGTCGACGAATTTATCCCAGGACCACGGCGCCCCGCCGTAGCGGGCCGAGTGGAAGCTGTTGATTTCGCTGACATTGAAGTGGAAGACGAGGATATAGACGATGATCAGCGCCATCAGGAAGCGCGGCACCGTCATGCCGAGGAAGGCGACCGTCGAAAGCAGGCTGTCGATCCAGGAATATTGCCGGGTCGCCGCGATGATGCCGAAGGAAATGCCGATCACCGACGCCAAGATGTGGCAGACGAGCGCCAGCGCCAGCGTGCGCGGCAGGCGCTCGCCGACGACGTCGGCAACCGGCTTGTTGTAATAGAGGCTGTGGCCGAAATCGCCACGCGTCAGGATGCCGGTCATCCAGTTGACGTATTGCACCGCCATCGGCTGATCGAGCCCATGCTCCTTGCGATAGGCCTGGGCCTGGGCTTCCGCTTCCTCGTAGGACGCGCCGCCCTGGTTGATCAGCTGCGAGCGGATGTAATCGCTATAGTCTCCGGGCGGGGCCTGGATGATAGCGAAGGTCGCAACGCTCAGCACCAAAAGCACCGGGATGGCAGAGGCAATGCGGACAAGCAGAAACCTGAACATGCCGTTTCCTTCTGTCGGTTGGGGTGATGGAGCGCTCCTCCGGCCTGCGACCGGAGGAGCAGCGTGGCATCAGTTGCTGAGGCCTTTCTCGCCGGGCTTGCCCGGAAGCTGTTCAGCAAAGAGCTCGAAGTCACCCTGCTTGTCCGCAGGCACGAAGAGGCGTTCGCGCATGATCGTGTCCTCCGCCCAGTTGAACATGAAGATCGGTGCGCCGGTCGGTACGTTGGCGAAGCGCTTGTTGATGATCAGCGCCCCCGGGTATTCGGTAAGCCCGATCGTATCGAGGTTCGTCGTCGCGATCTTCTGATATTGCTTCATCAGTGCGACACGCTCTGCATTGCCGTTGCTGGCGATGAACTTGTTGATGGTATCGACAAGCTCCTGCTCGAACGGCATCAGATCGACCTGTCCACCCTCCGGCGCGCGGTGGTGCCAGCTGGTGCGCGGACCCGTTGCGCCAAGCTGCGGCGTGTTCTGCACAACCGATGCGTATTCCGGCCCGTTTCGGTGAACCATCCAGTCGAAACGGCCGGCATAGTTCGTCGCATCGCGCTGTTTGCCGTCGAGCGAGTTCAGCACGACCCGAAGGCCGAGCTTTTCCATCTGCCCGATGATGCCTTCGGCCAGGTTGCGGTCGGTCGCGTAGCTGTTGTCGATCAGAAGCACGATCTCGACGTCTTGCCCACCGGCCTTGCCGGCCGGGAAGTTGACGAAGCCGTTGCCGTCGGTGTCCTTCAGCCCCGCCTTTTCGAGCAGCGCCTTGGCGCTATCGAGGTCAAAGGGATAATAGACGGTCGACTCCCGGTCATAGAAGCTGGTGCCGGAGGAAAGTCCCCCCGGATAGATCGCCGTGAACGGACCCTTGACCAGGGCTTCGCCCAGTTTCTTGCGATCGACCGCCATGGTCACGGCCTTGCGGAAATCCTCGTTGCGGTTGAGTTCGCGCACGGCCTGAGCCCGCTCGTCCGGCTCGCCCCAGCCATTGGCCGAGAAGTTCATGTGCAGATTGTAGCCGATGAGGCGCGGGCCGAAGGCAAGGCGCGCGGGTGCCGTATCCTGGGCGGCGCGCTTCAGCGACTCGACGAAGTTTTCCGGCTGCTCGAGGTTGGAGAGGTCGGCGGAACCGGCAATCGCCTGCACGTCGCGGTCGGCCCAGGTCGAGAGCTTGTAGTGCAGCTCGTTGATGTAAGGGAGCTGGTTGCCGGCTTCGTCTACCTTCCAGTAGTACGGGTTGCGGCGCAGCACGATGATATCGTCAGCACGGTAGGCGACCGGCACCCAGGCGCCCATGACGGGGATGTTCATGTATTCCGGCGGGAAGGCGTTCTTGTACTGGTCGTAGGTCGTGCCGGCATACTTCGGATGCTTGGCTTTGAGGATATGCGACGGGCCCGGGCAGAAGGTACCATAGGCCATGGCATAGAGGTGCTGGCGCGGGAAGGCCTCCTTGAAGGTCCATTCGACCGTGTACTGGTCGATCTTTTTCAGCGTCGTCCCGGCGCCGAAGGTCTCAGGCGTTGCGCCGTTCAGCGGAGATACATTCGGGTCGAGGACATTGTCGTCCCAGTAGAACATGACGTCGTCGGCGTCGAAGGGGTCGCCGTCCGACCATTTCGCACCCTCGACGAGATGCATTGTCAGCTTGTGGCCGTCGGCAGACCAGTCCCAGCTCCTGGCAAGGTTCGGCAGCGGCTCGACGTCGTTCGCTTCCACCTGGAAGAGCGGTGCGGTGCGGGTCAGGCATTCCGACATGCCGATGTCGATGCCACCCCAGCCCTGGCTCTGGCCGGCCGAGTAGTTCCAGCCTTCCGGCCGGCCGCCGATCACGTGACGCAGCGTGTCGCCATAGACGCCGACGCCATCGGGCATGTTGCCGGTCTTGAAGACCATCGGCTCCTTCGGCAGGCGCTCGGCAACCGGCGGCAGCTTGCCGGCCTTGACGTATTTTTCGGTGACCCAGGCCGGCTCTTTGTATTCCGGCAGTGCCTTGAATTCGGCGATCGAGTCGCGTGGCACATAGGTGATCTTGCCCTGGGCCGGGAATGGCGGCTGCTCGGGCACGACTGATGGATCGGAGGCCGCCGCCTGAAGGGCGAAGGTCGAGATGCCGACGAGCAGCAGGCTCGCCATTTTCGTCAGTCTGTGGCTGGTCATTGGCTCAGATTCTCCCTCATCTGTTCGCCGCCCGCAGGCGACCTCCTCCTCGAAAAGTCCAGGAATGTCCCGCAAGTGCGGGCAGTTGGCGGTAGCAGGCCACGTCTCCTCACGTGGCCGGCTCCGCAATCGGTCAGCCGGCGGCGCGGGCCGCCTGCCGCTCGGCACGCAGTTCGTCGAGCGAGCGCACCTGGCGTCGGGCGGCGCCGTTCCACTCGCGCGTTTTGACGGTGGCGCGGCTCAGGCGCTCCTTCGCGCCGTCGATGGCGTGGGCGTATTGCGGCAGCCACTGACCTTGAGCGACCACCATCTCGTCGACCATCTGCCAGACCTCCTCCGGCGTGCAGATCGCGCCGACGAGCGGATCGTGCAGCATTGCGAGCTTCAGAAGGTCTAGATCGCCGGTCACGGCCGCATGCACCGACATGCGCTGGACGTTGATCGATGCGAGGCAGGTGGCGGCGCAGGCTTCGGGAAGCGTGATGCCCGAGACCATGTTGATGCCGAAGCGATCCACAAAGCCGGGGGATTCGATGATCGCATCAGCCGGCAGGTTGGTAATGACGCCTGAATTCTTGACGTTGAAGTGGCCGCGATAGACACGCCCCGTCTCAAGCGCCTCCAGAATGTGGCTCGCATGCTCGTTCGAGCGTTTGCTGGGATCGAGCGGCTTTCCGGCAGCTTCCAGGAACTGCGGAAACTCGGTCTCGAACCAGTTGCGGGTTTCCGTCGAATATCTGAGGTAGCCGCCGGTTTCGCCGTGGATCCAGTCCGACATGTCGATCCATCGGCTGATCTCTTCCGGGCGCTTGCGGTACCAGGGCAGGTATTCGGAGAGATGGCCGTTGCTCTCGGTCGAATAGACGCCGAAGCGCTTCAAGACGTCGATGCGGAGCTTCTCCTGCTGCGAAAACACCGGATGTGCCTCGAAGGCGGCGATGAGCTCGTCCTTGCCTATTCTGCGGCCCTTGAGCCTGACATCGACGAACCAGGTCTGATGGTTGATGCCGGAGCAGATGTAGTCGAGTTCACCCTCGCCGGCGCCGAGGATCTCGGCAATCTGCTCGCCGCCGTGTTGGACGCCATGGCAGAGGCCGACCGTGTCGACCTTGCCGTATTCGATCGCCGCCCAGGTGTTCATCGCCATCGGGTTAGCATAGTTCAGGAACCTGGCACCCGGTTCTGCGACCGCGCGGATGTCCTTGCAGAAATCGAGAATGACGGGGATGTTGCGCTGGCCGTAGAGGATGCCGCCGGCGCAGATCGTATCGCCGACGCATTGATCGACGCCGTATTTCAGCGGAATGCGGATGTCGTCGGCATAGGCTTCCAGACCGCCGACGCGAACGCAGCTGATGATGTAGCGGGCGCCTTCCAGCGCCTTCAGCCGATCGGTCGTCGCCGTCACCTTCGTCGGCAGGCGGTTGACCTCGACGATCCGGTCAAGGATCGCCTTGATCATCTCCAGATTGCGGGCGCTGAGATCCGTCAGCGCCACCTCGATATCGCGCAGTTCCGGTACGGCGAGAATGTCGGTGAACAGTTTCTTGGTGAAGCCGATGCTGCCGGCGCCGATGATGGCGATCTTGAAACTTGCCATGCCCTTTTCACTCCTCCTGGACTGCGCGCTCTCAAGCGAAGGGTAAAATTAATTCAAAAATCCTGACCCGCCGCCTGTGCAACCTGACCGCGGATCCGTCTTTCCATTCGATTACAAGAGCCGACTGTTGCGCGATTGGCCGTCATTATGTGTATAATCGCCGACCCCGCCAGAGCGGTATTGTGCTTTCATGGGTAATTTTATGCTGCAAGATTTGATCAATAATGGCCCGATCATGCGAACGGTTTCGCTGCCGCGGGGGCGCCAGAGCCTGCACACGATGCCTACCAGCACCGGCTATGAAGTCCGCACCAATGCCACCTATGACTGGGACGGGCGGAAGCGCGGCAATACGCCGTTCACGGTGCTGCAGCACACGATCGCGGGTGCTGGAAACCTGCGCTACGAGAACCGGACCTATCGGGTGCGCGAGCGCGAGACGCTGCTTTTGCTCGTGCCGCACAATCATCGCTACTGGCTGGAAGACGGCGGGCGCTGGGAGTTCTTCTGGATCTCGATGAACGGCGACGAAGCCTTGCGCGTCCATCGCGCGATCCTCGCCGTCACCGGCCCGGTTTTGAAGCTGCAGCCGGAAACGATCGAGCATCTTGCCGATTGCAGCCTGCGGCTGATCCGCGGCGGCGAGACGCCCGGACGGGCTTCGGCGATCGCCTATGAGGCGGCGATGGCGCTTTATGACGACGTCTTCGGCTCGCACCCGGTGTTCAGCCACGAGCACCGAACGATGCACCGCGTCGTCGACTACATCATGAACAACCTGCAGAGCCCGCTCCCGGTGGAGGAACTGGCGCGCGTCTCGGGCTTGAGCCGCGCGCATTTCTCCCGCGTCTTTGCCGCCAGCGAAGGCATGGCGCCGGCCGAATACGTTTTGCAGAAGCGATTGCAGCGCGCCGTGAAGCTCTTGACAAAGACGGCGAGCCTGCCGGTCAAGGAGGTGGCGATCCTCTCAGGCTTCGAAGACCCCAACTACTTCGCCAAGGTCTTCCGCCGGTCCTTCGGCCTGAGCCCGACCGAGTTCCGCACGACGGGCATGTATGCCAGCGTCGCCGCCGGCTCCGTCGAAGAGCCATCCGAGAGCATTCACGATCGGGCGCCATCGAACTGACACCTCCTTGCATACGCGGCGGCACCGGGTTTCAGTGCCGGTACCGCCGCACAGAGAAGCAATCTTACGCCGTCAACACGTCCTCGATGTGGATCGGCAGCGAACGTACGCGCGTCCCCGTCGCATGGAACACCGCATTGGCGATGGCTGGCGCCGTTCCGACCAGGGCGATCTCGCCGAGGCCTTTCACGCCGAGGGCGTTGACGTGCGGGTCGACCTCGTCGACGAAATGCGCCTCGAGCTCGGGGATGTCGAGGTTCACCGGCATGAGGTAGTCGGCCATATGGGCATTGACCGGCCGGCCATCACGGCTATCCAGAACCGTGCGTTCCATCAGGGCCATGCCCATGCCGCCGATCATGCCGCCGGTGCACTGGCTACGGGCGAGCAACGGATTGACGACCCGACCGATGCCATAGGCGCCGACGATGCGGCGCACCCGGATGGTGCCGACATCCGGATCGACAGCGACCTCGGCAAAGACGGCACCGAAGGAATGCATCGAATAGCGTTCGGCAACCTCGGGATTGCGTTGGGCAAAGCCATCCACCTCGATCGGCGCGCCGGCTTTGGCGACGATCTCGCGATAGCTGATGCTCGTCGTTTCGCCGCGGCGCCGCAGCCGCCCTTCGCTCCACTCGAGCTCCCCGGCCACGACATTGTAGAGCGGCGACGCGGCATCGGCCGCCGCGAGACGCGCGACCTGCGCCTGCGCCTCGACGCAAGCCGCCTGAATGGCCGATCCGACCGAAGCCATGGTCCAGGAACCGCCATGCGATGGGGTCGGGGGGTAGCTTGACCGGCCGAGCCGGAAGCGGATGCGTTCCGGTGGCAGCCCAAGCGTCTCGGCAGCAACCTGGGTCATGGACGTATAGGTCCCCGGCCCCATGTCGCTGGCCGCCGCCTCGACCTCGACCGTGCCGTCGGCAAGCAGCCGCACCCGGGCGTTCGCCGCCGCGTGGAACGCCGGGTAGGTGGCGGTGGCCGCGCCCATGCCGATCAGCAGCCGCCCGTCACGCATCGAGCGCGGTTCGGGCGTGCGCCGGGCCCAGCCGAAACGCTCGGCACCGAGCGCGTAACATTGCATCAGCGAGCGGCTCGAGAACGGTTTGTTTTCCGCTTCGTCCTTCTCGGGCTCGTTGCGGCGCCGAAGCTCGATCGGGTCGATGCCGAGCTTGTAGGACAGCTCGTCCATCGCGCTTTCGAGCGCGAAGATGCCGCTCGCCTCTCCCGGCCCGCGCATGTGATTGGGTGTGCCGGTGTCGAGTTCGGTCAACCGGTACTGGGTGCGCACGTTCGGGCAGGAATAGAGGTAATCCGTGACCGCCGTCAGCGCTTCCATGAACTGTTCATAACGGCTCGTTTCCCCCGTGCCTTCGTGAACGACGCCGGTGAGCTTGCCGTCGTTGGTGGCGCCGAGCGCCACGCGCTGAAGCGTGCGCGGCCGGTGGCCGGTGGTGAAGAACATCTGCTTGCGGGTGAGCACCAGCTTCACCGGCCTGCCGACATGGCGCGCGGCCAGCGCCGCCAGCGTCACATGCGGCCATGTCCTGAGGCTCGTTCCAAAGGCACCGCCGATAAAGGGACAGATCACCTCGATGTTTTCGACCGGCATGCCGAAGACTGCGGCGATCTCCGCCTGCTCGTTGACGAGATATTGGCTCTTGCTCCACAGCGTCAGCCGGTCGCCGCTCCAGGCGGCGATGGTTGCGTGCGGCTCCATCGGATTGTGGTTTTCCCGCGCCATTTCATAGGTGGCGTCGAGCGTGACAGGGGCTCCTGCCACCGCTTTGTCGGCGTCGCCGCGCGCCCGGTCGGGAGACACGCGCCCGCGTGTATCGGGGACAATGCTCTCCGCCTTCGGATCCGTCGGATCGACGAGCGGCGACCGCGCCTCATAGGTCACGCGGAGTGCTGCGGCGGCGCGCTCGGCGTGATCGAGCGTGTCGGCAACGGCGAGCGCAACCGGCTGGCCATAAAAGCGCACGGTATCGTCCTGCAACACGTGCAGCCGCTCGCCGGTGGCGGGGTCGATGCCGGCCTTGTGCGGGAGATAGGGCAGCTTCTCGGCGTTGCGGTGCGTGATGACGGCGACGACGCCGGGCATGCGCTCGACCTCGGCAGTCTGAAATCCCGTGACGCGGCCAAGGCCGATAGTTGAACTGACGATCACCGCGTAGAGTTGACCCGGCTGGTTGAAATCGGCGGCATAGCGCGCCCGACCCGTAACCTTGGCCCGGCCGTCGACACGGGTCATTGGTTTTCCGATGGTGTTGACGCTCATGCGACTTCTCCTGCCATTTCGAGTGCCCGGACGATCGTCCGCGGCAAGAGTTCGACCTTGAAGTGATTGTGCTGCAACGGCCGCGCGCCCTGTGTTGCCAGCTGTGCCGCCGCCTCGAATGCCTGCCGTTCCGGCCGCTTGCCGATCAATGCGGCCTCGCAATCGCGCAGGCGCCAGGGTCTCGTCCCGACGCCGCCGACGGCAAGGCGAGCCTCGCGGATCACCCCGTCTTCGACCGAAAGTGCAGCGGCAGCCGAAACGAGGGCAAATTCATAGGAGGCGCGGTCACGAACCTTGAGATAGCGCGCACGGCGACTGTACGGCCCTCCGGGCACACGCAGTTCGACGATCAACTCACCGGGCAGCAGCGTGTGCTCGAGATGCGGCGTATCTCCGGGTAGCCGGAAGAGTTCTTCGATCGGAAAGTTGCGTTCGCCCTCAGGTCCTCGCACTCGCATCGTCGCATCGAGCGCCACCAGAGCAACGGCGACGTCAGAGGGATGCGTCGCAACGCAGTGCTCGCTGGTGCCGAGGATCGCGTGACCGGCGTTCAATCCGTCGATGGCGGCGCAGCCGGAGCCGGGCGTGCGCTTGTTGCAGCCGGCGTCCAGCATGCGGAAATAGGGACAGCGCACCCGTTGCAGCATGTTGCCGCCCATCGACGCCATGTTGCGCAGTTGCGGCGAGGCGCCCTCAATCAAGCTTTCAGCGATCAATGGCTGCAGCCGTTGGACGTTGCGATCGGCCGCGACTTCGGACATGCGAGCCAGCGCGCCGATGACGAGGTCGTCGCCTTCGACGCGGATACCGCCAAGCGGTAGCGCGTTGATGTCGACGAGCCATTCCGGGCGCTCGACCTCTTCGCGCATCAGGTCGATGAGCGTGGTGCCGCCGGCAATATAGCGCGCGCCGCCGGCGGCCGCCGCAATCGCCGCTTCGGCACTCTCAGGTTTTTCCATCGTGAAAGGAAGCATGGTCAGCCCCTCCCCGCCGCGTCGGCAACAGCCGCGACGATGCCGGGATAGGCGCCGCAACGACAGATGTTGCCGCTCATCCAGAAGCGGATCTCGTCGGTCGAGCCCGCATGTCCTTCAGCGATACAGCCGACACCCGACATGATCTGCCCCGGCGTGCAGAAGCCGCACTGTAGGCCCTCATGCGCCACGAAGGCTTCCTGGAGCGGATGCAGCACGCCATCTTTCTCGAGCCCTTCGATCGTTTCGATCCGGGCGCCGTCATGCATGCATGCCAGTGTGAGACAGGAGACGATGCGCTTGCCGTCGACAAGCATCGTGCAGGCGCCGCAGGCGCCCTGGTTGCACCCTTTCTTGGTGCCGGTGAGATCGAGCGTCTCGCGCAGGACGTCCAGGATTGATTGCCTTGGGTCGATGGTCAGAACATGCAGTTCGCCGTTCACGGTCATGGTCAGGGTCATGGGGCTTACCTCCTTCGCCGGAGAACCTGTCGCTGCCGCCGACTGAGACGGCAGCGCTGCCAGCGCCACGGTTCCGGCACCTGCCAGAAGCGCTTCCCGGCGCGACAGCACCGGACCTTGCACATAGGATTCTGATCTATTTTCGACCATGTCGGAAAACACTCTCCTGCCTCAACAAACCGTGCAGAAGATAGGCGTCGAACGACGGCGTTACTGTTGCGATCTTTCGATCCTGCTTGAAAGTTGCGGCGGTCGAGGACGCCGGTGCACGGGAGCGCCGGCCCGGTCGCAGCCGAGGTCAAAGCCGACGGCGAAACTCGCTCGGGGTGAGGCCTGTCACTTTGCGAAAGCTCGAAGCGAAGGCCGATTGCGTTTCATAGCCGACGACAAGAGCGATATCGGTGATGCGCAGCGTCCGGTCCGCAAGCAGCGCCTTGGCGTGGGCGATGCGCTGCCGTGTCAGCCAGACATAGGGCGTGTGCCCGGTTGCCACACGAAAAGCGGTACAAAAATGAAAGCGGCTGAGATTCACGAGATCCGCCAGCTCCTGAAGCCGAACATCCTTGGTGAGATTGTCACGCATGTAGGTGGTGACACGCTTGATCTGCCAGGCCGAAAGGCCACGCCGTGGTCCGGGGGCGAGGGGCACGGACATTGCGGCGTGCCCGCGCAGAAGCTGGAGACAGACAAGATCGAGAAGCTGCTCGATGAACAGGTGCGATACCGCGTCACCGATACTGATCTCGTCGTTGATCAAGGACATGATCGTAAACAGTTTGGGATCGCTGAAATTCACGCGGTCGAGAAGCTCGGGCTCACGACCATTCGCAACCTGATCCGCGCAGGCAAGCAGGCGCTGGTGCCCCAGAAAGATATTCGACACTTCGACGGCACCATCCGCGCGCCAAAGTCCTTCGTGCCCCCTGGGCGCAAAAGTGATGGTGCCGGCTAGCGCCGGCGCGGTGATCGTCTGACGACCAACCTTCAACGAAGCAGTCCCGTCGCCTGCATACTTCGCCGCGAGAATATGATCCTTCAGTGGTGGCAGGTGGTACTCGAAGGGCTCGTTGCGCCAACGGCCGACCAAGCGCGTATCGCCGGAGAACACCTCCGGAATGACCGGCGGGGAAAACCCGCGCTGCAAGCGACGGATATGAACCTCCGTATCCGCAAGTCCCATTCCGCCCATTCGATCTTGTCTCTCGTGGATAGCCCGAAACGCGTTATCTCCCGGAGAACTAACATCCTTCGCCGCGCGCGAAAATATCGCCCGCGGGTCAAGTTTTCGACCCGCGGGCTGCAATCACGCCCAGGCTTGCCGGCGGTATTCGGCCACCCCCAGGAAAACGCCACCAAGATCGGCATGCATGGCGCGCGCGATCACGCGGAAATCATGTTCGCTGATGGCGAGATGACCGAAACGAAGTTTCTGATCCCAATTTCGATTGCCCTCGGCAAATTCCAGGCTATCGAGCCACGGACGGACGGGAGCCTCCATACTGTCGGCCCAATCGATATCGCCGCGATGCCGCGCGACTCCGCCCATCGCAAAGAAGTAGGGCGGACGCTCCTTGACCACACCGATGGCCGTAAAACAAGCGAGCCCCGCTCTGCCGCTGAAGGCGGCGTTGGGTGAATAACCGATAAAACCATCGCCCGCCTTCATGCGCGTCAACGGCTGCACGTTGCCGTAGCCGAAGCGCGAGAAGCCGCCTTCCGACGCATGATGCATATCATCACCGGAAACCGTGCCGATCCAGAACTTGCGCTCGCCCGGCCGGCTTTCTGCACCCACTTGAAACACATCCTGCGCCGACATCGGTCATCCCTCGATCTCTGATCATGGGGACACTCTACGCGCGACCCCTGCCAGATTCTGTCAGCATTGAAATCGCGAAACTGCGCGAGGATTGGAGTGAGCGGCCGCCGGTCATTCACAACGGTGCGCCACAAAGCAAAAGCGCCCGCAGGAGATGCAGGCGCTTGGGCAATCTAACAGTCTTGGTAGGTCGCCTTAGCGGGCGAAGGCCGTGCGTGCGACGCGGTCGATGTCGGCGCGTTCGATGCCGAGGTCACGGAGTTCCCGGTTCGACATGCGGCCCAGCTCGGTGACCGTCTGACGATACTTGCGCCAGTTGTTGATGGAGCGTGCGATGTTCATTTGATCCCCCTTTCAATGGGCTTTCGAAGCCTGGCAGCCAGTCCGTGGCGCCTCGTTTCGCTTCGATGAACACCTTATAACTCAGGCCCTTGGTAAGTTGCAGCGCTCAAAAGTCAGCGCTCCCATGTGGGAAATGCATGGGTCGTTTTGCGTGCGCAAGCTCGAGCGCAAGACCCGCGCGTTTGTGATCCTCCCTTGTTCGCGCCCTACCGCACAGAAGGCAAATGCAACAGCTGCATGCATTCGAAATGTCAGCCTCGCACAATCGTTGCCACGGAATCTGTTGATCCCGACGGCAGAGACAAGTATTTCTTTTGTCGACAAAGGAATCCGAGATGACCGATATCGACACCGACAACAGCCCCATCCCCGAACGCAAGCGCGGTTCCGGCGTGAAGATGGTCTATGACCTCCTGCGCGACGAGATCCTCGACCTGGTGCTGCCGCCGGGCAGCCCGATCGACGAAGTGCAGCTTGCCGAGCGACTGAAGATGTCGCGCACGCCGATCCGCGAGGCGCTGGTCCGGCTTGCCGGTGAAGGGCTGATCGACACGCTGCCCAACCGCTCGACGATGGTAGCGAACATCGACTTCCTCAACTTGAACCCGTTCTTCGACGCGCTTGTCTTGATGTACCGCGTCACGACGCGGCTTGCGGCGCAGAACCACCGCCCGGAAGACCTGCCGGTCATTCGCGGCTTCCACGAGGACTATGCGGCTGCCGTCCAGGCGCGCGACGCGCTGACGATGATCGCCACCAATGCCGCTTTCCATGCGGCGATCGCCGAGGCCGGCCGCAATCCCTATTTCACCAGCCTGTTCCGCCGGCTGCTCGACGAGGGACGGCGCATCCTGCGTCTCTACTACCAGTCCTACGAGGAGCAGTTCCCGCAGCGCTTCGTCGACGAGCACGCGGCGATCATCGCTGCAATCGCAGCGCGCGACATCGAGACGGCGGACCATCTTGGCAAGGCGCATGCCGAGCAGATCGTCGAGCAGGTGCAGAAGCTTTTTGCCCGCAACAACAAGCTCGACATCGCCTTGTAGCACTCTTTGTATTTTTCTTGTCGACAAATAAAATACAAACGGCTATTGTCTAGATCAAAGGCAAGGGCGCGCGTGCGCCGTTGCCTCGAAGACAAAGCCGAGAGGAGTTTCAGATGAAGGCTCAGATTTTCACCGGCGTCATCCCGGCGCTGATGACCCCCTGCAAGGAAGACCGCACCCCCGATTTCGACGCGCTGGTGCGCAAGGGCCAGGAGCTGGTCGCTCAGGGCATGTCGGCCGTCGTCTATTGCGGCTCGATGGGTGACTGGCCGCTCTTGACCGATGCGCAGCGCATGGAAGGCGTCGAGCGCCTGGTCAAGGCCGGCATTCCGGTTATCGTCGGCACCGGCGCCGTCAACACCGCGTCAGCCGTCGCCCATGCGGCGCACGCCGAGAAGGTTGGCGCCCAGGGCCTGATGGTCATCCCGCGCGTGCTGTCGCGTGGTTCGGTCGTCGCCGCCCAGAAGAACCACTTCAAGGCCATTCTTTCGGCCGCCCCGAGCCTGCCGGCCGTTATCTACAACAGCCCCTATTACGGCTTTGCCACCCGCGCCGACCTGTTCTTCGCGTTGCGCGCCGAACATCCGAACCTCGTCGGGTTCAAGGAATTCGGCGGCGCAGCCGACATGCGTTATGCGGCCGAAAACATCACCAGCCGTGACGATGGCGTCTCGCTGATGATCGGCGTCGACACGGCCGTGTTCCACGGCTTCGTCAACTGCGGCGCGACCGGCGCCATCACCGGCATCGGCTGCGTGCTGCCGAAGGAAGTCATCCACATGTGCAACCTGTCGCGTGCCGCCGCCGAAGGCGACGTCGACGCCCGCCAGCGCGCACTGGAACTGGAACAGGCGCTCGCCGTGCTCTCCTCCTTCGACGAAGGCCCGGACCTCGTTCTCTACTTCAAGCACATGATGGTGCTGAAGGGCGACAAGGAATACACGCTGCACTTCAACGAAAGCGACGTGCTTTCGGACAGCCAGCGCGGCTACGTCGAAGCCCAGTTCAAGCTGTTCAACAGCTGGTACGCCGAATGGAGCAAGCTCCCGGGCGCCGTCCAGAAGTGCAAGGCCTGATCACAAATATCGGCCGCAAATAGAAGAGGCCCTCCGCTTGGAGGGCCTTTTTCGTCGACCCTATTCAACATTGCAGGGTACCTCGGGATCGCAGGCACCGGCCAAGGTTTCCCTCATTCCTGTGCTTGTCACAAGAATCCAGCCAGCCCAAGTCCTTGGGCTGAAAGGTCTTTTGACCCGACGGACGTCGGGTCGCTGGATCCCCGCCACAGGGGCGAGGATGGGGCGGCCCTCTCGTCAATCAAGCACTTTCAGTACAGCAAAAAGGCCCCGGGGGGCCTTTCCGTTTTATATGCTCCGGTTGTGAGCCGAAGAAGCCGCCATAAGGTTAGCCGTCGCTTACGCGACGGCATCCAAACCAAGGGCGAGCAGCCGGTCAAGCTGTTCCGTCTCGGCCTGATTGAGGACGACGCCTTCGGCCTCCGACTTGGCGCGCGCCGCGAAACGGCGCTGCGACGGCAGGCGGGCGCCCTGGCCAACGATTGCCTCGAAAAGCACTTCGGCGCGGGCAAACGGATTGCCGGGCCTTCCGGCCGCGAACTTCTCCGGCGAGAAGGCGACGATCAGTTCGCCATGGAAGGGCGCAAGCGTGGTAGTGCCGAGGTAGTCGAGCACTTCCGGGCTCGTCAGGTCGCCGATCATGATGCCAGCGAGAAGCTCGACCATCGTGCCGATCGCGGAGCCCTTATGGCCGCCGAAAGGCAGCATGGCGCCGGCAAGGGCGGCTTCCGGATCCGTCGTCGGGTTACCCTCGGCATCGATCGCCCAGCCCTCGGGCAGAGGCTTTCCGGCGCGGCGGTGCAGCTCGATCTCGCCGCGCGCGGCAACCGAGGTCGCGAAGTCGAAGACGTAGGGCGGATTGTTTTCGCGCGGCCAGCCGAAGGCGAAGGGGTTGGTGCCGAGCAGCGGCTTGTTGCCGCCGGTGGGCGCAACCGTCGCGTAGCTCGGGCACATGACGAGGCCGGCGAGGCCCTCGCCCGTCAATCCTTCGACCTCGGGCCAAAGGGCAGAGAAATGGGTGCAATCATTGATGACGAGCGCGGCGAGACCGAGCGAGCGGGCGCGTTCGGCGAGAACCGGCAGGCCGAGCTCGAAGGCCGGGTTGGCGAAACCGCCCTTGGCATTGACCTTGACGATGGCCGAGCCTTCCTGCGCGTCGAGCTCGGGCACGGCGTCTGCCTTCACCTTGCCGGCCTTGACCGTGCGCAGCGCCCCTTCAATGCGGTAAACGCCATGCGATTTACAGGCGTCACGCTCGCCGGCGACGATCACGCGGGCGAGTGCGCCTGCCTGAACGCCGTTTAGCCCAGCCTTCAGGAAGATCGCCTCGACGCGCTCGAAAAGTGCTGCGATCGTCAGGGTGTTGGTTTCGCTCATCTCTCTCCCTCTCAATTGCTGCGCCTGATCCGGATGAGCCCATCAGGCGATTGATGTTATGCATACATATAGTATACAAAGATCCGACAAGTGCAATTCAGCCATGATCCCCTCTGCCACAAAAGGCAATCCGGGATCGAGAGAAAGGATCGCCAGATGGCCTTCACCCCCAAAGGAAAACACCTTGTCGCCGGCGAATGGCTCGACGGCGCGGGCACCTTCGCATCCGCACCCGCCCATGGTCCGGTCCATCAGTTTGCTACCGGCACCGTGGAGCTGGTCAACCGTGCGGCTGAAGCGGCGGAAGAAGCGTTCCTGAGCTACGGTTATTCGACCCGCGCCGAGCGCGCCGCGTTCCTCCGCGCCATCGCCGACGAGATCGAGGCGCGCGCCGAGGCGATCACCGAGATCGGCAGCCAGGAAACGGGCCTGCCGGAAGCCCGCCTGCAGGGCGAACGCGGCCGCACCACCGGCCAGCTCCGCCTTTTCGCGGACCACATCGAGAAGGGCGAGTATCTCGACCGCCGCTTCGACGCCGCACTGCCCGAGCGCCAGCCGGCGCCGCGTCCGGAGATCCGCCTCATCCAGCGGCCGATCGGCCCGGTCGCCGTCTTCGGCGCCTCGAACTTCCCGCTCGCTTTCTCGACCGCCGGCGGCGACACGGCCGCCGCACTTGCCGCCGGTTGCCCCGTGGTCGTCAAGGGCCACTCGGCCCATCCCGGCACCGGTGAGATCGTCGCTGAGGCTATTGAAGCCGCGATCCGCAAGACCGGTGTGCATCCGGGCGTATTCTCGCTCATCCAGGGCGGCAACCGACAGGTCGGTGAAGCGCTGGTGCAGCATCCGTTGATCAAGGCTGTCGGCTTCACCGGTTCGCTCGCCGGTGGCCGTGCGCTCTTCAATCTTTGCGCCGCGCGCCCCGAGCCGATCCCGTTCTTCGGCGAGCTCGGTTCGGTCAACCCGATGTTCCTGCTGCCGGAAGCGCTGAAGGCACGCGCCGAAACGCTCGGCCAGGGCTGGGCCGGCTCGCTGACCATGGGCGCCGGCCAGTTCTGCACCAATCCCGGGATCGCCGTGGTCGTTGAAGGCGCTGACGCCGATCGCTTCACCGCTGCCGCCGTCGAAGCACTCGGCAAGGTGGTACCACAGACGATGCTGACCGACGGCATCGCCAAGGCCTATCACGTTGGGCAGGCGCGCTTTGAAAGCCGCAACGCCGTGAAGCCGCTGCTCACCACCGAATCCCCCGGCCGCTCGGTCTCGCCGAACCTGTTCGAGACGACCGGCGACCAGTTCCTCGCCGACCATGCGCTCGGCGAAGAGGTCTTCGGTCCGCTCGGCCTCGTCGTCCGCGTCGGTTCGACCGGCGAGATGGAACAGCTCGCCCGTGGATTCCAGGGGCAACTGACCACGACGATCCACATGGATACGGCCGACCTCGAAACCGCCCGTCGTCTGCGCCCGATCCTCGAGCGCAAGGCCGGCCGCGTGCTCGTCAACGGCTTCCCGACCGGCGTCGAGGTGGTTGATTCCATGGTCCATGGCGGCCCCTACCCGGCCTCGACGAACTTCGGCGCGACCAGCGTCGGCACCCTGTCGATCCGCCGCTTCCTGCGGCCGGTCGCCTACCAGAACATGCCGGAAGCCCTGCTGCCCGAGGATTTCCAGGGCTAAAACGGAAGAGGAAAAGTGCGGGCGGCTTGCCGCTCGCAGTGCGCTCTCACGTATGAGACACGACAGATCGCTGCGCAGACATCCTATTTGGCGAAACAAATGGGATGTCTGCGCGCGTTCTGCGTTATCATGATATACTTTTTGTATACTAATTGTATTTTTCTATTGATTTACGCTCTCTAAAACGGAATAGTGCCCCAGCCGTCAAACGGCACTCATTTCAGGGAGAGAGATAATGAAGACTTCGGTGCTTGCGCTCGGCCTCGTTGCGGCCGCTGCTCTGACCAGCCAGGCCCATGCCGACAAGCTGGATGACGTCATCGGCTCGGGAACGCTGCGTTGCGCGGTCGTGCTCGACTTCCCGCCGATGGGTTCTCGCGACGAGAACAACAATCCGATCGGCTTTGACGTCGACTACTGCAACGACCTCGCCAAGGCCCTCGGCGTCACCGCCGAAATCGTCGAGACCCCGTTCCCGGAGCGCATTCCCGCTCTGATGTCGGGCCGTGTCGACGTCGGCGTTGCCTCGACCTCGGACACGCTTGAGCGCGCCAAAACCGTCGGCATGACGATCCCCTACTTCGCCTTCGAAATGGCCGTGACCGCCAATGAAAAGTCGGGCGTCAAGTCCTTCGAAGACATGAAGGGCAAGGTCGTCGGCGCCACCGCCGGTACCTTCGAAGCCATCGCGCTCGAAAAACAGGTCAAGGAATGGGGTGCTGGCGAGTTCCGTCCGTACCAGACCCAGGCCGACGTCTTCCTCGCTCTCAGCCAGGGCCAGATCGACGCCACGGTTTCGACCTCGACTGTTGCGCAGGCCAACGTGAAGACCGGCAAGTTCCCGGGCATCGCCGTTGTCGGCAAGGCGCCGTTCGACACCGACTACGTCGCGCTCTTCACCAACCGCGAAGAATACGGCTTCGTCAACTTCCTCAACCTCTTCATCAACCAGCAGGTCCGCACCGGCCGCTACGCAGAACTCTACGAAAAGTGGGTCGGCGGCGAGCTTCCGGACCTTACGGCAAAGGGCGTTTACCGCTAATCTGGCCGTCCATCTGGCGGCGCGGAGTGTAGCTTCGCGCCGCTATTCGTTTCCGAAGAGGCGAGACGAAACATGTTCAGTTATACCTTCCATTGGAACCAGGCGCTGAAAGCCCTGCCGCAGATGCTCGATGGAGCGCTGGTCACCTTGCAGGTGGCTCTGCTCTCGATGGTCATCGGCCTGGCACTGGCGCTGGCGCTGACGGCCTGCCGCCTGTCCGGCAATCGCATTCTCGGCGGTTTTGCGACCGCCTGGGTCGAAATCGCCCGCAACACGCCGGCACTGTTCCAAATCTACATGGCGCATTTCGGCCTTGGCAATTTCGGCATCCACCTGAGCCCCTATACGGCGCTGCTCGCCGGGATCGCCTTCAACAATGCCGGCTATCTCGCAGAGAATTTCCGCGGCGCGCTCAAGGCCATTCCCGACACCCAGACGCGCGCCGGCCGCTCGCTCGGCATGACGCCAGTGCAGGCCTTCCGCTATATCGTGCTGCCGCAGATGCTGCGCATCGCCTTCCTGCCCGTTACCAACCAGATGGTCTGGGCAATCCTGATGACCTCGCTCGGAGTTACCGTCGGCATGAACACCGACCTTGCCGGCATCACCCAGGAACTGAACGCCCGCTCGTTCCGCACCTTCGAATTCTTCGCGATCGCCGCAGTGATCTACTACCTGATCGCCAAGGCCGTGACGCTGGCAGCCCGTCTGCTCGCCGCGCGCATGTTCCGCTATTAAGGAGAGGTGAGAGATGTTCAATACCGCCCTCACCCTCGCTGATCTCGGCTTCCTGCTGCAGGGCGCCCTGATGACGCTTGCGGTCACCGCCGTCTCGGTCACCGCCGGCACCGTGCTCGGCATCATCTTCGGCGTCGTGCGCAACCAGGTCGGCCCCTACTGGGCCGCACCGCTCACCTTCGTGCTCGACATCTTCCGCTCGGTGCCGCTCCTGATCCAGCTGGTGCTTGCCAATGCCTTCCAGGCAATTGCTAAGTTAGGCTGGGCGCCGTTCACGACGTCCTGCGTGGTGCTGTCGCTCTACACGGCCGCCTACTGCACCGAGATCGTGCGCGGCGGCATCTCCTCCGTACCGCCGACGACCCGTCGCGCTGCCCGCTCGCTCGGCATGACCTGGTGGCAGGACATGCGCTACATCGTGGCGCCGCTTGCGACCCGCGTTTCGTTGCCGTCCTGGATCGGCCTGACGCTCGGTGTCATGAAGGACTCCGCACTCGTTCTCTGGCTTGGCCTGATCGAGCTGCTACGCGCCTCGCAGGTGCTCGTCACCCGTCTGCAGGAGCCGCTGCTGATCCTTCTGATCTGCGGCGCCATCTACTTCCTCATCAGCTTCCCAATCGCCCGGCTCGGCGGTTACCTTGAAAAACGGTGGTCCAATGATTGAGATCCAAAACGTCCGCAAATCCTTCGGCTCGCTGGAGGTTCTCAAAGGCATCGACCTCACCGTCAACAAGGGTGAAGTCGTCACCGTCATCGGCGGCTCCGGCTCGGGCAAGTCGACCCTTCTCACCTGCATCAACGGCCTCGAGCCGATCGATGCCGGCCGCATCCTGGTCGACGGCACCGAGGTCCACGCAAAGTCCACCGACCTCAACAAGCTCCGGGCCAAGGTCGGCATCGTGTTCCAGCAGTGGAACGCCTTCCCGCACCTGACCGTGCTCGAAAACGTCATGCTGGCACCGCGCAAGGTGCTCGGTCTTTCGAAGGAGAAAGCCGAGGAAATCGCCGTCAAGCAACTCACCCATGTCGGCCTCGGCGAAAAGCTTGGCGTCTACCCGACCCGCATGTCGGGCGGCCAGCAGCAGCGCATGGCGATCGCCCGGGCGCTTGCCATGTCGCCGGAATACATGCTGTTTGACGAAGTGACCTCGGCACTCGACCCGCAGCTCGTCGGCGAGGTGCTCGACACGCTGCGCATGCTTGCGTCCGAAGGCATGACGATGATCTGCGTCACCCATGAAATGAAGTTCGCCCGCGAAGTCTCCGACCGCGTCGCTTTCTTCCACAAGGGCGTGATGGCGGAAATCGCAGCACCCGAGGCGCTCTTCGGCGCGCCGAAGGACCCGGAACTCCAGAAGTTCCTGGCAGCGACACACTGAGACGATCATGAAGGATGCAGCTCAGCCTGACGTCATCGTCATCGGCGCCGGCGTTGTCGGCCTTTCCGCGGCGATCGCCGCCCAGGCACGGGGACTTTCCGTCACCGTGCTCGACCGGGAAGGTCCGGCCGCAGGTGCCTCGGCGGGCAATGCCGGGGCCTTCGCCTTTACCGACATCCTGCCGCTCGCCTCTCCCGGCATCCTGAAAAAGGCGCCGAAGTGGTTGCTCGACCCGCTTGGGCCCTTGAGCGTCCCGCCGGCCTACGCGGTGCAGATCGCGCCGTGGATGTTCCGCTTCTGGCGCGCCTGCTCGCCTAAGAAGGTGGCGCATTCGACGACGGCGCAGACGGCGATCATGGATCTTTCGAAGGCCGAGTTGGAACCGTTCCTGACGGCAACCGGCACGCTGCCGATGCTGCGCAAGGAAGGCAATCTCCAGGTCTATGAAAGCGAAGCCGAACTGAAGGCATCGCTTCCCGGCTGGAAGGCGCGGGCGGAGCACGGCATCGAATTCCGCCATATGGGTGCTGCCGAAATGGCCGAGATCCAGCCCGGTCTCGCGCCGCGCTTTACTCATGGCACCTTCACGCCCGGTTGGTACTCGATCGCCGATCCGAAGCTCTATACCCTCGCGCTCGCAGACCATTTCCGGGCGAAGGGCGGCATCATCGAACGCGCCGAGGTTACGGCATTGCGGCCGGTCGAGGGTGGCGTGGAACTGACGTCCAACGGCAAGACACGGCGTGCAGACCAGGTTGTGCTATCCGCCGGCGCCTTCTCGCATCAGATCGCCCGGACGCTTGGAGAGCGCATCCCTCTGGAAACCGAGCGCGGATACAACACCACGCTGCCGCAGGACGCCTTTGACCTGCGCACCCAGGTCACCTTCGGCGGCCACGGCTTTGTCGTCACGCGGCTTTCGACCGGCATCCGGGTTGGCGGCGCCGTCGAACTCGGCGGCCTGAAGCTGCCGCCGAATTTCCGCCGCTCGGAAGCGATGCTGAAGAAGGCGCAGACCTTCCTGCCCGGCTTCAAAAGCGAATGCGGCGTGCAGTGGATGGGCTTCCGCCCGTCACTGCCCGACAGCCTGCCGGCGATCGGCCGCGCCCGCGCCACGGGGCGCGTGATCTACGCCTTCGGCCACGGCCATCTCGGCCTGACGCAATCGGCCGGCACCGCGCGTCTCGTCGCCGAACTCCTGACCGGCCAACGGCCGGCAATCGACATCCAATCCTTCTCGCCGCAACGTTTCTGATAGGGCTTCGACCATGGCCAACCACACCTTCTCCTGCATCGACGGACACACCTGCGGCAACCCGGTCCGCCTCGTTTCCGGCGGCGGGCCACGGCTCGAAGGGGCCAACATGCTGGAGAAGCGGGCCCACTTTCTGCGCGAGTTCGACTGGATCCGCACCGGCCTGATGTTCGAGCCGCGCGGCCACGACATGATGTCGGGCTCGATCCTCTATCCGCCGACGCGGCCCGACTGTGACGTCGCGGTGCTTTTCATCGAGACCTCCGGCTGTCTGCCGATGTGCGGCCACGGCACGATCGGTACCATCACCATGGCGATCGAGAACGGGCTGATTACCCCGCGCGAGCCGGGCAAGCTCTCGATCGACGCGCCCGCCGGCAAGGTGGATATCACCTACCGTCAGGAGGGCCGCTTCGTCGAGGAAGTCCGCCTTACCAACGTTCCCGGCTTCCTCTATGCTGAAGGACTGACGGCGGAAGTCGAGGGCCTCGGCGAAATCGTGGTCGACGTTGCCTATGGCGGCAATTTCTACGCCATCGTCGAACCGCAGAAGAATTTCCGAGACATGGCCGACCATACCGCTGGCGAACTCGTCGGCTGGAGTCCGAAGTTGCGCGCAGCCCTCAACGCCAAGTACGAGTTCGTCCATCCGGAGCATCCGGAAATCCAGGGTCTGAGCCACATCCAGTGGACCGGCAAGCCGACGCAGGCCGAGGCGCAGGCGCGCAACGCCGTTTTCTACGGCGAAAAGGCGATCGACCGCTCGCCTTGCGGCACCGGCACCTCGGCGCGCATGGCGCAGCTTGCCGCCAAGGGCAAGCTCAAAGTCGGTGACGAGTTCGTACATGAATCGATCATCGGCTCGCTGTTCAAGGGCCGCGTCGAGGCGGCGACCAAGGTTGCCGACCGCGACGCCATCATCCCTTCGATCGCCGGCTGGGCCCGCATGACCGGCATCAACACGATCTTCATCGATGACCGCGACCCCTTCGCCCATGGATTTGTCGTAAAATGACCCAATCGATCTCCGCCCGCAGCATTCTCTCTGGCTCCGCCGATGGCCCCATCATCGCCACCGAGGAGGCGCTGAGCTTCTGGGGTGGGGTCGATCCGGCAACCGGCGTGGTGATCGATGTGCATCACCCGCTGCACGGGATCTGTCTCACCGGCGGCATCCTGATGATGCCGTCGAGCCGCGGTTCCTGTACCGGTTCGGGCGTTCTGCTCGACATGGCGCTGACGGGCCGTGCACCGGCAGCGCTGGTGTTCTCGGAGGCTGAGGACGTGTTGACGCTCGGCGCCCTGATTGCGGCTGAGATGTTTGGCAAATCCTTGCCGGTGCTCAGGCTTTCACGCGACGCCTTCAAGATGCTCTCGCAGGCAAAGTCAGCACGGATCGGCGCTGGCACGATCGAGACCGACGGCCTGACGATCCCGGTCGAGCCGCCGGCGACGGCGGCTCTCGACCTCACCGAAGACGACCGCGCCATGCTCGACGGCCGCGACGGCATCGCCGTGCAGCAAGCGATGCGGATCATTTCCGCGATGGCCGCACAGCAGGGGGCGGAAAAGCTCATCGACGTGGTCCAGGGCCATATCGACGGCTGCATCTATGCGAGCCCCGCCAACCTTACCTTCGCCGAAAAGATGGCGAACATGGGCGCCATGGTTCGCGTGCCGACCACGATGAACGCGATCTCGGTCGACCGCGCCAACTGGCGGGCGCAAGGCGTGCCGGAAAGCTTCGGCGACCCGGCGGCTAAGCTTGCCGATGCCTATGTGCGCATGGGCTGTCGCCCGACCTTCACCTGTTCGCCCTATCTGCTCGACAGCGCACCGAAATCAGGCGAATCCATTGCCTGGGCGGAATCCAATGCCGTGATCTTCGCCAACACCGTGCTTGGCGCTCGCACGGCAAAACACCCGGATTTTCTCGACCTCTGCATCGCGCTGACCGGCCGCGCGCCCCTCTCGGGCGTCTATCTCGATGCGCCGCGCAAGGCAAAACGCGTCATCGACGTGGACCTGCCTGGGAATATCGATGACGCGTTCTGGCCGCTGATCGGTTACCTCGCCGGCCGTGCAGCCCCCGATCGCATCCCGCTGTTGCGTGGACTTGCGTCCGCACGACCCTCGCGCGACGATCTGAAGGCGCTCTGCGCCGCCTTCGGCACCACGTCCGCAGCCCCCATGTTGCATGTGGAAGGTGTAACCCCGGAAGCGGAAGGTGCCACGGCTGAGGATGCCGACCAAACGGCCATCACACGTGCCGACATGGCCGAGGCCTGGGCGCATTTCAACGAGGGACCAGCCGAGGTTGAGCTCGTCGCCATCGGCAGCCCGCACGCCTCGCTCGAGGAATGCCGCGCTCTGGCCGACGCCTTCGACGGTCGCAAGCGGCATGGCGATGTCGCCCTAATCGTGACCGCCGGACGAGACGCGATCGCCGCAGCACGGGAAGAGGGTCTGCTGGCTCGACTGGAGGCAAGTGGTATCCAGGTGCTGCCGGATCTCTGCTGGTGCTCGATCTCGGAGCCGGTGTTCCCGACGAAGACGCGGGCGCTGATGACCAATTCCGGAAAGTACGCCCATTACGGCCCCGGCCTCTCCGGGCGCGCCGTTCGCTTCGGCAGCCTCGCCGATTGCGTTGAGGCGGCGCTCACGGGCCGCGTCCCGGCACGTCTGCCGACCTGGCTGTCGTAGCGACTTCGCCGCGGGCTTAGGCGCCGCGCGGCGGTGCCGTCGAGGCGCGCGGCACCAGGTGACAGGCAAGCTCCACCCGTCGCGGCGGCGCCGGGATACCGGAGAGCGTGTCGCGCAAGAGGTCGAGCGCGACGGAACCGATCTCGCGCATCGGGATGTGCATCGTCGTCAGCGGCGGATTGAGGAAGGCCGCCTGCGGCAGATCATCCATGCCCATGACCGAGACATCGCCTGGAACCGAAAAGCCCTTCTGCTGGATGCCGAGCATGGCCCCGACCGCGAGGCTGTCGCCGGCTGCGAGCACGGCGGTGAAATCCAGCCCCCGCTCCGAAATCCGCTGCGTCAGCGCCTGTATCGCAAGCTCCGGCAGCCAGTCCTCGACGGTGACGAGCAAGTCGTCGGTAGCGGGCAGGCCTTTCGCGAGCAGCCCGTCGCGCCAGCCCTCGTAGCGCCGCTCAATCGTACGGCGCCCCGGCCGCATCAGGAACAGGATGCGCTCGTGGCCCAGCTCGATCAGATGGTCGGTCGCAAGCCGCGCGCTCGATCGGTTGCAGGGCGTGACGCTCGATAGCCGCATATAAGGATCGTCGCTGTTCAAGAGCACAACCGGCTTGTCGAAGCCGCGGGTGGCGGCAATCATGCCCTCATCGTCGATGGTGAGAAACAAGAGACCGGCGACTTGCTCGTCCTCTTCGGCCTCGGCAAGAACGGCCAACTCTTCGTTTCGATCCGCGATTGGCCGGGTGACGATTTCGAGATCCAACGCGTGGGCCCGCTCCTTCAACCCCTCCAGCACATAGTGGGTAAACTGGTTGCGCACATAGTCGATCATGGCTGCACTCGACGCCGCCACGATGACCTTCTGACCGGCGACCGCCGTGGGGATCACGTAGTTGGCGTTCTTGGCCGCTTCCAGCACCTTCTGGCGGATTTCCGCGCGCACGCCCTTTTCGCCAGCAAGGGCGCGGGAGGCGGTGCTCAAGGAGACGCCGCAGGCTTCCGCGATGTCCTCCAGCCGAACGCGTTTGCTCTTCTTGCCGCGTTTGCCCGGCAGCGGTTTTGCGATCATGTGATCCTCCCTTGTCACAATATTGGGAAAAATTTTCATGTTGCGCAAGAAAAAACATCGTGCCTTTATCTTTCTCAAGAAAGCCGAGGGAAGAGCGGCTTAAGGAGGAGGAGTGCCATGGGCCTCAACGCCCACGATATTCGCACGGGTCTCGATCGTCTTGTCGGCGGTATGACCGGTCTCAAGCATGACGGCCGGTTCGATGAACCGAACCTCGACGGGACCGCAGGCGACTACATCAGCTTCGACAGCTGGGAATGGCCGCAGGGTGTTGGCCTCTATGGCCTGATCAAGCTCTGGCTGTTTACCGGCCGCGAGGACATCCGTCAGCTTATCGAAGGCTGGTATGAAGGACGCGTTGCTGCCGGGCTTCCGGAACTCAACGTCAACACGACCGCGCCGATGCTCGGCCTCTCGGTTCTCTGGGCCAAATCCAGGAATCCCCGCTGGAAGCCGCTGCTCGACGACTGGGCAAACCGGGTGATGAGCGAAATGGGCCGGACGCCGGAAGGCGGATTCGAGCACCATGTCTCCGACAAGGTGAATGACAACGAGCTCTGGGACGACACGCTCTATATGGTCGCCCTGTTCCTCGCCTCCTATGGCCAGGCGAGTGGCCGGCGCGAACTGGTCGACGAGGCCTCACGGCAGTTTCTCGTCCATGCCCGCTACCTTGCCGACACCCAGTCGGGCCTCTGGTTCCATGGCTGGACCTTCGACGGCCGGCACAATTTCGCCCGCGCCCGCTGGGCCCGCGGCAATGCCTGGATCACCGCCGGCATGCTCGATTTCTTCGACCTCGCGGAACTCGCCCCACCGGTCAAGGAATACCTGCGCGGCGTGCTCGTCACCCAGGTCGAGGCACTGCTGCCGCTGCAGGCCGCTTCCGGCGCCTGGCGCACGCTGCTCGACGACGCGACCTCCTATGAGGAAATTTCCGCGACGGCCGGCATCGGCTATGGCCTGCTCAAGGGCTATCGGCTCGGCTATGGAACGCCCGCCTGGAGAGCCGCCGGTCTGCGCGCGCTTGAAGTCGTGATGCGCAACATCGATGAAAGCGGCACCGTGCTCAACGTCTCCTACGGCACACGCATGGGCCACGACCTGCAATTCTACAAGGACATCCCAATTCAGCCGACCGGCTATGGCCAGGCACTGGCAATCCTGTGTCTCTCCGAAGCCCTGCAGCATGTCGGCGCGGAAGGACAGGCAGCATGACGATGAAGGTTCTCTACGGGGCCAACCCCGAGGATATCAAAGGCTACGACACCGCGCGGCTGCGCCGCGAGTTCCTGATCAGCGATCTCTTTGCGGAAGACGTGGTGAACTTCACCTATACCCATGTCGACCGCCTGATCCTCGGCGGTGCCATGCCGAAAACAAAGAGCGTCTCCTTCGGCTCCGGCGCCGATATCGGCACGCCTTATCTGCTTTCGGCGCGCGAGATGGGCATCGCCAATCTTGGCGGCACCGGGACGATCACCGTCGACGGTAAGAACTTCGTGCTCGAAAATCGCGACGTTCTCTATGTCGGGCGTGGCGCAAAGGAGATCGTCGTTGCAAGCGAGACCGCCGACCGCCCGGCGCGCTTCTACATGAACTCGGTTCCCGCCGGTGCCGATCTGCCACACCGGCTGATCAAGAGGGCGGAGGCAAAGGCGCTTGAGCTCGGCGACGTCAAGCGCTCGAACAAGCGGCGCCTCGTCATGTACATCCATCCGGAAGTCATGCCCTCCTGCCTGCTTCTGATGGGCATTACCGATCTGGCCGAAGGCAGCGCCTGGAACACCATGCCGCCGCATGTGCACGAGCGGCGCATGGAGGCCTATTGCTACTTCGACATGGCGCCGGAAGACCGCATCGTCCACGTGATGGGCGAGCCGGAGGAGACCCGGCACCTGATCGTCGCAAACGGCGACGCAGTGCTTTCGCCCGCCTGGTCGATCCATATGGGCGCCGGCACCGGCCCCTATGCCTTCGTCTGGGGCATGACCGGCGAGAACCAGGAATACAACGACGTCACCCCCGTAGCCTTGGCTGAGCTGAAATGAGCGATACGATTTTCCATCTGAAGAAGAACCTCGCCGCGGAGCAGGCCATTGGCTACTGGCAGCTCGGCGCAATCGCCGAGGAGCGCTTCGACGTGCCGGACCAGCCGATGAAGGGCGAAATGGACCCCTTCTTCTTTCTGACCAAGCACAAGAACTTCATTCCGCACGAGTACCCCTGCCGGACGATTTTTGCCGAAAAGTTTCGCGGCAAGCGGCCGCAGGTGCGCGGCACATTCGAGGCCAGCCGCTGGTGGCTGCCCTTCGGATCGCCGCGGCTCGACCTCTCCGGCTTCTGGTTCCGGCCGACACGGCTTGCAACCTGGGCCCGCACCTCGATCGAGGCCGACACGGCTGGCACCGCCAAGATTCGCCTGGGCACCTGCGGCGGTGCAGTGCTCTTCCTGAACGGCGCAGAGGTGGGCTGGATGGCGCCCTATAGCCGCAATCTCGAGGCCAAGGCCGAATTCGATCTTGAGCTCAAGGCCGGGCTCAACGAAGTCACGATCTTCTTCGACGACCTCGCCGAGCGCGACGCGCGTTATTTCTTCCAGTTCGACTATCTCTCGGGACCGCCGGCGCGCGTAGCGCTGCCCGTTCCCTGCCCGAGTGCGGCCGCCGCCGATATCGAGACCGCACTCGACGGCATGCATTTCGAACGGACCGCCTATTTCGAGGGCGACATCACCCTTCTCTTCGCCGCCGCCCTGCCGCTCGATGTCAAGGTCAATGTCGCGGTCGAAGGCGACTTCATGTCGACCGAGCGCTTCGACCACGACTTCGTGCTGAAGGCCGGCGACAAGAGGCTAGTTGTCGGACCATCGCAAGAGACACCGGCCGATTTCCGCCATTTCCGCATCACGCTTGATGCCGGCGGCTTCGTTGCGTCGCGCTCTCTTGGTGTCGAGATCTGCCACGCCGGCCGCCAGGGCAAACCGTCGGAGACGCTTGCGCGTCGCATTACCGAGACGCTCGACGAGATCTCGGGCTTTTCCGAACGTGACACGGTCCGCGCCTTCGCCCGGCTTGCCAGCGGTCGCGGCGATACCGACACCGACGCGATGATCGAGGAAATTCTGCCCTCAATCGAGGACTGCCACGACTGCGCCGACTTCTCGCTGGTGCCGTTGATCTGGTCGCGCACCACATGGGGCCAGGATATCGGCGAAAAGACGCGCGATCGCATCGATCAGGCGATCCTTGGCTTCCGCTACTGGATGGATGAACCCGGCAACGACGTGCAGTGGTATTTCTCCGAAAACCACGCGCTTCTGTTCCACACTTCGGCCTATCTCGCCGGCCATCTCTTCCCCGAGGCGACCTTCCGTCGCTCCGGCCGCAAGGGCAGCGAGCAAAGCACCGTCGGTGCTGCCCGCGTTCGCGCCTGGCTCGATCACTTCGAAGCCTGGGAAATGGCCGAGTTCAACTCCGCGCCTTATTTCCCGATCGACCTCAAAGGCCTGACGGCACTGGCGGCACTCTCGCCCGACGCCGACATCGCCGACCGCGCCAAGAAGGGCATCGTGCGCCTCTGCGAGATTATCGCCCGCTCGGCCCATCACGGCATGGTGACGGCAGCCCAGGGGCGCTCCTACGAGCACACGCTCTGCGCCGGCCGCTCGCTCGAACTCTCGGGTGTCGCGCGCCTGCTCTGGGGCAAGGGCTGGTACGGCCGCCGCGTGCATGCACTGCCGCAGCTTGCCGTCTGCCTGCGTGACCACGGTCTGGTGGTGCCGGAGGCGCTTGCCACCGTCGCCTGCCATGAGGACGATGCAGCCCATCAGGAGTGGCGCTTCGCCCAGGGCGAAAACCGCTTTGCGGCGCTCTACCATTACAAAGGCCGCCATTTCGCCATGGGCTCGGCGGCGCATTATCGCTGGAACGAATGGGGCTATCAGGAAACGGTGCTGCACCTGCGTCTTGGCCAACGCCCCGAAGCGGCGATCTGGATCAACCATCCGGGCGAGACCATTCAGTTCGGGTACGGCCGGCCATCCTATTGGGGTGGTTGCGGCACCCTCCCTCGTGCCCACCAGTACAGGGGGCTGGCCGTACTCGACTTTGAGACCGTCAGCGAGCAGCCGGATTTCACCCATGCGTGGTTTCCGGTCGCCGAGTTCGACGAGAGCAGGGTCAAGGGCAAGCTCGCGCTGGCCCGCAGCGGCCGTGGCGCCGTTGTCCTGATCGGCGCAACCGAACTGTTACCGGTGACCGATGGCCCGTCAGCGAATGCGGAGCTGCGTCAGGCCGGTCACAAGACGCGCTGGATCGTCCGGGTTTGCGAAACCGAAGAGCTTTCCGGGGTGGAAACGAAGTTTGCCGGGCTCTCCGTCGAGGAAACTGCCGACGGTGCTTTCGTCATCAACGATCCGGACTATGGTCGCGTCGTCTTCCGCAACGACGGTTCGACGGAAGCCGAAGGGCGCATTATCGCCGCCAAGGATTTCACCGTGGCAGGCGAGGCAACCATGCTCGCCGCCGGCTAGGCGGACGAAGAATTGCGCCGGCCGGGGAAGCCGGCGCCATCCCAAACGAGCGGGAGGAAGCTCGTGTATGGATAAGTGGAGGAGAAAGACAATGAAGAAGACCGGAACGACGCTCGCGGCGCTCGCCGTCGGGCTCCTGACGTCGACGGCGGCAATGGCCGGCGACGTGCGCATCATGTGGTACTCCGATGGCGTCGAAGGCGAGGTGTTGAAGGACCTGCTCGACCGCTTCATGAAGGAGAACCCCGGGATCAACGTGATCCTCGACAACGTGTCCTACAGCGTCGTCAAGGAGCAGCTGCCGGTGCAGCTCGAAGCCGGCAACGGCCCCGATATCGCCCGCGTCACCAACCTCAAGGCCCAGAGCCAGCACTGGCTCGACCTTAGGCCGCTGGTTGCCGATCCCACCTATTGGGACCAGAATTTCGGCGGGCAGGCAGACTGGATGCGCCCGGACGGATCGAACCAGATCTCCGGTTTCATGACCCAGATCACGATTGCCGGCGGCTTTGCCAACAAGACGCTGTTCGACCAGGCGGGCGTCGCGATCCCCGGCAAGGATGCGACCTGGGACGACTGGGCGAAGGCAGCCAAGCAGGTGGCCGAAAACCAGCAGGTTCCCTTCCCGATGGCGCTCGACCGTTCCGGTCACCGCCTCAGCGGCCCGAACCTTGCCTATGGCGGCAACTACATCGGCGCCGACGGCAAGCCGGCGCCGCTTGATGATGGCTCGAAGAACTTCCTGAAGACCTTCGTCGGCTGGGTTGCCGACGGCACGATGAGCAAGGACGTTTGGGTTTCGGCCGCCGGCTCCACCTATCGCGCCGCCGCCGACGACTTCATCAACGGACAGCTCGTCTACTACTATTCCGGTTCCTGGCAGGTTCCGAACTTCTCGACGAAGATCGGAACCAACTTCGACTGGGTGGCGACCGGCAGTCCCTGCGGCCCGGCGAACTGCACCGGCATGACCGGCGGCGCGGGTCTGGTGGCGGTCAAATACACCAAGAACCCGAAGGAAGTGGCCAAGGTGATGGACTATCTCGCGAGCGAACCGATCGTGAAGGAGTTCTCCGAGCGCACCCTGTTCCTGCCTGCGCATACGGGCGTGCTTGCCAAGGAGCTCGACTTCAAGACCGACGACCCCCAGGCAAAGGCGGCGCTCAACGGCTTCGTCGAGGCGAGCAAGTCGCTCTCCGACGAGGCGCGCAAGCTGCCCGGCTGGCTCTGGTCCGACGCCGTCTACGGCGCGCTCGTCACCCGCGTCAGCCAGGCTGCTGCCGGCGAGATGACGGTCGACGAAGCGTTCACGCGCATCGATAGCGATATCGCCACCAAGGTGAAAGATAGCGGCAACTGATCCGGGCGATCGATACCCGGTTTCCGACGGCGTGACGTATCATGCCGTCGGATCAACCGCCGACACACCAGTAAGCATAAGCTTACATAATGCTGACATCCGGCAAGCAGCGCTTGCCCGCCTCTTGCGGGCAGCAGATCACAATCCGGCGACGATCGTTGCGCTACAAAGCGCGACCGGTGGCGAGGTAGCAAACGATGAAGGCAGATGTTCTAAGAGGAGGCGGCTCACGCCTTGGCGAGGCGGTCATGGTGCCCGTGCGCCTGCTGATGGGCGCCGTCGATGCGCCGCTCCGCTTCGTGCAGCGCCGGCTCGGCATCGGCGGCATGGCGACCTTCTTCCTGCTGCCGAACATGCTGATCTTCGGCATATTCGTGCTGCTGCCGTTCTTCATCAACTTCGCCTATTCCATGACCGGCGGAACAGCCCTCTTCCTCCCCGACCGAAGCTTCGTCGGCGGCGACCAATATGCGCGGCTCTTCGACTGCGCCAACTACACCAACCCGAACAGCTGCGCCGAAGACACGTTCTGGACCGCCGTCGGCAACACCGCCTGGTTCGTGGTGCTGCAGGTCACCCTGATGATCCTGTTCTCGCTGGTGACGGCGCTGATCCTCAACCGCGACCTGATGGCGCGCAGCTTCTGGCGGGCGGTGTTCTTCTTCCCCGTGCTGCTCTCGCCCGTCGTCGTCGGCCTGATCTGGAAATGGATTCTGCAGCGTCAGGGCCTGCTCAACTTCGGCCTCTACGGCCTTGGCTTCGATCCCTATACCTGGCTCAACGACCGCAACTGGTCCTTTGCGGCAACCGTCGGCGTTTCGATCTGGGCGCATATGGGTTTCTATACGCTGATCCTGCTTGCCGGCCTGCAGGCGATCCCGAAGGATCTCTATGAAGCGGCCGAGATGGACGGCACCCGTCCGGCGCGCGCCTTCTGGCGCATCACCTTGCCACTGCTGATGCCCAACCTGCTCGTCGTCATCGTGCTCGTCTTGATCCGCGCAGTGCAGATCTTCGACGAGATCTACGTGCTGACCGGCGGGGGTCCAGGCACCAGCACACTCTATATCACGCAATACATCTACGAGACCGGCTTCGCGACGCAGTTGCGCAATCCCGGCCTTGCCGCAGCCGCCTCGATCCTGATGGGCGCCGTGCTGGTTGTCCTCACCCTGGTCCAGCTCGGCCTTGGCCGCAAAGGCGAGAAGAAGGGAGCCCGAAAATGAGCCGCCTTGCCGAATTCATCTTTCGACGTCGCGGCCGCAATGGCTGGCACTGGACCGATATCGTCACCTGGGTCTGGCTCATCGGCGGTCTCTTCATCATGTTCGGTCCGGCCGTCTGGCTCGTCGGCTCCTCCTTCAAGTCTCCGGCGGCCCTTGCCGAATTTCCGCCGACGATCATGCCCTATGTAACGCAGAAGGCGACCGTCGAAGGTTACGACAAGCCGCTCGACCTCTACGAGGTGACGCTGCCGGATGGCAGCAAGAAGGTGCTCGCCGAGGTTCGCCGCATCGGCATCGTCAGCCAGATGGTCGCGCCGGAAAAGCCGACCGAGATCGTCAAGGTCAACATCGCCGAGCGCACGCCGGTGCGTACAATGTCCTTCGCCACGTCGAACTACAGCGAGCCCTTCACCCATTTCGATTTCGTCCGCTATCTCTGGAACTCCGTTTTCGTCACGGTGACGGCGACGGTGATCACGCTCATCGTCAATTCGATGGCCGCCTTTGCGCTCAGCAAATACGAGTTCCGCGGCCGCACCTTCGCGATGCTCTTGATCCTCGCCACCCTGATGGTGCCGCTGTCGGTGATCATGGTGCCGCTCTATTCGATCGTCTCGGCGCTTGGTCTGTTCAACAATCTCTGGGGCGTGATCCTGCCAACGGTCGCGACGCCGACCGGCGTCTTCATCCTGCGCCAATACATGCTGACCATCCCCGACGAGCTGATCGACGCCGCGCGCATGGACAAGGCATCGGAGTGGCAGATTTACTGGCGCATCATCCTGCCGCTGACGGCACCTGCGCTCGCCGTGCTTGCGATCTTCTCCGTCGTCTGGCGCTGGAACGACTTCCTCTGGCCGCTGATCGTGCTCTCCCGCAAGGAACTCTATACGCTGCAGGTCGGCTTAAGCATCTATTCAGGAGAGCTGAACGTGCAGTGGCATTTCATTCTCGCCATGACGGTCGTGACCATGATCCCGGTCGTCCTGGTCTTCATCTTCCTGCAACGCTTCATCACCACCGGCATTGCCGGCACCGGACTGAAATAAGGGGGCACCCATGGGCCACATCAAGCTTACCAATGTGACCAAGTCGTTCGGCGCCGTCGACGTGCTTCATGGCATCAACCTGGATATCAAGGACGGCGAGCTCGTCGTCTTCGTCGGCCCCTCCGGCTGCGGCAAGTCCACGCTTCTGCGCATGATCGCCGGGCTGGAAAAGCCGACAGGCGGAGAACTCGCGATCGATGGCAAGGTGGTCAACGACGTGCCGGCCGCCGACCGCGGCCTCGCCATGGTCTTCCAGTCCTACGCACTCTATCCGCATATGAGCGTGCGCCAGAACCTCGCCTTCGGCCTCGAAAACACCCGGATGCCGAAGACGGAGATCGCCGAGCGTATTGGGGAAGCGGCGCGCATGCTCGAGATCGAGCCCTATCTCGAGCGCCGCCCCGGGCAACTTTCGGGTGGCCAGCGCCAGCGCGTCGCGATCGGCCGCGCGATCGTGCGCCGCCCCGTTGCCTTCCTGCTCGACGAGCCGCTGTCGAACCTCGACGCTGAACTGCGCGGCTCCACCCGCGCCGAGCTTGCGGCCCTCCACGCCCGGCTGTCGGCAACGATGATCTATGTGACACACGACCAGGTAGAGGCGATGACGCTCGCCGACCGCATCGTCGTCCTGCGCGCCGGCCGCATCGAGCAGATCGGCACGCCGCTCGAACTCTATAACAAGCCGGCCAACCGCTTCGTCGCCGGTTTCATCGGCTCGCCGCACATGAATTTCCTTGAAGGTACGCTGGAAGCGGCCGGCGCCGGCACGGCGGTCGCGACGCTGAAGGGCGGGCATCGGCTGCAGGTTCCAATCACAGACAACGCGGCGGCAAGCGGTTCACCCATCACGCTTGGCGTCCGGCCGCAGCACATCACGCTTGATGCCGGTGAAAGCGGCATTCCCGCCAAGATCCGCCTCGTCGAGGCGCTCGGTTCCGAAACCGTGCTGCATGCCGATGTCGCCGGCCAGAAGATCCTGGTCGTCGCCCCCGGTCAGCATGACCTGGCACCGGGATCCGACATCAGGCTGTCGCTCGCGGCTGCCCCCATACACCTCTTCAACGACAAGGGGCTTCGCCTTGAACGCGCTGTTTGACCTCACAGGCAAGACCGCCCTCGTCACCGGCGCCCGCACCGGCCTCGGCCAGGGCATGGCCCTGGCACTCGCGCGGGCCGGCGCCGATATCGCCGCCCTCGGTTCGACGCCCATGCCGGAGACGGCAGCGCTGGTACGAGAGGCGGGTGTTCGCTTTCACGAACTGACCGTCGATCTCTCCAGGCCTTTCGACGCGGCGTCGGCGATCGGCGACGTCGTGGCCGCCCTCGGCGGCATCGACATCCTCGTCAACAATGCCGGCATCATTCGCCGCGCCGACCTGCTCGACTATTCCGAGGAAGACTGGGACAGTGTGCTCGACGTCAACTTGAAGGCGGCCTTTCTGCTGTCGCAGGCCGCAGCCAGACACATGGTCTCGACCGGACGCGCCGGCCGCATCGTCAATGTCGCCTCGATGCTGACCTTCCAGGGCGGCGTCCGCGTGCCGGCGTATGCCGCCTCGAAGCACGGCATCGCCGGCCTCACCAAGGCAATGGCCAACGAGCTGGCACCGCGCGGGATTACCGTCAATGCGATCGCGCCGGGCTACATGGCGACCGACAACACCGAGGCGCTGCGCAACGACCCCGATCGCAACGCCCAGATCTCCGCCCGCATTCCGATGGGGCGCTGGGGCACGCCCGACGATCTCGCGACCGCCGTGCTCTTCTTCGCAGCACCCGCCTCCGGCTATGTCACCGGAACGGTGCTGCCGGTCGATGGCGGCTGGCTCGTTCGCTAGGCGCCACCAATGTCCTTCTCCGCCGAGCGCCTGCGCACGCTTCTCGGTCTCGCTGATACGGAACTGTTCCTGGATGTCTGCGTGATGGAGGATCGTGGTTCTTACATCGTCGAGAGGCTGCGCTTTCGCACACCTCGCAACGGCGCTGAAATCCGCGGCTTTCTGACACGACCACCCGTCAACGACGGGCCTCGACCAGCGATCCTCTACGCCCACGCCCATGGCGGACGCTACGAGATCGGCGCGAACGAACTGCTTGGTGGCCGGCCGGCACTGCTCAGCCCGCCTGGGCCCGTTCTCGCGGAGCACGGCTTCGTTACCCTGTGCATCGACATGCCGACGTTCGGAGAGCGCTCGATCGTAAGAGAGAGCGCCGCGACGAAGGCTGCCCTCTGGTATGGCGGAACCGTTTTCGGCCAGATGCTTTCCGAACAGCAGGCAGCGCTCACTTGGCTTTCAATGCGTGACGACGTCGACCCCGCGCGCATCGGCATGACCGGGATCTCCATGGGCGCCACCCTTTCCTACTTCCTGGCTGCGCTCGACCCGCGGATCGCGGCAATCGCCCACCTCTGCTGCTATGCGGATTTCGCCACGCTCGTCGCAACCGGCGCTCACGATCTGCACGGCCATTATCTCACGATCCCCGGTCTGCTCATGGAGACCTCGACTGGCGAAATCGCCGGGCTCGTTGCACCGCGGCCACAATTGATCTGTGTGGGGCTCGACGATCCGCTGACGCCGCCGCAGGCGGTGGAGCAGGCCCATGCCGCAACGCGCGCCGCCTATCGGGCGGCTGGCGCCGAGCGCAACTTATCCTTGGTTGCAGAGCCCGGCATCGGCCACGTCGAAACTCCGACCATGCGGGAGGCGGTTCTGGCCTTCCTCTCCCACCACCTCGGCGCGCCAGTCAGCGACTGAGGAAACCAACTCGTCGTGCGCGGGCGGCCAGCATGGCTTTCAGGCTTCCCGAAGGTCGATCGTGCCGACCTTCTTGCCCCGTCACCACCGGTCCGATCAGGATTTCGTGATGTCGCAGTCACGATTTTTCATTCATCGAAACAACCCCTTCGAGAATCACCAGAAAGCGAGTACTCTGAGGGAACATTGCGCATGGGACGCCGTTTATTCGAATGAGCGAGCCGATAAGCAGCGATCCCCGTCTCAGCCAGCGGCCGCGGGAGAGCATGATGCAAAAGAGCGAATGCGACGTTTTTGATCTCTTCTCGGAGATCTATACCAGTGCAGCGCAAGAAGAAATCAGCCTTCAAGAATACCTCCTCGCATGTCGCGACGACAAAAGCATGTATGCCACCGCGCAAGAGCGGATGGTCACTGCCATCGGTAATCCAACCCTGATCGATACCAGCGCGGACGAACGCCTCGGCCGCATCTTTTCAAACCGTACCGTCAAGATCTATCCATCCTTCGCCGATTTCTACGGCATGGAAGACACGATCGAGCGGATCGTCGGTTACTTCCGCTACGCCGCCCAGGGGCTCGAGGAGCGCAAACAGATCCTCTACCTGCTCGGACCGGTCGGCGGCGGCAAATCGTCACTCGCCGAGCGGCTGAAGAAACTGATGGAGCAGCAGCCGATCTACACGCTGGCAGTCGGCGGCAAGGTCAGCCCCGTCTTCGAATCCCCCCTCGGCCTCTTTCACCCCGACCGCATGGCCGACTTGCTCGAAGACAAATACGGGATCGGCAGGCGCCGTCTGACCGGTCTGATTTCGCCCTGGGCGACGAAGCGGCTTGACGAAGTCGACGGCGATATCTCCAAGTTCAGTGTGGTCAAGCTGATGCCATCGCGGCTGCGCCAGGTGGCGATCGCGAAGACGGAACCCGGCGACGAGAACAACCAGGACGTTTCCTCGCTGGTCGGCAAGGTGGACATCCGCCAGCTTGAAAACTACAGCCAGGCTGACCCCGACGCCTATTCCTACAGCGGCGGCCTCAACCGGACGACGCAGGGCCTGCTCGAGTTTGTCGAAATGTTCAAGGCGCCGATCAAGGTCCTGCATCCCTTGCTGACGGCGACCCAGGAAGGCAATTACAACGGCACTGAAAGCTTCGGAGGGTTCCCCTATCAGGGCATCGTCGTTGCGCACTCCAATGAGTCCGAATGGCTGCAGTTCAAGAACAACAAGAACAACGAGGCCTTCCTCGACCGCATCCTGGTCGTCAAGGTTCCCTACTGCCTGCGCGTTACCGAGGAGCGGCAGATCTACGAGAAGCTGCTGCGCGAAAGCGAGCTCACCAAGAGCCCCTGCGCGCCGGAAGTGCTGGAAAGCCTCA
This sequence comes from Ensifer sp. 22521, assembly GCF_052044795.1. NCBI lineage: Bacteria > Pseudomonadati > Pseudomonadota > Alphaproteobacteria > Hyphomicrobiales > Rhizobiaceae > Ensifer > Ensifer sp. 22521. The sequence goes on from NZ_JBQENM010000003.1 coordinate 258,534, forward strand.
GCCGCTTTACCGTCTCGACCCGGCTTGCCCGCCACGAGAACTCGCCGCTCTATACCAAGATGCGGGTCTATGACGGCGAGAACCTGAAGGACACCGATCCCAAGGCGAAGTCCGTTCAGGAATATCGCGACGCCGCCGGCGTCGACGAGGGCATGACCGGCATCAGCACACGCTTTGCCTTCAAGGTGTTGTCCGAGACCTTCAACTACGACACCAAGGAGGTCGCGGCCGATCCCGTGCACCTCATGTATATCCTGGAACAGGCGATCCGCCGCGAACAGTTCCCGAAGGAGACCGAGGCGAGCTATCTCGATTTCATCAAGTCCGAGCTTGCCTCGCGCTACGCCGAATTCATCGGCCACGAAATCCAGAAGGCCTATCTCGAATCCTACAGCGAATACGGTCAGAACCTCTTCGACCGTTACATCGCCTATGCCGACGCCTGGCTGGAAGACCAGGACTTCAAGGATCCCGACACGGGGCAGATCCTCAACCGGGAGATCCTCGACAGCGAGCTGTCGCAGATCGAAAAGCCGGCCGGCATTGCGAACCCCAAGGACTTCCGCAACGAGGTCGTAAAGTTCACCCTGCGCGCCCGCGCCAAGAACCATGGGCGCAACCCCTCCTGGACGAGCTACGAGAAGCTTCGCGACGTGATCGAGAAGCGCATGTTCGGCCAGGTCGAAGACCTGCTGCCGGTCATCAGCTTCGGCTCGAAGAAGGACAGCGCCTCCGAGAAGCAGCATGCCGAATTCGTCCAGCGCATGACCGAGCGCGGCTATACCGAGCGTCAGGTCCGACGGCTGGTCGATTGGTACATGCGGGTCAACAAGGCGGGCTGACGATGCCGAAGCAGGGGATTGGTATATGCCGAATTTCATCGACCGGCGGCTCAATCCGAAGGATAAGAGCCTCGGCAACCGACAGCGTTTTCTGAAACGGGCCCGCGAGGAACTCAAGCGGGTCATCAAGGAACAGGTCAAATCCGACAGGATCATCGACGTCGATGCCGCGCACGGCGTACCGATGCCGACCGACGGTGCCAGTGAGCCGACATTCCAGCCGGCCCGCGGCAGCGGCGAACGCAATTATGTGCTTCCCGGCAACAAGCAGTTTTCGGCCGGCGACCGCCTGCCGAAGCCGGAAGCGGGTGGGGGTGGAGGCGGCAAGGGCCGCCCCGGGACCGGAGAAAGCGAAGACGACTTCCAGTTCATCCTGTCGCGCGAAGAGGTGCTGGATCTCTTCTTTGAGGATCTGGAATTGCCCGACATGGTCAAGCTCAGCCTCAAGGAAACGGTGACGTTCAAACCGCGTCGCGCAGGCTTTGCCACCGCCGGCACGCCGACCAACATCAATGTCGGGCGGACGATGCGCAACAGCTTCGGCCGGCGCATGGCGCTGCATCGGCCCAAGGAAAAGGAACTGACCGTCCTTTCCGAGGAGATCGCGCGGCTGGAGGCGGCGCCGGAGATTTCGCCGAAGGACCGCCAGAGGCTCAGCGAGCTTCGCAGCGAACTGGAGAGGATCGAGCGCAAGCGGCGGCGCATTCCCTATGTCGACCCGGTCGACATCCGCTTCAACCGCTTCGAACAGCAGCCGCTGCCGAACGCCAATGCGGTGATGTTCTGCCTGATGGATGTCTCGGCCTCCATGGGCGAACGCGAAAAGGATCTCGCCAAGCGCTTCTTCGTGCTTCTGCACCTGTTCCTGAAACGGCGCTACGAACGGATCGACATCGTCTTCATCCGTCACACGGACGAGGCCCGCGAGGTCGACGAGGAGACGTTCTTCTACAGCACCCAGAGCGGCGGCACGATCGTCTCGACCGCGCTCGAGGAGATGATTAGGATCATCGAGGACCGCTACCCCTCGCAGATCTGGAATATCTATGCCGCGCAGGCCTCCGACGGCGACAACATCATCGGCGACAGCGAGCATTGCGCAGCGCTCCTCCGGGAGAAACTGACGAAGCTCTGCCAGTACTACGCCTATGTCGAGATCATCGACGAGCGAGAGACGGAGATCTTCGGATCGACGGACAACGGCACTGCGCTCTGGCGTGCCTATCGCACGGTGGATGGCGAGAAGTCGAATTTCCAGATGACGCGCATCGCCAAGCCCGCCGATATCTACCCGGTCTTCCGCAGGCTCTTTGCCCGGCAGCCGGCCACACGCACCCGGAAATGAGGGGACGACCGGATGGCTCGACGTGCGACTTCAGGCCTCCTGTTCCAGGGCTCGGACTGGAACTTCACGACCCTTTCGCGTGCCTATGACGCGATCGAGCAAGTCGCGCTTGAGGAAATGGGCCTCAGCGTCTACCCGAACCAGCTGGAGATCATCACCTCCGAGCAGATGCTCGACGCCTATTCCTCGGTCGGCATGCCGCTCATGTACCAGCACTGGTCCTTCGGCAAGCGCTTCGCCTATGAGGAGCACCACTATCGCAAGGGGCACCGCGGCCTCGCCTATGAGCTGGTGATCAATTCCAACCCCTGCATCACCTATCTCATGGAAGAAAACACGATGGCGATGCAGGCGCTGGTCACGGCGCATGCCGCGTTCGGCCACAATCATTTTTTCAAGAACAACTACCTCTTCCGCCAGTGGACCGATGCCGGTGCGATCCTGAGCTACATGGATTTCGCCAAGAAATACGTGACCAAATGCGAGGAGCGGCACGGCACCGCCGCCGTCGAGGCGATCCTCGATTCGGCCCATGCGCTGATGGACCAGGGCGTCTTCCGCTATCGCCGGCCGCCGCGGCTCTCCTCCGAAAAAGTTCGGGAACGGGCGCGGGAACGGCTGGAATATGAGGAACAGACCTATAGCGATCTCTGGCGAACGCTGCCGCAGACGGCCGAGAGCCATGACCCGGCCGAGGCCGAGCGGGACGCTTCCGAGCGCAAGAAGGTGCTGAACCTGCCGGAAGAGAACCTGCTCTATTTTCTCGAGAAACACAGCCTGATCCTGGAGCCGTGGCAGCGGGAATTGCTCCGGATCGTTCGGGTCATCGCGCAATATTTCTACCCGCAGCGGCAGACGAAGGTGATGAACGAGGGCTGCGCGACCTTCGTCCACTACACCATCATCAACCGGCTCTACGACCAGGGCCGGATTGGCGAGGGCCACATGCTGGAACTCTTGCAGAGCCACTCCAACGTCGTCTTCCAGCCGGATTTCGACGACCGGCGCTATCCCGGCATCAACCCCTATGCGCTCGGCTTTGCAATGATGCAGGACATCCAGCGGATCGCCACCGAGCCGACGGCCGAGGACCGCGACTGGTTTCCGTCCTTTGCCGGCAACGGCGACTGGATGGAGACGCTGCGCGATGCCTGGGCCAACCACCGCGACGAATCCTTCATCCTGCAGTATCTGAGCCCGGCCGTGATGCGCAAATTCCGGCTGTTCCATCTCGCGGACCGCGCTTCCGAGCGTTTTGTCGAGGTCGCGTCGATCCACAACGAACGCGGCTATTCGGCGGTTCGCTCGGCGCTTTCCAACAGCTACGACGTCGCCGCCAACCAGCCTGATATTCAGGTGATGGACGTCGATCTGCTGGGGGACCGGCACCTTCGATTGCAGCACAACATCAAGAGCGGCATCGTGCTCGAAGAGGGCAGCCGTAACGCGACGTTGCGTCATGTGCGCCACCTCTGGGGCTACGAGGTCAGCCTCGCCGGCGTCGACCCGCAAACCGGCCGCACAGTGTATGAGTATTCGACGGCAAAGGATGGCTGAGCAAGACGCGAGCGGGCTGCCTCTCCCCGTTAATGCCGACAAGGGCGGCGCCCTGGGTGGGCACAAACGGGCATCACAAGAATTCAGGGCAGACATTAGAATTATTTGGTCTTATGGCAGCCTCAAGCACGTGCGCGCTGCGCCGCGAGGCGCAACCCGGGTCTACGCCTCCAAGGAAAAGATTTTCCGTCTCAGCCGGCGAGCGCGTCTTGTGCCAGAGGTGGCGACAAGGCCGCTGCCTGCTGTGCTGCCGCAGCAGCCAGCCATTCGCTGAACGCCTGCATCGCCGGCGTGACCGGACGTGATTTCAGCCGCGTCAGCCAGTAGCTACCCATCGAGGTGTGGACGTCGAAAGGCTGTCGGATCGTGCCGTTCGACAGCAACCGCGAGAACATCAGTGGGGGCGCGAGTGCCACGCCAATCCCCTGGGCTGCAGCCTCCATCATCGCCAGCGAACTATCGAAGACGATGCCCTTCAGCAGCGGCGCCGGATAGGCAATGCCGGCCGCTTCGAACCAATTCACCCATTCGTCGGCCCGGTAGGACCTGAGCAGCGTTTCGTTCAGGAGATCGGCGGGCGTCTTCAGTCGATCGGCGATCTCGGGAATGCAGAGCACGGAAAGCGGCGCCTCGAAGAGCCGCGTCGCCTCGATATTATGCCAGGAGCCGCCGCCGAAGCGGATGGCGAAATCCAAACCTTCCGCGGCCATGTCGACCCGGTTGTTGTTGGTCGAAAGGCGGACATCGATGAACGGGTATTTGGCCTGGAAGTCGGCAAGCCGCGGCAACAGCCAGCCGACGGCAAAGGTGCCGACGGCGCCGATCATCAGCACTTCGCGAATGTGCCCGGCCTCGAAGCGCTCGAGCATGTCGGCCATCCGATCGAAGGAATCCCGCAGCACCGGCAGCAATGCCTCCCCCTCCGCCGTGATCATCAGTCCGCGCGGCAATCGCTTGAACAGGGTGACGTTCAGCCGGCTTTCGAGCAGCTTCACCTGGTGGCTCACCGCAGCCTGCGTCACGCAGAGTTCGATCGCCGCGCGGGTGAAGCTCAAATGCCGCGCCGATGCCTCGAAGGCGCGCAGCGCATTGAGCGGAAGATATGGCCTGACCATGTATGCCCTAACTCATCTAATGGGTCTCGCAAATAAACGTGGTTTGTTGCTCGGGCACAATCCCTTTACGGTGAACTCCATCGGCTGACGCGGCTGTAGCTCGGCAGCATCAGCTCAGGAAGGTGCCGCCGATTGCGCCGCTTACGGGGATCGATCCCATGCGCCGTTTCGCCTGGCCATAGCGCCCAAACGCATCGTCTCCGCAGCCGACATCACGCATGCCGGCGAAGCCAAATGCCGTTCCAAGACAGGCCGCGAGCCGCACGGACATCCGTGCCGGCCAGCCCGTCTATTGCCCCAAAGGTCCGTTCCGCCCTTATGAAGTTCATCGCAAACCTGCTTGGTACATCCCTCAATCTCGTAACCGTCGTCGCACTCGCGGCGGCCACGGTCGTCGCAGCGTTGACGCGACACCTGCCCGATCACCGCACGCTCGCGCACTGGGAACCGGCAGTCACCACCCGCCTCTATGCCGGCGACGGCACGATGGTCGGAGAACTCGCGCGTGAACGCCGGCTGTTTCTGCCGATCGGCGCGATCCCCGTTCGCATCCGCCAGGCATTCCTTTCGGCCGAGGACAAGAATTTCTACGCCCATCCCGGAATTGATGTTGCGAGCATCGGCACGGCGCTTCTGTCCAATCTCGCCAACTACGGTTCCGGCCGTCGCATGATCGGCGGCTCGACGATCACGCAGCAAATCGCCAAGAATTTCCTCCTGTCTTCCGACCGGACGGTGGAGCGGAAGCTGCGCGAAGCGATCCTTTCGCTGCGGATCGACCAGACCTATTCCAAGGACCGTATTCTCGAACTCTATCTCAACGACATCTATCTCGGGCGCGGCGCCTATGGCGTGGCACAGGCGGCGCTCACCTATTTCGGCAAGCCGGTGAGCGAGCTCTCGGTTTCTGAGGCCGCCTTCCTCGCCGCCCTGCCGAAGGCGCCCAACAATTACGATCCCGATCGCCAGGCGGAGCGCGCAATGGGCCGCCGCAACTGGGTCATCGACCAGATGCGCCGGAATGGCTTTATCGACGCAGCGACGGCTGCCCAGGCGGCGGCAGCTCCTCTCGGCGTCGATCGGCGCACGCCGTCGCCCGCGGTCGCCGCTGCCGACTACTTCACCGAAGAGGTCCGCCGCCAGCTCAACACCCAGTATGGCGAGGCTGCACTCTACACCGCCGGCTTTTCGGTGCGCACCACGCTCGATCCGTCGCTGCAGGAGGCGGCGATGAAAGCGTTGCGCAAGGGCCTCGTCGCCTATGACCAGGCGAAAGGCTACCGCGGCCCGGTCGCCAGAATATCCTCGATCAAGGACTGGCCTTCCGCGCTCGCCAAGCTCCGGCCACTTTCCGACGTGCCGGAATGGCGGCTGAGCGTGGTGCTCGCCGCCGGGAAGGCCGACGCGGAAATCGGCCTCCGCCCTCAGGGCACGCCACCGGACGGCGCGCCGGGCGAAACCGTACGCCTTGACCGCAAGGCCATCAGCTGGGCGCTTTGCCGTTCGATCAAGGGAAAGGGCAGCTGCGCCAAGGATGTCGACGGCGTTCTGACGCCCGGCGACGTCGTCTATGTGGAGAAGCAGGAGGACGGCTATGTCCTGCGGCAGCCGCCGCTCGTTCAGGGCGCGCTCGTTTCCATGGATCCAAACACCGGTCGCGTGCTCGCAGTCGCCGGCGGCTTTTCCTATGTACAGTCGGAATTTAACCGCGCGACGCAGGCCTATCGCCAGCCCGGCTCATCCTTCAAGCCCTTCGTCTATGCCGCCGCTCTCGACAACGGCTATGCGCCGACGACGCTGGTGATGGACGCGCCGATCGCCCTTGCCGACGGTGCCGGCAGGACATGGAAGCCGAAGAACTACGACGGGCGCTTCAGCGGTCCTTCCACCTTGCGCGTCGGGCTGGAAAACAGTCGCAACCTGATGACCGTGCGTCTTGCCCGACATCTCGGCATGGATCTCGTGGCAGATTACGGCAAGCGCTTCGGCATCTATGACGAGCTCAAACCCTATCTGCCGATGTCGCTCGGCGCCGGCGAGACGACGCTGTTGCGGCTGGTTTCGGCCTATGCGGTCATCGCCAATGGCGGCAAGGCGGTCACGCCCTCGATGGTCGACCGCATCCAGGACCGCTACGGCCGCACGATCTTTCATCACGACCAGCGCCGTTGCGACGATTGCAACGCCGCCGACTGGACCGGCCAGCAAGAACCTGTGCCGGTCGACGATCGCGACTATGTGCTCGATCCGATGACGGCCTATCAAGTCACCTCGATGCTGCGCGGCGTCGTCGAGCGCGGCACTGCCAGGAATGTCGGCTCGCTCGGTGTGCCGATCGCCGGCAAGACCGGAACCACCAACGACGAGAAGGACGTCTGGTTCGTCGGCTTCACCCCGAACATCGTCACCGGCGTTTTCCTTGGCTACGATACGCCGAAGCCGATGGGCTATGGTGAAACCGGCGGCGGTCTCGCCGCACCCATCTTCATCGACTTCATGAAGATAGCTCTTCAAGGGCGTCCGGCGGCCGATTTCCACGCGCCACCAGGCATGATGCTGGAGGCGATCGACAGGAAGAGCGGCCAACCTGTGCCCGAGGGCACCCCCGGGGCCATTGTCGAATCCTTCAAGCCAGGGACGGCCCCCTGCATGAGCGGGTGCGCCGTCATCGACGGTTTCGAAACGGCGAGCACGTCGGCCACCGCCGACCCAGACCTCTCCCCGGAACTGCGTGAAAAGCTGCTCACCAACGGCAACGGGCTCTATTGATATGGTACGTCAGGTTCAGTCCCGCCCGGATCATCGCGGCCGGCTCCTGTTTGTCATCGGTGCTTTCGCGCTCGTCTTCGGCCTCATGCTCGCGCGCCTCGTCCAGCTTGGCGTCGCGGACTATGAGCGGACCGGCTACATACCGCCTCCGCCGAGCCTCGGCCGTCCATCGATCCTCGACCGAAACGGCAATCTTCTGGCGATCGACGTGCCGAGTTCCGGGCTTTATGCCGAACCACGGCTGATCGTCGATGTCGACGAGGCCGTCGAGAAGCTGACCGCGATCTTCCCTGACATCGACGGGCGCGATCTCTACCGACGGCTGAAGAGCGGCGCAGCCTTTGCCTGGATCAAGCGTCAGGTAACGCCGGCGGAGGAACAGGCCATCTGGAACGCCGGCATTCCCGCTATCGGCTTCCAGCGCGAGAAGCAGCGCTTTTATCCCAACGGATCGCTCGCCGCCCATGTGCTCGGCACCGTCGACATCGACAATATCGGCATTGCCGGTATCGAGAGATGGATCGAGGGACAGGGGCTGGAGGTCCTGCGCCAAAACGGCATGGATCTCTCCCACCGCAATCTCGAGCCGGTCAGCGTAACGCTCGATATCCGCATCCAGCATGCGCTCGAGACCGAGCTTCGCAAGGCGATCACCAAGTTCAGCGCCAAGGCGGGCGCCGGGCTGGTGCTTGATGTCACCAATGGCGAGATCCTGGCGCTCGTTTCCTATCCCGATTTCGACCCGAATCTGCCTGTCGATGCGCTAAAGCCCGATCGCATCAACCGCATCGCCGCCGCCACCTTCGAGATGGGCTCGACCTTCAAGGCGCTGACGACGGCGATGGCGCTCGACTCGGGCCAGTTCACCCTTCGCTCCGTCATCGACGCGAGCAGGCCGCTCGCCTTCGGCCGTTTCCGCATCAACGACTATCGCGGCCAGTATCGGCCGCTGACGCTGCCCGAAGCCTTCATCTACTCCTCCAATATTTCGATGGCGAAGATGGCGATTGCCGTTGGTCCGGAAAATCTGCGGACGTTCCTGACGCGGTTCGGGCAGATGTCGCGGCTGACGATCGAACTGCCGGAAAGCGCCTATCCGCAATTGCCGCGGCATTGGGGCGAGATCGATACGGCAACCGCCTCCTACGGTCACGGTATCGCCGTCACGCCGCTGCAGGCGAGCATCGCGGTTGCGGCGCTCGTCAATGGCGGCCGTCTCATAAGGCCGACGCTCATCAAGGGCGCGCCGCTCGAAGATCGTCTGCTGGCCCGCGACCTGATCAAGCCGGAGACCGGCGAGGCGCTGCGTTACCTGCTGCGGCTCAACGCCAAGACCGGCTCGGCGAAACGGGCGGGGGTTAAAGGCTATTTCATCGGCGGCAAGACCGGCACGGCCGAGAAGGTCGTGGGCGGACGCTATTCGAAGGAACTCAACATCACGTCCTTCATGGGCATCGTCCCGGTGGATAACCCGCGTTATCTCCTGCTCACCTTGCTCGATGAGCCGAGGGGCCTGCCGGAAACCTATGGTTTCCGCACCTCGGGCTGGAACGCAACACCGCTCGGAGGTGCGGTCTTCGAGCGCATCCTGCCGATGCTTGCGCTGATGCCCGATTTCGAGATCGCCGATGTCAGCTTTCCAGACATCAGTAGCCAGGGGACCTTTGGCTCACAGCTCTTTCCGTCTTCGGCGAGCAAGGGCGAACGCAACAGCCGTCCCATCGACGGCGCGCTCTGACGCGCGCCTTGCCTGAACCTAGCAACGCCCCCGTGGCTTCCACGAGGGCGTGTGCATGCGCGAACAAAGGTTAGCTAATGCTTACCTTTCGATCATGCGATTCCAGCGCTTGTTCCATTCCGGCCGGTTCTGGTTAATTGCATCCCAATCGAGAACCTTGGCGGTCTCCATGTTGCTCTTGAAGGTCGCAAGCTTCGCGTTCGCCGCATCCGTACCAGCCTTGGCATTGATGTTCGACGGGATGATGTTGCCGTTGTCGAGCGCCAGGCTCTGCGCCTCGGCCGAAAGCAGGTAGTGGGCGAGCTTCTGGCTGAGTTCCGGCTCGCTGTTGTTGGCGATCACGCACTCGGTGACGGCGAGCACGACCGAGCCTTCCTTGGGCTGCGCGTATTCAACCGGAATACCCTTATCCTTCAGGTTGTTGACGGCCGTCGGCGTCAGCGGGAAGATCGCCGCCTCGCCGGTCTGCACCATCTCCGAGATCTTGGCCGAGCTCGGGATGAACTCGATGACGTTCTTGCCGATCGTATCGGAGAACTTCTCGAAACCGGGCTCGACATTGGTCTCGCTGCCGCCCTGGATGCGGTTGAACATCAGGAAGGCGTGCAGGCCGAAGCTCGATGCCGAAGCGGACTGGAACACGACGGCGTTTTCGAACTTCGGATCGGCCATGTCCATCCACGAGGTCGGCGCCGGCCAACCCTTCTCGTCGAAGAGCTTCTTATTGTATGCAAGCCCGGTCATGCCCATGTCGACGCCGATCGCCATGTCGTCCTTGAGGCGCGCGGACGGCTGGATCTGGTCGAGCACCGGATCGGCGGCGATTTTCTGGCAGAGGCCGCCGCCGATCGCGCGCACCATCACGCCGTCGTCGAGCAGCATGACATGCATCTGCGGATTGTCCTTGGCGGCCGTCGCCTTGGCGAGGATATCGGCGGAGGTGCCGGGCACGACGACGACCTTGACGTCGTTCGCCTTCTCGAAGGGCGGCAGCACGTGTTCGGTATAGGCACGCTCGAAGTTGCCGCCGTTCATGCCTATATAGAGCGTCTTGGTTTCCGCCGACGCAGCGTTCTGCTGCAGGACAAAGGCCAGCAATGCGAGGGCCGTGGTTTTGGTAAGCCGTTGGTCGATCATGGTATTCCCCTTTCTGTTTACAACAAGGCTGCAGTTTCGACCGCCACCTTGCGGAAGCGGCCAATGGAAAAGGCGTCGATGGGCGTGGTGCTGCGGCCCTCGGTGACGAGCTCTGCGAGCACCTCGCCGACGGCGGGTGCTGTCTGGAAGCCCGCGCCGCAGAAGCCGAAGGCGTGGAAGAGGCCTGATGTCGTTTCGCTCGGGCCGATCACCGGGTTGCCGTCGGGCATCTCGGCCTCGGTTCCGGACCAGAAACGGATGACCTGGGCGTGCGCCAGATGCGGAAAGAGCGCGATCGCGCGCTGCATGACCGAGGAAGCAGCAGTCACCGACGGGCGCGAATAGTCCGGATCGCCAAGCGGCAGACCACGACCGCCGCCCATGACGTAGTTGCCACGGGCCACCTGCCGGCCATAGAAGCTGCCGCCCTGCTCGCCCATGCTGACAGGCAGACACAACGGCAGCGGCTCGGTGACGACCATCGAGGGGTAGATGCGTGTGAGTGGTACTGGCTCGCCGAAATGGGCGGCAAAGCGATCGGACCAGGCGCCCGCGCTGTTGACCAGTTGCCGGCAGCGGATCTCGATGCCGTCACCGGCAAGGATGACAAAGCCGTTGCCCGTCGTTGTGACCTCGCGCACCGGTGTCTGCTCAAGCACGGTGACACCGGCACGTTCGGCCGCCCTTGCAAAGGCGGGTGCCACCAGCCGCGGATTGGCATGGCCGTCATCGGGGCAGAGCGACGCGCCGACCGCCTTCGCCGAAAGCCAGGGAAACCGCTCAGTCAGCGCTGCTCCGGCGACGAGCTCAAGCCCGAGACCGTAATCCCTTGTTGTCTCGGCATAGGCCTCGAGCTTGGCGAAATCCTTCTCGGTGCGGGCAAGCTTCAGATGGCCGGAGCGGACATATTCGGCATCGATGCCGATCATTGCCTTCAGTTGCGGCCAGATGCGGTGCGACCGCTGCGAAAGCGGCAATTGCTCCGGAGGGCGACCCTGCCGGCGCACGCCGCCATAGTTCACCCCGCTTGCCTGGGCGCCGCAATAACCTTTGTCGAGCAGCGCGACGGAGAGCCCGGCCTTGCGCATGGCAAGCGCTGCGGAGCTGCCGACCAGCCCGCCGCCGATGATCGCGACGTCGACGGAGATGCGCCGGCTCATGAGCGGGTCTCCGTTTCGACACCAGCGCCAAAACCGAGCGGGATCGGCTTGACCGGCGCCTGGGCACGTAGACGGCCGACCGCGCCGGCGGAGGTGCCGCATGCAGCACTCAGGAGCTCGGCCGCAGCAGCAGAGCACATCCGCCCCTGGCAACGGCCCATGCCAACGCGGCTCAACGCCTTCAGGCGGTTGATCTCGGTGACGGACCCATTCGCAATAGCGCGGCGCCCTTCGGCGATGGTGATCTCCTCGCAACGGCAGAGCATCGTCTCATCCGGTACGGTCTCGAACCAATCGTCCGGGAAGGGAAAGGCGCGTTCGAGGATGTCGCGCTGGCGCAGGATCGCGTCACGCGCCGCCACCAGGCGGGTCGTATCCGCCGACCTTTGACCCATGTCCTGAAGCAGGGCGGCAGCCGCGAGCTCGCCAGAGATTTCCGCTGCATCCGCACCGGCAATTCCACTGCCATCACCGGCGACATAGACATCCGGCCGGCTCGTGCGCCCCATGGCGTCGCGCTCCGGCAACCAGGCGCGGTCGCGCTCGTTGAAGCGAAAGCGACAACCGGCAAGATCGGCAAGCTGGGTTTCCGGCCGGAGCGCGAAGCCGTAGGCGAACGCGTCGCAGGCAATCGTCTCGACGACATCGCCCTTGAGCGTCCGTCGACGGAAACGCAGACCTTCGACTTGGCCCTTGCCGAGAACCGCCTCGGGCCTGGCGCCATAACGGATCTTCACGCCGGCAAGCTGGAGCTGCAGCCCGTAGAAGAGACCGAGCGCAACGATGCGCGGCGCTTGAACGGCGAGCGACAGCAGGTGTCGCTTCGATGTGGCGGGCGCGGTATCGAGCACAGCTCCGACGCGCGCACCGGCCTTCATGTATTGCCAGGCAACGAGATAGAGCAGCGGCCCGGACCCCATGAAGACGACGCGGTCGCCGATCGTGCACCCTTGCGCTTTCAGCGCTGTCTGCGAGGCACCGAGCGTATAGACGCCGGGCGTCGTCCACCCTGGGAACGGCAGCACGCGATCGGTCGCACCGGTGCAGAGGATCAGCTGCGAAAAGCCGACCTGCCTATGAACGCCTGATGAAAGAATATCGAGCTGATTGCCGCGCTTGGGGGCGGAGATATTCCAGACCAGCGTTTCCGGCCGGTAATCGATGGCAGGCAGCAGCGCCTCGAAGGCTTGATGCAGCCTTTGTGCTTTGCCGGCTTCCGAACCATAGCGTCTCCGGTAGGATCGTCCGTCCTCGATCAGCGGGCGGCGATAGATCTGCCCGCCGGCTTGCTGGCCTTCGTCGAGCACGATCGGCCTGAGGCCGGCGCGGACGAGGCGCTCGGCAGCACGAATGCCAGCGGGGCCTGCACCGACGATAACCGGCTGCAACGGCTCACTCATGAGCGGCCCCCGCCATGGCCGTCGAGATCGGTGATGAAGGCCATGCCCTGCTCAAGCGCCGTGCTGCAGGCCCTGACGCGGCTGCCATTCACCAACATCACGTAGCAATCCTGGCAGGCGCCGATCAGACAGAAGCCGGCCCGGTCCTCGCCGGTGAATTCGCTCTGCCGCAGACGGCCGCTGACGGAGAGGATCGCCGTCAGCACCGTGTCGCCGCGGCGACCGGTTTCGAGCACGCCATTCAGCGTGAAGGGCACAGGTGTCTCGTCCAGGCGGTAGCGCCGCCGGAATTGTGCATGCATCGACATCGGATCTCAGCCCTTGCCCACCAGCAACCGGTCGAGACCGAACAGCCGATCGAGAATGATCATGGTAACGGTGGCAAGCGCGATCATCAGCGTCGAAACCGCCGCCATCATCGGGTCGATGGATTCGCTGGCATACATGTACATGCGCACTGGCAGCGTCACGGTGGACGGCGAGGTCACGAAGATCGACATCGTCAACTCGTCGAAGCTGTTGATGAAGGCGAGCAGCCAGCCGCCGCTGATGCCCGGCAGCATGAGAGGCATGGTGATCCGGCGAAACACCGTCCATTCGGCGGCACCCAGCGTGCGCGCCGCATTCTCGGCATTGCGATCCATGCTGGTCAGCGACGCGAGGATCAGGCGCAGCGTATAGGGCGTGACGACGATCGCATGGGTGGCGACCAGCCAGGCGAAGGAGCCGCCCATGCCCATCAGCGAGAAGAGACGCAGGAAGGCAACGCCGAGAACCAGGTGCGGGATGATCAGCGGCGACAGGAACAGCGCATTCAACGCTTCGCGGCCGCGGAACTCGTAGCGGGTGATTGCCAAAGCCGCCGGAACCGCAAACACGGTGGAGATGGTCGCCGAAAGCAGCGCGAGCCGGACGCTGTTGTCGAAGGACGACATGAAATCGGCGTGATGGAAGACCGCCTCGAACCAGCGCAGCGAAAGCCCGTTCCAGGGCATCGTCAGCGTGTTCTCCGGCGTAAAGGCGACCAGGCAAACGACCACCATCGGCGCCAGCATGAAGACGACGACGAGGCTATGGAAGGCGAGAGCTATGGGTCCGTTTCTCTGCATGGCTTCAACCCAGCTTGCGCTTCGCCTGCCGCTCGATGAGGCGGTTATAGGCGAGCATGATCACGAGATTGGCGACGAGGACGATGATCGCGATGGTCGCGCCGAGCGGCCAGTTGAGCTCGATCAGGAACTCGTCGTAGACGAGCGTCGCCGCCATTTTCAGCCGTCGGCCCCCGAGCAGGCCCGGGATGGCGAAAGAGCTGGCCGACAGCGCAAAGACGATCAGACTTCCGGAGAGGATGCCGAGGGCCGCCTGCGGGAAGACGATGCGGCGAAGGGCCGTGAAGCGCGAGGCGCCGAGGGTGAGCGCTGCCGCCTCGACCGTCGGATCGAGTTTCTGCAGAACCGTCCAGACCGGGATCACCATGAACGGCAGCATGATGTGCACGAGGCCGATGACGATCGCCGTCTCGGTGTAGAGAAGCTGGACCGGGTCGACGCCAACAATGGCAAGTGCGCTGTTCACGAAGCCGTTCTTGCCGAGCAGCATGCTCCAGCCGAAGGTGCGCACCACCACGGAAACGAGCAGCGGACCAATAATCACCAGGAGGAAGATCGACCGCCAGGGCTTGCGCATGTTCGAGAGAATATAGGCCTCCGGCACGCCGATCAGCACGGTGATGACCGTCGTTAGCAGCGCCAGACGCAGCGTGCGCCAGAAGGTCGAAAGATAGTATTCGTCTTGCAGCACCGTCAGGTAATTGGCGAAGGTGAAGTCGCTCTGGATGCCGGCCGTATAGTCGTAGCTGTTGAAGGAAAGAATGACCGTCAAGAGCAGCGGCAAGAGGACGAGGCCGACGAAGAACAGGGTCGTCGGCCCTGAGAGTGCCAGCGGCGCGAGCAGGCGCGGCTTGATGGCGGACGTGGCGGCGCTCATCAGTTCGCCGCTCCGGCCAGCACACGACAATCGGCGTTCTGCCAGGCGAGCCCGACGGTTTCGCCTTCCATCGGCGGCGGCGCGCCGAGATTGGGAACCGCAACGGCAAGAACGCCTGCGGGGGTCTCGGCGCTGACCAGCCATTGGCTGCCCATGAAATAGCGCGTCGTCACCTTGCCCTGGATCTGGCCTTCAGTCGGTTCCGTCAGCCGCAGCTTTTCCGGACGGATGAAGACCGAGACCTTGCCATCCGGCTCGCGACGATCGGTGTTGAAGCGGATCGGCGTGTTGTCGATGCTGATCGACGCGCCTTTGCCATTGAAAGCCGCGGTCGCGCGCAGGAAATTGGACTTGCCGACGAAGGACGAGATGAAGTCGTTGCGCGGATGCTCGTAGAGCTCGTAGGGCGTGTCGACCTGGGTGATGCGCCCCTTTTCCATGACCACGACGCGGTCGCTGATCGACAACGCTTCCGCCTGGTCATGGGTCACCATGATCGTGGTGATGCCGACGGTCTGCTGGATGCGGCGCAGCTCGAACTGCATCTCTTCGCGAAGCTGCGCGTCGAGGTTCGACAGCGGCTCGTCGAGCAAGAGCACCGGCGGATTGATGACGAGCGCACGGGCGATCGCGACGCGCTGGCGCTGACCGCCGGACATCTCGCGCGGGTAGCGATCGGCAAGGGCCGAGAGATGGACGAGTGCCAGGATTTCCTTGATGCGCCTGTCGCGCTCCGCCTTTGCGACCTTGCGCATCTCCAAGCCGAAGGAGACGTTCTGGGCGACGGTCATGTGCGGGAAAAGCGCGTAGCTCTGGAAAACGACGCCGAGTTCACGCTGCGGCGGCGGCAGGTGGGTGATGTCGCGCCCGCCCATGGTGATCGCGCCGGCAGAGGGACGCACGAGCCCGGTGATCATCTGCAGGGTCGTCGTCTTGCCGCAGCCGGACGGGCCGAGCAGCGAGATGAACTCGCCCTTTTCGACCGCCAGATCGAAATCGTGAACGGCCGCAACCGATCCATAGAACTTGGAGACCTTCTCGAGGTTCAGGAAACTCATGCTCACTCTCCCGTGGGTCGCTGCCCCCAGGGATCGCCTGCCCCGTTTTTCTTGTCGGCGATCCCGGCGGCGACGACACGTCGTCAACCATAAAACCTCATCCCAGGCGATGCGATTTCCGCCGGACGCAACCGCGACGACAAAGGCGCGATTTCGCGATCGGGATAGCCTCCCGGCTATCCACGTTGTGGCGCATCCACCCTCAAGAAAGGCTTGTGAATTAACTCCAGGAAATTGACGAAAAACACAAATGCAATTTTCTATTTTGGAATTTTTTGTTAGAGAAATCCGATATACGGAATCCCGTCATGTGAATATTGAAAGATTTGCGCGTATGTCGGAATCAGAGAATGCAGGAAGCTCCAGCCTTTCCAAGGCGATCCACATCCTGAAAGATCTCGCGGAGAACGCGACGGAGGGTGTGCGGGTGATTGATCTCGCGCGCAGGCTGAATCTCACCCAGCCGTCGGCGCACCGGCTGCTGAAGAGCCTGATCGCCGAAGGGCTCGTCGAGCAGATGCCGGAAGGAAAATCCTATCGTCTGTCGTTGGAGTTCTTCTCGATCGCGTCGCAGGCGCGCAGGCGCGAAGGCATTCTCGACATCGCCCGCCCATCGCTTCTCAGGCTCTCGGCCACCTTCAACGACACCGTCTTCCTGCTGGTGCGCAGCAATTTCGACGCGATCTGCCTCGACCGGGTCGAGGGGCCCTTCCCGATCCGCTCCTTTACCGGCGACATCGGCGGCAAGGTGCCGCTCGGCATCGGCCAGGGCAGTATCGCCATTCTCGCCCACCTGCCGGAGGAGGAGCGGGAAGCGATCATCAAGTTCAACATGCCGCGCATCATGGACCGGGCTGCGATCGACGAGGTGGATCTGCGCATCAAGATCGAAGAGGTCAGGCGGATCGGTGCCGCGCAGATGAACTTTGAAATGATCGAGGGCATGGCCGGCCTCGGCGTGCCGGTGCTCGACCGCAACGGCATTGCAGTCGCCTCTTTAAGTATCGGCACGCTGGCATCGCGCCTGACGGAAACGCGAAGCGGCACCATCACCGATCTCCTGAAGGCCGAGGCGCAGGCAATCAGCAGCAAGCTCAACCCCTTCGACCCGACACTGCGCTATCCGGCCTCCGCCTTGCGTGCCGCGCAGAAGAGCTGAGAGACGCACACGTCGCAGCGCAGCGACAGCTCACGCCTCCAGGAAGGCGCGGGCGAAGCCCGGCTCGGTCACCTCGATCGAGCCATCCGGAAGCTTCAGGAAGCGCTCGATCGCGGTGCCGTAGGTTCGCATCCAGCCATCGAGCATCGCCGCGGCGCCATCGAGATCGCCAGCCTCGTAACGTTGCAGCGCCTTGTACATCACCTTGGCGACGCTCACGCGCAGTTGCAGCAGCATCAAGGCTGCTGCTTCCGGATCGGGCGCATCGAGCGTCCCCTCCTCATGCCCGCGCCGCAGCATCTCGGCGACCAGGGGTATGCTCACCGCCAGCAGGGCCTCGTCGATGCGGTGATAGAGAGCAACGTTTTCGGGCTTGAAAAGCGCGTTGAAGGTGTTCTTCAGCTGCGGCGCCATGTCGAGTTTCAGCCGCCTCGAGCCGGCGAAAAGTGCGTTCAGCTGCCCGACCGCATCAAGCGACGGGTCGTCGAAAAGCGGCTGCAACTCCTTCAGGTTCCGCTGCGCCAGGCGAGTGGCAACCGCCTCCAGCAACGCCTCCTTCGAAACGAAATAGTGGTAGAAGGCGCCCTTGGAGACATTGGCCTCACGGATGACGTCGTTGACCGTCGTATTCTCGTAGCCGTGTTGGAAGAACAGCCGCTCGGCACAATCGATCAGCTCGTTCGATCGGACTTCCGGCGATTTTTTCGTTCTGACCATAAGCACTCCAGAACAGCGGCTTAGCACGGGTTCACAGCGCGGTCCACGACGCTCCTGATGGCAAGGGTAACACGCATCCTTGAAACAAACCGACCGTCGGTCTATTTATACAGAACAGACTGGAAGCATTCAAGGAGCGTCTCGTGCAGCTGGCTCGTTTTGCAATCGGAGGGGCGGTTATCGTCGCCATCGGCGCGGCGGTTTCCTGGTATCTGTTTCGCCCGGTTCCCGTGTCCATCATTGCGCCAAAGCGCGGCGACGCGGCGGAGATCATCTATGCGGATGGCGTCGTGGAGCCGCGCACCTGGGCGAAAGTCACACCTACGGTCGCCGAACGGATCGTCGAACAATGCAATTGCGAAGGTGAACGTGTCGCCAAAGGCGATGTGCTCGCCCGCCTCGACGACACCGAGGCACGGGCAGCACTCGGCGAACTCCAGGCACGGCTGACGCTGGCGCAGGAGGAGTATCGGCGCAAATTGGCGCTCTCAGAACGCAGCACGATCAGCGAACAGGAGGTCGACCGGGCACGCAGCGAACTCGGCCAGCTCGAGGCCCTCGTCGCCGGCCGTCAGGCGCGGCTTGCGACCTATGTGCTGCGCGCGCCGAGCACCGGCCAGGTGCTCAGGCAGGACGGCGAGATCGGCGAAGTCGCGGATCTCGGCACGGTACTCTTCTGGGTCGGGGAACCGAAACCGCTGATCGTCACGGCCGACGTCAACGAAGAGGATATTCCGCGCGTCGAAGTCAGTCAGCGCGCGTTGTTGCGATCGGATGCCTTCCCCAACCAGAAACTCGAGGCGACGGTCGACAGCATCACCCCCAAGGGCGACCCGGTGACGAAGACCTATCGCGTCCGCTTCCGCCTGCCCGACGACACGCCGCTTCGGATCGGCATGTCGACCGACGTCAACATCATCGTGCGGGTATCGCATGGTACCTTGATCCTCCCGACCGTGGCGCTGGAGGGGACAAAGGCTGCGGTGATCGACGGCAATCATGCCAGGATACGGGAATTGAAAACGGGCATACGCGGCCCCGACGGCGTCGAGATTCTCTCCGGTCTGGAAGATGGCGCGCGCGTCGTCTCCCCCTTCCCGACCGGCCTTGCCGATGGCACGCGCGTCAAGGTCACGCCCGTCCCGGGAACATGAGCTCGCCATGCGCCTCATCCTCGACCTCGCACTGACCCACATCTCCGGCCGCGGCCGGCAGACGATCGTCGCGATGCTGGGCGTTGCGGTCGGCGTCGGGTTCTCCATCGCCATGGCAGCTCTGATGCAGGGCGGCCAGGACGATTTCGTCCGCCAGCTCGTCGACACGATGCCGCATGTCCAGGTGACCGACGAGCAGCGGACGGCGCGGCGGCAACCGGCAGAAGACCTGTTCGATGCAGCGGCCATTTCCGGCCTCAGGCCACGCGACGATCGGCGCGGCATCATCAACCCCACCGCGGCACTCTCCTGGCTCGATGGCTGGATCCCGGGCCGCTTTGCCGCCACCCTCAAGGCGCAAGGCGTCATCCGCTATTCCGGCCAGGAGGTCGGTGCTGCCGTCATCGGCATCGATCCGCAGGCGGAACCCGGCGTCTCGCCGATTATCGGAGACTTCAAGGCCGGCAGCTTCGCCGCACTTGCCGCCGGCGGCAATAATGTGGTGGTCGGCGATACGATGGCCTCCCGGCTCGGCGCCAAGCTCGGCGATACGCTCACCGCCGTCTCTTCGGAAGGGCTCAGCCGCCGCTTCAAGATCGTCGGTCTCTTCCACACCGGCACGACGGCGCGCGACGAGGGCGAAGCCTATGTGTTGCAGAAGAACGCGCAGATCCTCTCGGCCCGGCCAAACGCGATCAACGAGATCAACATCAAGCTCGACGATCCGAACGCGGCGCCCACGGTGGCGCGGCGCATCGAGGCGGAACTCGGCTACAAGGCGGTTGCCTGGCAGGATGCGAACGAGTCGATCCTCGAGGCGCTCGTCGTGCGCAACGTCATCATGTACACGGTCGTTGCGGCGATCATGCTGGTCGCAGGCTTCGGTATCTTCAACATCATCTCGACGATCACGCACGAGAAGGCGCGCGACATCGCCATCATGAAGTCGCTCGGCTTCACCGAGGCCGACATGCGCATCCTGTTCGTGCTCGAAGGTGTGGCGATCGCGACAGCCGGCACGCTGCTCGGTTGGTCGCTCGGCTTCGCCATGGTCTATGCGCTCTCGCTCGTGCGCTTCGAGATATCCGCGACCGGCCAGGAAATGACCCGGCTACCGATCGCCTGGAGCATGCTGCACTATCTGATCGCCGCCGCCTTCGCGCTCGGATCGGCGGCCGTCGCCGGCTATTTGCCGGCAAGGCGGGCGGCCCGCGCCAATCCCGTCGACATCATCAGGGGCGCGACATGAGCACGCTGATCGAAACAAGGGATCTGACGCGCATCCTCAGGGAGACGGTGCCGGTTACCCTGGTGAAAGACATCTCTCTTGTTATCGGCGAGCAGGAGTTCGTCGCAGTCACCGGCCCGTCAGGCTCGGGCAAGTCGTCGCTCCTCTATCTGCTCGGCCTGCTCGACCGGCCGACCGGCGGCACGCTCGTGATCCGCGGCCGCAACACGGCCCGGATGGACGAGGACGAAAGGGCCGCCACGCGGCTTGCCAATATCGGCTTCGTCTTCCAGTTCCATTTCCTGCTGCCGGAATTCACTGCCCGCGAGAATGTCGAGATCCCCATGCGCAAGCTCGGTCGCCTTGGCCGGAACGAGATGCGCCAAAGGGCGAGCGATCTGCTTGCAGCACTCGGCCTTGCCGATCATTTCGACAAACGGCCAGACCAGCTTTCGGGCGGCCAGCGCCAGCGCGTGGCCGTGGCCCGCGCACTGGCCAACGATCCGCCGCTGATCCTTGCGGACGAGCCGACCGGCAGCCTCGACAGCCAGAGCTCCGAACAGGTCTTCAAGATCCTGGAAACGCTGGTGCGCGAGCGGGGAAAGACGGTGGTCGCAGTCACCCACGACCTCGACATGGCCTCGCGCATGGACCGGCGCCTTCATTTGATCGATGGGCGCCTGACCACGGAGGCGGACAGGGCCTCAGGCGAAGGCGTGTTGCCGGACACCTGACGCCCGGCGAAACCTCAGCCGAGGCCGAAGACGACATCGCTTTCCGTCAGAACCGAAAGCGAAACGTCCTCGATCAGAATGCCCTCGGCATCTGAACCGTTGAAGGCGACGAACACGCCGTCGGCCGTATCGTGCGCAGCAGCGAGAAAATCGGCATAGCTGTGAATGCCCATGGCGTCCTGGGCGTCCTCGGAAAAGGCGATCCGATCGCCCAGCCTGCCGTTGAAATCAAGGATGCGATCGAGACCGGCTTCGCCGGAGGTTTCCGACGACCAGAGAAACGTGTCGGCGCCGCTGCCGCCCGTCAGCCGATCGGCGCCATTGCCGCCGCTCAAGAGGTCATTTTGCGAACCGCCGTCGAGGATATCCGCACCGTCACCGCCGAAGAGCTGGTCGTTTTCCGAGGCGCCGCTCAGCGTGTCGTTTCCGCCGCGCCCGTCGAGGATGTCGTTGCCGCTCGACGAATAGAAGGTGTCGTTGTCTTCGGCGCCGCGCAGCACGTCGTCGTAGCGCCCGGACGTGACGTTGAAATATTCGACATTGGCGAAAGTCAGTCCGGTATGCGTTACGCCGCGTGCCGCATCGAAATCCGTCGCTTCAGGCAAGCCGCCATAGTTGAGGTTCAACAGATCCCGCCCTTCACCGCCATCGGCCTCCCCGAGGTAACGGGCATTGATCGTGTCGTTGCCCGCACCGCCGCGCAGGATCGACGCGACGCCAAGCGAACCGCTGCCGGGAAAGGTGTCCTGCAGCCAATCATCGCCAGCGCCGCCGTCGAGCACGTCGCTGCCACCGTCATTGGCGAGCGTATCCCGGCCATCCCCGCCAAAAGCCACGTCGTCGCCAGTGCCCGTCTCGATCATGTCGTCTCCGGCGCCCGCATCGATATAGTCGTCGCCCTCCTCGCCATCGAACCGGTCACGCCCGGCACCGCCTTCTATGTGATCGTCCCCGGCGCCGGCATCGACTATGAGATAGGTAAGATCACCCGCGCTGACCCGGTCGTTGCCGCTGCCGAGCGCGAGGCTCACTTCTTCAAATCCGCGCAGCACGGTACCGGTCGAAACCTTGCCAGCGGCGAAATCGATGGTGAGATCGCTCGTGCGCTGCATCTCGCTGATATAGAGCCAGTCCTGGCCCGCACCGCCGTCGATCTCGGCGGAGTAGAATGTGGAGATGATCTGGTCACTGCCGTCGCCGCCAAATAGACGGTTGGCACCGAGCCCGTCCGTGATCCTGTCGTCGCCCGCGCCAGCATCGACGACATCGTTGCCGCCGGCCGTCTCAATAACATCGCCAAGCGCGCTTCCCGTAACACGGTCGCTCCCGCGTCCGGTCATCAGCACAACCCGCTCGACATCCTGATGCTGGACGAAGAGGTGCCGCTCCGTCTGCGTCCCGTCTCCGATAATGCCGTGACCATTCGCCAGGTTGAACACGACCGGAGCAGTCGATCCCGAAAGATCGACGACCAGGGTATCGTCTCCGGCACCACCAAAAACGGTGCTGCCCGTCCCGACGAGAACAAAGCGATCGTTTCCATCGCCGCCATCGAGACGATCGTGTCCGCCTGTATTGGTGATGATGTCGTTTCCCGCGCCCGCATTGACGACGTCGATGCCGGCTCCGGTCGAGATCCGGTCGCTCCCGGCGGTCCCCGTGATCCGGTCGTCGCCGCTGCCGGCAAGAAGGCGCAGCCACTCGATATCGTGGAAGAAGACATGCTGGCTGACAGCGCTCGGATCGCCAACATAGCCATGGCCGCCGGCACCGTTGAAGACCATCCGGTCGGCGCTTTGCGAGAAGTCGACGACGAGACCGTCGAAACCCCTGCCTCCGGTAATGGCCCCGCCGGTCCCGGTGAGAACGATCTGGTCACTGCCGTCGCCGCCGTCGATCCGGTCGTAGCCGCTCGAGCTCGTCAACATGTCGTCATGCGCCCCGCCGTCGACAAAATCGTCGCCGCCGCCGCCATCGATCGTGTCGAAGCCGACGAGGCCCCAGATGCGGTCGCTTTCCTCGGTGCCCTTCAAAACGTCGCCCGCAGACGAGCCTACGATCTTCGCCATATCGCTATCCTCTTCGATCGACTTAAGAATATTCTCAAAGACTCGAATATACATCCCGATTAGTGAATGTATTACAAGGATGGCACAAAGCAATATCGAATAAACTTTCCGAATATAGGCAATTTAATTTGAAATATATATTAGATATCCCGAGACATTCGCCGAGTTTGACGAGATCTGGAAAAAGCGGCGGTCGGCAATTGTGCTGAGGGGCTTTTAAACTATACCCGGAAGACGAAGCCGGGCAAACGGATGCACCGGGATCGCGTGCAGGAGGGATTTGAGGTTCAGGGAACCGGCGGCCTAGTCGACCTCGCCGCACCAGCGTCTGACGCTTTCGACCGAACCGTCAAACCGGGCCTCGAAGCTTGCTGCCGCAAGGGTGGCTTGAAGCTGGAGCGTCTCGCTACCGATATTGGTGAAGCCATGGCGGCGGAGCGGCGGCACGATAAGAGACTGGCCGGGCAAGACGATGATGCGTTCCTCTTCGATCCACATCTCGGCCTTGCCGGCGAGCACCGTCAGGATCTCCTCAACGGGATGATGATGCGTCGGAGCGCCCGCGCCGGGCGCCACCCATTGCTCGAACAGGCACAATTGCGAGTCGCCGTTCACCGCGGAGATCACCATCCGCGTTTCGACGCCGGGGCGCCATAGCTCAACGGGCCAGTTCTCATGCACGATCACTGCCAAGCCGGGCTCCCCTCGTCGATCATGGCGTTTGTCGCTGCGAGTTTAGCAGCACTGCTGCATCGGTACGATGGTGCGGTGTTGCGGATCATAGATCCATCCGCTTTCAGTGAAGCGAGCGCGGCTTCTACGAAGCCGGCGAAAACAGCAAAAGGGGCGGCGCTTGAACGCCGCCGCTTAAGGCGAGACTATTGAGCCCCGCGTCAGTTGATGACCCGGACCACCGTTCTCGACTGCGGTTCCACGATCACCCGCTGGTCGTTGACGACCGCATAGGCGTAACGCGGGTTTTGCGGAATCGGCGTCAGGACGACAGCCGACGGGATGGGCTTACCGACCACGATCCGTTCCTGAATGACGACAGACGGTGGAGCCGGCTGCTGCTCGACATAGGTGACCACTTCCGGCGGCGGAGGCGTCAGCGCTGCACCGAGCGCGCCACCCACAACGGCGCCGACGCCGGCACCGATCGGGCCGCCGACGACAGCACCCGCTGCCGCACCACCGGCCATGCCTGCAGCCGTACCGGCTTGCTTGTTGGCGTCCTGAGCAAAGGCGGAGCCTGCCAGTAGACCAGCGACAGCCGCCGTGATTACAAGCTTCTTCATGATCTCATCCTTTCGTTCGATCACAAACTCAACGAAAGGGATAATAAATTGTTCCAATATTACCTTCTTGCTTTCGGATCACGCTTGATAACTTCCGTTAACAGTCGCCTACACAATCAAAACAAGCACGGGCGATGCCTTACATATTCCGACAAAGAGCGATTAGATACTTTATATTCGCGACCATATTCTAGAGAAATGCCCGGTTCGCATGGTTCCATTTTGAAAGCGCCGACTGACCCGTGAGCAGCGGGTTTCTGCCACGCGGCACACGATCTGCCCCGCTAGTCGCGGGGCAACTTGCCAAGGAGCAGTTTGTTCCCCTCCCTGTTTCCGCAGCGCGAGCATTTGAGTGTTCGGCCGATGGAATTGAGGTGGATGCCCCATCCGTAGGTGCTGGCTATCACCCGACGGTCAATTCGCCCTTGATGCCGGCACTTCCCGCACTTCGCCACGAGCACATACCATTCCGGTAGCAGCTCCAGGGTCGAGCCGTAGTCGGCAGCATTTTCGCGCGGCATCAGGTCGATGCTTCGACGATGCCTCATGGTCAGTCCTCTCGAAGCTTCGTCTCGATCCGCCCATCACCGCAGGCGGGCATCGGCGGCTTTCGGGCGGATTGCCCCCGTTGGAGCTGCGCCAGGCGCCCTGGTATCGGCCCACCGGTCCCGCGTAGTCGTTATTTCTATTACCGTGCCGAACCATCGAGCCGCAGCGAAAGCTGCACGCCGCCGCGCTTCAGCCGCGGCAGGGGCGGCGTCATGTCGATGCGTCCGAAGGTCCGCTTCCGCCACTCGGCTTCGCGTTCCCGCTTCTTCCGGGCGGCTGCAACGGCAGCCATGGCGCGTTCGATCACTTCTTCCGTATGGGTCATGGTTTCTGTCCGGCTCATGGGAAACCTCCATTTGTTCACGTTATGTTCTTCTTTTAGCACTCCAATGTCAACTCCCTTCGCGAGGTCGGGCGAATCGCATGCAAAGGGATCGATGAATCACCCTCTCGTCAGCGGGCGGCAGACGGTCAAATCCGCCATCGCCAAGGCAATAATGGCCAAAAGATTGGTTTGTTACGACGACCAATTTACCTTGTTTTTCAGTGCCGGAAGGCCCGCCGCGGGACCCGCCTCATTAACCTTCGCACTGCTGAATTAACCATTTGTTAACCATTTTCTCGATACACCGAGGCAACGGAAAATTTACCAAGATGAACGATGTGTTAACCGAATCCCGGCCGATCCGCCTCAAGGGGCGCTCCTTCCTTGCGCTAGCGCTGACCCCCGAGCTGCCCCTCGAGGATTGGCTCACCCGGCTCGACGATCTGGCTTCCCGCTCCGCCGGCTTCTTCCTCCGGCGGCCCGTCGTGCTCGACGTCGATGGCCTCGAAATCGATCGCTCGCAACTGCGCGAGCTCGTCGATCAGCTCGGCAAACGCAATGTCCGAATCATGGGCATCGAAGGCGCGCGACAGTCGCTGCTCGGCGCCGATCTGCCGCCTGCGATGAACGACGGGCGCCCGGCAGCCGACTTCGAAGCGAAGATGGCGGAGCAGGCAGAAAAGGCCGAGGTGCCAGGAGCAGAAACGGAAGCCGTCATCACGGCCGAGCCGCTTGCCGCCAAGGCAACACCCTCGATCGTCGTGACCCAGCCGGTGCGCTCCGGACAGTCGCTGTTCTTCCCGGAAGGCGACGTGACGATCATCGGCTCGGTCGCTTCTGGCGCCGAGGTCGTCGCCGGCGGATCGATCCACATCTACGGCGCGCTGCGCGGCCGGGCGATGGCCGGCACCACCGGCAATGTTTCGGCACGGATTTTCTGCCGCAAGCTCGAAGCGGAACTGATTGCGATCGACGGCTTTTACAAGACCGCCGACGACATGGAGCAGCATCTGCGCGGCAAGTCCGTTCAGATCTGGCTCGACGGCGAAGCGCTCAAGGCGGGAACGCTCGGCTAGAGCGGGATGGGATGGCCGGGCGGACACCGCCCGCATCTCGCTTGTGGTTCTGGGTCGATCCAGAACCATCGTGACGTAAGGCGAAGGCGTAGTTTAAATACTTGGAGAGATGAATGGGCAAGGTAGTCGTAGTTACATCGGGCAAAGGCGGCGTCGGCAAGACGACGTCCAGCGCCGCATTGGGTGCTGCGCTTGCGCAGAACGGCGACAAGGTCGTGGTCGTCGACTTCGATGTCGGTCTGCGCAATCTCGATCTCGTCATGGGCGCAGAACGGCGTGTCGTTTATGACCTGGTCAATGTGATCCAGGGCGAGGCCAAGCTGTCGCAGGCGCTGATCCGCGACAAGCGGGTCGAAACGCTTTACCTCCTGCCGGCCTCACAGACCCGCGACAAGGACAATCTGACGCCGGAAGGGGTCGAGAAGGTCATCGCCGCCCTGCAGAACGCCTTCGACTGGGTGATCTGCGACAGCCCTGCCGGCATCGAACGCGGCGCGACGCTCGCCATGCGCCACGCCGATATCGCCATCGTCGTGACCAATCCGGAAGTCTCCTCGGTGCGCGATTCCGACCGCATCATCGGCCTGCTCGATTCCAAGACGTTGAAGGCCGAAAACGGCGAGCGCATGGAAAAGCACCTGCTGCTCACCCGCTACGACCCGCTTCGCGCCGAGCGCGGCGACATGCTGAAGGTCGACGACGTGCTCGAAATCCTGTCGATCCCGCTGATGGGCATCATCCCGGAGAGCGCAGACGTGCTTCGTGCATCCAATGTCGGCTCGCCGGTCACGCTGGCAGACAACCGCTCAGCGCCGGCGCTGGCCTATTTCGACGCAGCGCGCCGGCTGAAGGGCGAAACCCTGCCAATCACCATTCCCGGTGAAAAGCGCAGCTTCCTCGGCAAGATTTTCGGAAGGAAGGCGGCATGAATCTGTTCGGTTTCTTCTCCCGCTCCCAGTCAGCACCGGCCGCCCGCGAACGGCTGCAGGTCCTGCTGGCGCATGAGCGCGCATCCGCAGGCGATTCGGATCTCGTCACCAAGCTGCGCGACGAAATTCTGAAGGCGATCTCCAAGCACATGCAGATCGACGACGAAAAGGTCAAGGTGACGATGGAACGCGGCGCGCAGGTTTCGACGCTCGCCGTCGATATCGAGATCCCCTTTGACGCGAAGAAGGCGGCCTGACGGTCGCCCATTCGTTCCAGATGACGTCAAAGCGTCTCCGGATACCTTTAGCCGGACAATATCGACAGATGTTGTCCGGCTTTTTCGTGGAAGGTCAGAAGTCCGGCGCCACGCCGAAAACGAACTCCGCCTTGTCTCCCGACATGTTGTAGTACTGGTGATCGAAGCCCGCCGGAATGTAGAAGCCGTCGCGCGGATTGAGCTCGAACCAGACCAGGCCTTCCGCTTCCGGCACATGGATGTTCAATGTGCCCGAGACGACGTAGAGGCATCTGATAGCACTGGCAAAGCCGGACCTCGTCGCTTTCGGCAGCGCCCGTTCGATCGCGCTCGCCTGTTCCGTTTCGCCAGCGACGGTCGCTCGCTTTGCGACCGTCCTCGGCTTCAACGACTTCCGCGACCTGAAGATGTTCTTTCAAAAGCACCTGCGAAATACGCGGGTGGCATAGACCTCACAATGGAGTGCCGGCGCTCAGGCCGCCTGCTGCGGCAGCGGCCCGACATAGAGCGAACGCGGCCGGATAAGGCGGCCTTCCAACGCCTGTTCGCGTGCGTGGGCGATCCAGCCGACGGTTCGGCCGATCGCGAACACGCCGGTGAAGGCTTCTCGCGGGAACTTCAAAGCGTCGAGCAGAAGCGCCGTGTAGAACTCCACATTGACGTCGAGCGGACGGTCCGGTTTGCGCACCTTCAGGATGGCAAGCGCCGATTGCTCGACCGCTTCGGCCAGTTGAATCCGATCGAGGTTTGCCGGGTCGGCGGCGCTCAGCTGCTTCAGTGCGCCTTTCAGCGCGTCCGCGCGGGGATCGCGGACGCGATAGACGCGATGGCCAAAACCCATCAGCCGTTCGCCGTGGTCGAGCGCCTCCGAGAGCCAGACTCGCGCGTTCTCCGGCGTCCCGATCGCATCCAGCATGTCGAGCACCGGTCCCGGCGGACCGCCATGAAGCGGTCCCTTGAGCGCGCTGATCGCAGCAAGAACCGAAGATGTGAGGCCGGCTTTGGTGGACGCGACCACACGCGACGCGAAGGTCGAAGCGTTGAGACCGTGATCCGAAATCGTCACCAGATAGGCATCGAGCGCCGCCTCTTCTTCCTTGCTCGGCACGCTTGCACCGAGCATTGCCAGAATATCGGCAGAATGGGAAAGCGCCGGTGTCGGCGCGACCGGGGTTTCACCCTTCTTCAGGCGCAGTGCCGCAGGCAGGAAGACGGCCGGGGCGGCCAGCAAGCGCAGTGCCGTATCGAGATCGTCTCCATCCGGAAGCCGGGCGATCAGCGCACGCATGATGTCGACCGGCGGCAGTTCCAGCAACGCATCGTCGATAGCGGGGACGTGAGCGAAGACCTCCACCCGCTTTTGCCCGAGGCGCTTCGCAAGCTCGGCCCGATCCGGCGTGGGCCCCAGCAGTCCGCCGAACAACAGGGCGACGACATCTTCATAGCGCGCGTGGCCGACCAGGTGATCGAGCGAGACGCCGCGGATGATCAATTCGCCGGCCTCACCGTTGACATGGGAGAGCTGCGTTTCGGCGGCGACGACGTCTTCAAGTCCGTTCTTCATCATCAAGTTTCTCCTTTACGCAGAGAATGATCCGACCTAGATCTATTGACGTCAATCTTGATGCAATCGATCAACATGAAGACACTCTGGATCACCGCCGAAGAGGCGCTCGCCCGGCTCGGCAGCAAGCGGCAGACGCTCTATGCCAATGTCAGTCGTGGACGCATTCGCGCCAAGCCCGACCCAGCCGACCCGCGCCGCAGCCTGTATCAGTCCGACGATGTGCATCGGCTGGCCGAACGCCATGCCGGGCGACGGCAGGCGGCGGTCGTGGCGGCCGAAGCGATCCGCTGGGGTGAGCCGGTTCTGAAGACGACGATCTCCAGTATCGCCGGCGGGCGGCTATTCTATCGCGGCCGCGATGCGGTCGAACTCTCCAGCGACGCGACGCTGGAGCAGGTCGCGGCGCTGCTTTGGCAATCATCCGAGCCAGTGACCGTTCCCGCCGGCGAACACGGCGGCAGCCAATCGCGCCTGGCCGCAACGTTCGCGCGCCTGGCTGCACGGATCGAAAGCGACCTGCCGGCGCTCGGCCGCCGCCCGGCGATATTGAAGGCTGAAGCCGCCGACGTGCTTGCAAGCGTCGCGACGGAGATGGCGCCATCGCCAGAGCAGATGCCGCTGCACCGGCGGCTGGCGCTGGGCTGGGGACGGCCGGAGGCGGCGGAGCCGATCCGCAAATGCCTGGTGCTGACCGCCGAGCACGAGCTCAACGTTTCGGCCTTCGCGGCCCGGGTCACAGCTTCGTCCGGCGCGGCGCTTTCCGCCGCCACGCTTTCAGGACTTGCCACGCTGACCGGACCTAGACATGGCGGCGCCTGGCTCAGCGTCACGCGGCTGGCCGAACAGGCGGCGGCGTGCGGCGTGCGCGAAGCGATTCGGGGAATGCTCTCCTCCGAGGGCGTGGTCAGAGCCTTTGGCCACCGGCTCTATCCCGATGGCGATCCGCGCGCCAAGGCGATCATGGCAAGCTTCGAGGTGCCGGCACTCTACACCACCTTGGCCGAAGCCGGCGAGGAGTTGCTCGGCGAACCCGCCAATCTCGACTTTTCACTGGCCGCCCTCGCAGCGGCCTATACTCTCCCTGACGATGCGCCGCTCGTCATTTTCGCGCTTGCGCGCACCGTCGGCTGGCTCGCTCATGCGATGGAGCAGGTCGAGAGCGGCGAGTTGATCCGCCCTCGCGCACAT
Source organism: Ensifer sp. 22521 (assembly GCF_052044795.1). Lineage (NCBI taxonomy): Bacteria > Pseudomonadati > Pseudomonadota > Alphaproteobacteria > Hyphomicrobiales > Rhizobiaceae > Ensifer > Ensifer sp. 22521. The sequence continues at coordinate 288,891 of NZ_JBQENM010000003.1, forward strand.
TACGCAGGCACCTAGCTATTTCTTCGACGCTCACTCAAACACAGGCCCCGCGCACCCCTTTGCGAGGCATGGGCGAGAAGAATAGTTTCCAGGAGAAAACGAGAACAGCGTTTATTACATAAAATTAATTATTTGAACCTCCAAGAAAAGACAAATAAATATTACATTATATTAACATGACTAACGCGCATCAAAGTATTACCTTCGAACCGAGGCTGAATATTGCCGGCGACCGCTTCGGCCGCGACGCGACAATAGGAGACGGCCTCGCAGGGAAGCTCCTCCCGCTTCCCGCGTTGAAGGAGATGCAGATATGCGCTCGCCCCTCAAGACCACCACCATCGCAACCCTCGCCCTCGTCGTTTTCGCCGGCGGTGCCTTTGCGGCCGATCACCACGACTTCGGTCGCGACAGTGACAAGGGCGCCTATACGGGCGATTACTACCAGGGCATTTTCACCCAGGACGACATGACGGCCCCGGCGATGCAGGTCTACCGCGCACCGGTTCACATGGCATCGTCGCGCCTAGACCGCGTCCTGCATGAACTGAGGGTCGACAACCACCGGATCAATGCCGACCGCGAACAGGGCAAGCTGACTGCGGCAAACTACAGGAAGCTTGAACGCGAGGACGGTGCAGTGCGCGCCCAGGCGGTCAAGACCGCCGCCGCCCACAACGGCATGCTGCCCACGCAATCCTATGCGCGGTTGCAGAACGAAGTTCGCCACCTCGACCGGGATATCGCCCGGATGGCGTGATCGACAGGCAGATGCGGCCCACCCGCCTTCCGGGTGGGCGCCACCGACGGCGCCGGGCTCGCTCCCTGAGCCCGATCCCTCGGCAACCAACACAAGCCCTTACACGAAGCTGACCGAAGCAATGAGCCAGTTCGCCTCCGGACGGGGCGCACGCCTGAGATCTCTCGGCGACCTGACAGCGAAAGGAACAAGATCATGTCAAACATTCTCATGAGGCACCGTGCTGCCGCGCTCCTCGGCGCAGCCGTCATCGTCGCGCCTTTGTCCATGGCAGCCTTTGCTGGCCATGACGCGGCTGCGGCCGCCGGAACCGGCCCGGCCGTTGCGGTGCCGCTTGCGTCCGGCGCCTCCTTCGCTCCGATCGTGTCGGCGGACAAGCCGGCGATCGTCACGATTACCACCGTAATCAAGGCCGACAACGCTGGTAACGACGAAACCTCGCAACTCAGCGAAAACTCGCCCTTCGACGAGCAGTTCCGCCAGTTCTTCCGCGACCAGGGCATTCCGCTGCCGGACCGGGCCCCGCAACAGCGCCCCGCGCAACGGGCCGAAGCGCTCGGCTCCGGCTTCGTCGTGGCCGCGGATGGCTACATCGTCACCAACAACCACGTCATCGACAAGGCGTCGAGCATCACGGTGACCCTTGACGACGGCACGCAAGTGCCCGCCAAGCTTGTCGGTGCCGACCCGAAGAACGATCTCGCCGTACTGAAGATCAAGCCCGCAAAGCCGCTTGCCACCGTTGCCTGGGGCGATTCCGACACCTTGCGGGTCGGCGACCAGGTGCTTGCGATCGGCAACCCGTTCGGCATCGGCACGACCGTGACCGCCGGCATCGTCTCGGCACGTGGACGCGATCTGCACAGCGGTCCCTATGACGACTTCATCCAGATCGACGCGCCGATCAATCGCGGCAATTCCGGCGGACCGCTGGTCGATGCTGCGGGTCGGGTGGTCGGCATCAACACCGCCATCTATTCGCCGAACGGCGGCAGTGTCGGCGTCGCTTTCGCCATTCCCTCGGATCAGGCGCAGAAAGTCGTCGTCGAGTTGATGAAGGACGGCTCGATCCAGCACGGCTTCATCGGCGTCGAAATTCAACCGGTGACCGCTGACATCGCCGATGCGATCGGCCTCCGTCAGGCAGAAGGCGCGCTCATCGCCGGCGTCAATGATGGAACACCCGCCGCCAGGGCAGGCCTCAAGGCTGGCGACATAGTCACCGCCCTCGGCGGCAGCCCGATCAAGTCGCCACGCGATCTCTCGCGCATGGTCGCCGATCTCTCGCCCGGCACCTCGAAGAGCTTGAGCGTCTGGCGGACCGGCAAGACCAGGGATCTCTCGATCACCGTCGGCCGCAACACGGGGGATCAACAGTAGCTATCGGCCGCCGCGAGGCGTACCTGTCCGGCCGCACGGCGGCCGGGCACAATTGTCAGCGATAGCCTCTGGCGTTGATCGCCCCGCCCTCTTGGCCAGGCTTTTCTTCCCGGTTTTGCTCCCTCCAGGATCCGGGACTGAACGATGTTACCCGCCGGAATTCGCGATTGAAATTCGACTTCGTCTGAAAACCGGATTCGAACATCGCCGAGGTCACCGACATGTCGGTCTCACGCAGCAGACGGCAGGCTTCGGCAATTCGAAAATCGTTGATGTACTGCGAGACGTTCTTGCCGGCCAGCCGATTGACGGCGGTCGATATCTGCCGGGCTGGAAGGCCCGCGCGCCGTGCCAGGCGCGACAGCGTCAAGTTTTCGTCGCGGGCCAGTTTCTGGCTGACCAGTAGTTGATCGACCCGGTCCAGGATCTCCCGGTCCTCCGGCACTGAAACTGGATCTTCATCGATGACCGTGCTGGCTACCGGAAGCGCGCGCGCACGGTCCGCGACCATGGCGGTCAGCCCGATGAAGAGCAATCCCAGCATATTCCCGTTGCTGACGATGAGGCCGATATTCGCCCCCTGTGTCCATTCAAAGTCCAGAATGATCGCAAGATCGAAGAGGGCCGAAACACAGAGCGAGACCGCGGCAATGACCAAAGCGCGGTGCGCTGCAACGGCGCCTTCAAAACGTGCTTCGTCCAATGCATCCGTGCCGGTGCGGGCAAGGTTCAAAAGCGCCAGCGCATATCCGACATATTCGACGATCAGGGCGAAGTCGATGTATCTCGGCGCGAGCAGCACGAGCATGAGGACGCCGATGGTCGGCGTCGCGTGAATCCACCCGGCGCCGGGAACGCTTCGCTCCTCGCTGCGGATCAGGCTGTGGAAACTCGCGAGCACCAGTGGCGGTACGCCGCTTGCGAGCACCGGCAGAGCAAATCGCAATGCCGCGACGTCGTAACCCCACCGCAGGCCGACGACCACCGACTGGAGGGCACAGAGCGCCACCAAGACGAGAAACGCCCGATTGCGCTTCGCGGGCTCGTCGCCGCGTAGCATGACAACCAGCAGGATCAGCAACAGAAAGGCGACGACGAACGGCAACGGCAGGAAGATCAAGAGCGAGTCCTTTGGCGGGCAGATAACCTGGGAAGTCATGGCTCAGATCGCGATTCGGGACGACCTGAATCGCGATCAAGGACGCGGAGAGGCGCAACGCCGGCGACGATCGTGCGTCTTTTTCAACCCAGCGAGATGCCCATGCCCCTCTTCCAGTTCTTGCCCGCCGCCGTCTTCATCCTGGCCGTTGCCACCCCCTCGCATGCCCATGATGTCGGCGTGCGCGAGATCAGCGTTCCGGCTCCCGAACGGGGACGAGATCTCTCTGTCACCATCTGGTATCCCGCCGCGACCGGCGGCGAAACCGCCCTTGTCGGCGACAACCAGATCTTTAAGGGAACAGAGGCCGCAAGGGACGCCCCCTTCCTCCTGGGGCCGTTCCCCCTGGTCGTCGTTTCGCACGGCTCCGGAGGCCGCGTTCAAGCGATGAGCTGGCTGGCGACCGCACTCGCAGAGGCCGGTTTCATAGTCGCCGGCCCCAACCATCCCGGCACGACCAGCGGCGATTCGACGCCCGTCAACACGCCGAAGCTCTGGGAGCGCACGGCCGATCTTTCCACCGTCATCGACAAGCTCACCGGCACCGGCGAATGGAACAAGGTAATCGACGCCGACCGGATCGCCGTCCTCGGCTTTTCTCTCGGAGGCTCGACTGCCATGGAGATGTCCGGCGCTGAGGCAAGCCTCGATGCCTATGCCCGCTATTGCGACAGCTACAGGAAGTGGGATTGCGCCTGGTTTGCCGGCGGCAAAGGCTACGTCAACGACATGCCGGTCGAGGTCGGCAAGCTCGATCTTCGCACGATCGACAAAGCCCGCTTCGAACAATCGAACCTTGACCGGCGCATCAAAGCGGCAGTGCTGGTCGATCCGGGTCTCGCCCAGGCCTATAGGGAAGAAAGCCTGAAGAAGATCGAGATCCCGATGCATTTCATCAATCTCGGCAGCGCAGAGACCATCCCCCTGGCCGTCGCCTCCAAGCCTTTGGCGGCACTGACGCAAAAGGGCTCCTATGCCGCAATCGCCGGGGCCGACCACTTCAGTTTCCTGCCGGAATGCAAGGACGGCGCCGCCGAAGCGCTGAAATCCTTCGGCGAAGTCGACCCCATCTGCGAGCCGACGGAGCGTCCCCGCGCCGACATCCATGCCGATATCATCAGCCTGGCGCGCGAAGCCTTGCAGCAGAGCCTTGGCGAATAGCGATTGGCGAGAGCGCGAGGCTGGCGGCGATGCGCACCCAGGATCGCCGCCCAGCCAGGCAGGACCGCGCTTTGCCGTCCCTTCTTCCAGAAACGATACCTCGACACCGCAAGTGGATTCATCGGTACCAACCGCGAAATACATTGGCTTACAAAAAGCGCGCCCGGCCGACACACCGCCAATACACACCTCCGTTGAAATCAGGATGCTTCCAACGACGCCCACTCGATCAACGCTATGACGGAGAACCCCATGAAAACGACCCGCCTCATTGCCGCCGCCCTGCTGATCGCCGGCAGCGTGACGACGCTTCGCATGGCTGAGGCTCAGCAGATGCAGGGCATTCAGCGCACGGACCTGATCAAGAACGAGATCAGCGTGCCCGGACACGAGGCTGTGCAGGTCCGCGTCGATATCGACCCGGGCACCGCCTCGATCAAGCATTCCCATCCGGGCGAAGAAATCGCCTATGTGCTTGAGGGTTCGCTGGAATACCAACTCGAGGGCCGGGCACCGGTGACGCTTCAGGCAGGCCAGGCGCTGTTCATTCCGGCTGGCGTTGCCCATGTGGCCAAGAACGTCGGCACCGCCAAGGCGTCGGAACTCGCGACCTACATCGTCACCAAGGACGCGCCGCTCGTGGTTCCAGTCGAGGCACGTTGATGGGCTGCGCGGTTCTGCTAGTGAACCCGCCTTCAAGCGTGAAGGAATTCGAGCAGCGCCGCGTTGAATGCCGGCGCGGACTCGATGTTGACGATATGCCGGCCGGGCAATGACAGATGCCGCCCCTGCTGCACGCGGGCGGCGATGTTTTCGAGGTCGGATGGCGGACAAACCGGATCCCCGTCGCCGGAAATGGCGAGCACGGGATTGGCGATCTTGACGATTTCTTCTCGCAAATCCGCACCCGCCAGCGCTGTGCAGCCGCCGATATAGCCATCGGTCGCGGTGGTGCCGAAGCTCTCGAGGACGCGACCGACGGCTTCACGATGGCTGGCTGCGAATTCCGGGCTGAACCAGCGTTCGGCTGTGGAAGCGGTCAAAGCCGCAAGGCCGCCCGCCCTGACGCTGTCGATGCGCGCGGCCCAGCCCTCGGGCGTGCCGATGCGCGCCGCCGTCGCGCAGAGCACGATCCTGTCCAGGCGCTCGCCGGCGTGCACGCCGAGCCATTGCCCGGTCAGGCCGCCGATCGACAGGCCGCAGAAATGCGTCCGTTCGATCTCCAGCGCATCCAGAAGAGCCAGCACGTCATGGCCGAGATCAGCGAGCGTATAGGGCGGTGGCGGAGCCGAGGAACGACCATGGCCCTTGCGATCGTAGCGCAGCACGCGGAAATGCGGCGAAAGCTCCCCGATCTGGGCATCCCACATGGTGAGATCGGTGCCGAGAGAATTGCAGAAGAGCAGCCAGGGTGCGTTGCCGCTTAGGTCGCCGTCGATGCGGTAATGAAGCCGATGGCTGGGTAGGTCGAGATAGGCCATGAAACGGGCACTCCAATCAGGGAAGCCGCCAGCGAAGGCGGCTTCATGGTTGTTGGCGCGACGCTGCGCCTCATAGGCATGCGCGCTGCGGCACGAGTCTCGCACGCGCAAAGGGATGGCGGCCGGATGCCTTCATGGTCCGGCCGCCATCGCCGTTCGTTAAGCCGTCGCCAGTTGCACGACCTCGTCGCGGCGGGCGTTGCTGATCGCAAAGACCAGCATGGCGAGCGCCGAGATCGCAGCCGGGATGGCGAAGATCGCGAAGTTCTGCTGCAGCGGAAACTCCTGCGCCAGGAGCACGCCGCCAAGCGTCGGCCCGACGATGGCGCCGATGCGACCGACGCCCGAGGCCCAGCCCAATCCGGTAGAGCGGACCGAGAGGTTATAGAGCTGCGCCACGCTGGCATAGAGCAGGATCTGCGTGCCGATCGTGGTGGCGCCGGCGACGAACACCATGAGGAACAGGAGGGCCGCCGGCGGATTGAAGCCGATCAGCGCGATCGACAGGGCTGCCGCGACGAAGAATCCGACCACCACCTTCGGCAGGCCGAACCGGTCGCCGAGCCAGCCGCCGGCAATGGCGCCGACCATACCACCGAAATTCAGCGAGAAGAGGCTGAGCAGGCTTGCCTTCTCCGCATAGCCGGCTTCCTGCAGCACCTTCGGCAGCCAGGACGACAGCAGGTAGACGAGCAGCAGGCAGCAGAAGAACGCGACCCACAGCATGATCGTGCGCAAGGTGCGCTGATGGCGGAAGAGTTCCAGGACCGACGCCGAGGCGCCCTTCGTTTCGGCGAAGACCAGCCTGTCGGCCGCACCGATACGCACGCCGGGATCGATCTTCTGATAGATCCGCTTCGCTTCGTCCTGCTTGCCCTGACGGATGAGGAAACCGAGCGATTCCGGCAGCTTCCAGAGGATCACCGGCAACAGAAGCAACGGCACCGCGGCGATAAAGAACATCGGCTTCCAGCCATAGGATGGGATGAGGCCGATGCCGAGGCCGGCCGCCACCATGCCGCCGACGGAATAGCCGGAGAACATCAGCGCCACCAGGGTGCCGCGCAGACGCTTCGGCGCGTATTCGTTCATCAGTGCCACGGCATTCGGCATCAAGCCGCCGCAGCCGAGACCGGCGAAAAACCGGAAGATCTTGAACTGTTCGGGCGAACCGGCAAGCCCCGTCAGCAAGGTCGAGACCGTGAACAGCACGAAGCTGATGGCGATGCCCTTCTTACGGCCGATCCGGTCGGCGAGCGGGCCGAAGATCAGCGCCCCGAACATCATGCCGAACAGTGCCCAGGCCTGCAGCGCGCCGGCCTGCGGCTTGCTCAGTCCCCATTCGGCGATCAACGTCGGCAGCACGGTGCCGGCGACGAAGACGTCATAACCGTCGACAATCAGCAGCAGCGCTGAGAGCGCAACCACCATCCACTGGAAGCCCCCAAGGGGGCTCCCGTCTATTGCCTCATTCACATCGATAGAGCGCATCATCTCCTCCCCAGGTCGTTGCGCGTTTCAGATAGAGAGCCGTCAGCCGAGATCGCCGCCGGCGACCGGCAGCACGCTGCCGGTGATGTAGGAGGCCTCGTCGGAGGCCAGGAACAGAATGGGTGCCGCCTGCTCTTCGATGCTGCCGTAGCGCTTCATGAAGCTCGACTGCTTTACCTGGGCGACGACGTCGCCCATCCAGGCCTTCTCGGCGTCGCTGTCGCCCGCGGCATTGCGCGGGACACGGCGTGGCGGCGCCTCCGTCCCACCCGGCGCGGTCGCGACGACGCGGATGTTGCGCTCGGCAAGTTCCATAGCCAGCGATTGGGTGATGGCGTTGACGCCGCCCTTCGCCGCCGAATAGGGCACGCGATGAATTCCGCGCGTGGCATTCGAGGAAATGTTGACTATCGTGCCGCCACCGCGGGCAAACAGATGCGGCAGCACCGCATGACAACAGTAGAGCGTCGGCATCAGCGAGCGGCGCATCTCCGCATCGATCTGCAACGGTTCGAACTCGGCGAAGGGCCGCATGCGGATCGCCCCGCCGACATTGTTGATCAGGATGTCGATGCCGCCGAAGCGTTCGGCGGCAAAGCGCATCGCCGCAGCGGCGCCCTCGTGGGTCTCGAGATCGGTGTTGTAGGCTGCCGCCCGATCGCCCCCGGCCTCCGCCGCCACCTCTGTGACGAAGTCGGCGCGGTCGACGAACACCACCTTGCCGCCTTCAGCCGCAGCACGCAGCGCCACAGCGCGGCCGATGCCCTGAGCCGCACCTGTGACCACGAGCACCTTGCCGGCAAAGCGCCCTTCAAAACGGGCCGCGCTCATGCCGCCTCCTTCGCCAAGACGTTCGGCGTGAACTTCTCGTAGTGGAAACTGTTGGGCACGATACCGGTGTCGTCGAGGTGCTTGCGCACCGCATCGACCATCGGCGGCGGGCCGCAGAGATAGACGTCGACATCGCCGCCGTTGAAGAGCTCTTCCGGCATGTGCTGGGTGACCCAGCCCTTGCGCGGATGGCTGGAGGCAGCGTCTGCCACGACTGTGCTGTAGGTGAAATTGGCAAGCCGGTTGGTGTAGGCCTCGATCTCATCGACAAGCACGAGATCCAGGTCTCGGGTGACGCCGTAGATCAGGTGGATCTTCTGCTGCGCGTTGGCCTGGGCCAGCACTTCGAGCATCGACAGGAATGGCGCAAGACCGGTGCCGCCGGCTAGCAGCAGCAGGGGGCGTTGGACTTCTCTCAAATAGAAGCTGCCGAGCGGCCCTGTCAGCTCGAGTTTCGTGCCGACTTCGGCACGCTCCAGCCAGCTGCTCATCAGACCGCCGGGGATCTTCTTGATCAGGAAGCCGATGCGCGCTTCGCCCGGCGCCGAAGAGAAGGAGTAGGAGCGGCTCTGGCCGCTGCCCGGCACATCGATATTGACGTACTGGCCGGGCAGAAACACGGGTGCTGCAGTAGGGTCCACGTCCAGTTCGAGCACGATCGCCGCATCATTGTGCGGGGTGACCCGCGCAACCGTTGCCGCGAACTTCTGCTGCCCGGTCTTGCAGGCGGCCGAGGTCGTCGGCACCGCGATGACGCAATCGCTCGACGGCTTCATTTGACAGGTCAGCACCAGCCCGCCTGCGGCCTCGTCCGCCGTCAGCGCATCGTCGATGAAGTCGTCGCCGAGGTCATAGGCACCGCTTTCGGCGCGGCACTTGCAGGTACCGCAGACGCCGTCGGAACAGTCCATCGGCAGGTTGATCTTGTTGCGGAAGGCGGCGTCGAGCACCTTCTCGTCGTCCCTGCATTCGACGAAGCGGGTGACGCCATCCTCGAAATTCAAAGCGATCCTGTAGCTGGCCATGGTTGCTCCTCCCAATCCCTTGTCGTCAGGCGGCGGTCATCAGATGTGGTAGACGTCGATGACCTGGCGGATGTAGTCGTTCTTCAGCACGATCTTCTTTTGTGAAATCACGAGCTCTTCGCCGCTTTTGCGCAGCGTCACAAACATGGTGCCGAAGAAGTGGTCGGTGACCTTGTAGCGGTGGTTGAGCGTGTGGAAGTTGTAGCGGACATCCACTTCCTCGCCACGGTCGGCCAGCAACTCGACATTGGTGACGTTGTGGCTGGTGCGCGGCTCTGGCGTGGAGGCGCCCGAGCGTTCGGTCTTGATGCGGAAGACGCGATCCTCCAGGCCGTCGCGGCTCGGATAGAAGATCAGCGAGATCTCAGACTGCGGATCTTCGGTCAGCTGATCGTCATCGTCCCAGGCCGGCATCCAGTAGGTGACGTCGGGCGCATAGCAGGTCAGCCATTCGTCCCATTCGCGGTCGTCGAGCAGGCGCGCTTCGCGGTAGAGGAAGGCGCAGGCGGTGTCGTAGGAGATGCTCATGCGACCGCTCCCTTCGTCTCGGAGGCAAGTGCTGCGCGCATCACCTTCGCCCAATATTCGTGCTGGCGGACGAACAGGCCTTCGTCTTCGCTGCGCTCGCCCGAGAGCAACGGTTCGAGGCCCATGCGCTTGGCATTTTCGTCCGGACCGTCAATCCAGAGCGGCGCCCCGCGTGACAGGTCGTTCCAGAGCGCGGTGATGCCGGCATAGCCCTGCTGGCAGGCGCGGAATTCTTCTAGATCGTCGGCCGTGCCCATGCCCGAGACGTTGAAGAAATCCTCGTATTGGCGGATGCGCAGAGTCCGGTCTTCAGCACTTTCGCCCTTCGGCGCGAAGCAGAAAATGCTGATCTCGGTCTTGTCGACGCTGATCGGGCGAGTGACGCGGATCTGCGTGCTGAACTGGTCCATCAGGAACACGTTCGGGTAAAGGCAGAGGTTACGCGTCTGGTTGACGATGAAATCCGCCTTCACTTCGCCGACGCGCGCCTTGATCTCCTCACGGGCGTGGAAGACCGGCCGGACCTCGGGGTTCATGGTGTTGGTCCAGAGCAGAATATGGCCGTTGTCGAAGCCGTAGACGCCGGCAATCGAGCGGCTCCAGCTGCTGGCGTCGACCGCCTTGGTGCCCTCCTCGTGGCGGCGGCCCATGGTCGCGGCATAGTTCCAGTGCACGGAGCTGACGTGATAGCCGTCGCAACCGTTTTCCATCTGCAGCTTCCAGTTCCCATCGTAGATGTAGGAGGAATTGCCGCGCAGCACTTCGAGCCCGTCGGGCGCCTGGTCGACAATCTGGTCGATGATGACCTTGGTCTCGCCGAGATAATCCTCGAGCGACGAGACATCAGGATTCAGGCTGCCGAAGAGGAAGCCGCGATAGCTCTCGAAACGAGTGACGCGCTTCAGGTCGTGCGAGCCATCTTTCGCAAATTGCGGCGGATATTGCGTGGTCTTCTCGTCCTTCACCTTCAGGAGTTTGCCGGTGTTGGAGAAGGTCCAGCCATGGAAGGGACAGGTGAAGCTGCCCTTGTTGCCGTGCTTGCGTCGGCAGAGCATCGCGCCGCGGTGGGCGCAGGCATTGATGACCGCGTGCAGTTCGCCGGTCTTGTCGCGGGTGACGACGACAGGCTGGCGGCCGATATAGGTCGTATAGTAGTCGTTGTTCTCCGGGATCTGGCTTTCGTGCGCGAGGTAGACCCAGTTGCTCTCGAAGATATGCTTCATCTCCAGCTCGAAGAGATCTTCGTTGGTGAAGATGTCGCGACGGCACCTGAACATGCCGGTCTCATGATCGTCCTCGACTGCCGTGGCGAGCAGATCGTCGAGGGCCTGGGTTTTGTCGATAACTGCAGACATGGTTCTTCTCCCGCAAACGGCTGATCCGTGCTCGGTTCGGCTATTGCAACAATGTCGGTGTGGGGGCGGCGGCTCAGTCGGCCGCCGCAACAATGATCAGGCGGCGGCGCGCCTGCGCTGCTCGTTGATTTGGTTGTCGACGCCATTCACCAATGAGGTGAGATGAATGTCGAATTCGATCTCGGCGAAGGGGCCGGAGAGACCGTTCGCCTTGATGCTTGCCTCATCGGTCCGCTCGGTAACATCGGGCACCAGGCCGTCGCGGGTCGCATAGGCGAAGTCGTCGTTGACCAGCGGATCGCCGGCAATGTTGATCTGGGTCGTCAGCTTGCGATGACCGTCGGCGCTGATGAAGAAGTGAATATGCGCCGGGCGCTGGCCGTGGCGACCGAGCGCAGAAAGCAGTTGCTCCGTCGGGCTGCCCGGCGGCACGCCGTAGCCGTGCGGCACAATGCTCTGAAACTTGTAACGGCCCTTGGCGTCGGTCACGATCGTGCGACGCATATTAAACGGTGCCTGCACCCCGGTCGGGTCGAAGTGCGAATAGAAGCCGCGGGTATCACAGTGCCAGACTTCGACCGTCGCACCTTTCAGCGGTTGGCCGGCGGAATCATAGACGGTGCCGTGCATGATCAGCGGGTGACCGTTGGTGTCGCGGCCGTCATCGAGACGGGCGAAGCCTTCCGATGCCGGTGCGCCGGCGACATAAAGCGGCCCTTCGATGGTGCGCGGTGTCGGATTCTTGATGCCGAGCTCCTCGTCGATAGCGTCGAGACGTTCGTCGAGGAAGTGGTCGAGGCCGAGGCCGGGCGAGATCAGGCCGGCCTGGCCGGCAGCACCGATTTCGTTTAGCCAGGCAATGCCGGTCCAGTATTCGTCCGGGGTGATGTCGAGATCGTCGATCGCCTTGAACAGGTCCGACATCAGCCGGTGCACGATCTCTTTGACGCGCGGGCTGCCGCCGTCCTTGTCGAGGCCGCTCAGAACCTTCAGGAAATCTTGCGTCTCCGGCTTGTCGAAAATCTTCACGCTCATGATAAATCCTCCACTTGGATAGTTTGAAAGCGGGTGCCGCCTGCCAACCTCCCGGCGGCGGCCGAACGAAATCTCAGGTGTCATCCTCCCGGACCGACGACGGATGCCGAAGCAGCGGCGTCACCTCGATGTCCATGAATTTGAACAGCGGCAGACCCGAGAGGATCTCGTGCAGCTCGGCATTGTCTGTGACGTCAAAGACGCTGTAGTTGGCGTACTGGCCGGCGATCCGCCAGATATGCCGCCACTTGCCGCTCTGCTGCAGCGCCTGTGAATAGGCCTTCTCTCGCGCGAGAATCTGGGCCGCCTCTTCAGCGGGCAGGTCATGGGGAATGCGAACATCCATTCTGACGTGAAACAGCATCAGCCGATCCTCACTTCGCAACACTAATGGTCTTGCGCAGCCCTTCGCGCGCAAAGAACTTCAGGCGGTCTTCGTCGAGCTCGATCCCAAGCCCCGGTCCATCCGGCACCGTCAACTCGAAGTCGCTGTAGTCGAGCGGCGTCGCCAGAATTTCCTCGGTCAGCAGCAGCGGCCCGAAAAGTTCCGTACCCCACTGCAGATTGGCGAAGGTGGAAAACACATGGGCTGACGCCACCGTGCCGACGCCACCTTCCAGCATCGTGCCGCCATAGAGCTCGATGCCGGCGGCATCGGCGATCGCCGCCACGTGCTGCGCGTTGAAGAGCCCACCGCTCTGCTCGATCTTGACCGCAAAGACGTCTGCGCCCTTGGTCTTGGCAATCTCGAAGGCCGATTCAGGCCCGGTAAGGGACTCGTCCGCCATCAGCGCCACCGGAAAACGACGGACCAGTCGGTTGAGCGCTGCCGTCGACGCGACAGGCTGTTCTACCAGTTCGCAACCGGCATCGGCGAGCGCCGCCATGCCGTAGGACGCCTCGAATTCGCTCCAGGCCATGTTGACGTCGACGCGCACCGCACCGCGGTCGCCCAGCGCCTGCTTGATCGCCGCCACATGGGCGATATCGTCCTTCAACGGCTTCGCGCCGATCTTCAGCTTGAAGATCCGGTGACGGCGAAGGTCGAGCATCTTTTCGGCCTCGGCAATGTCCATGGCGGTGTCACCGGAAGCGAGCGTCCAGGCGACCGGCAGCCGCTTGCGTAGCGCTCCGCCCAGGAGTTCGCCGACCGACAGGCCGAGACGCTTGCCGTGGGCGTCGAGCAGCGCCGTTTCGACCGCGCTCTTGGCGAAACGGTTTTCCTTCACCGCTTTGCCGATGCGCGCCATTAGCGCCTTCACGCGGGTCACGTCCTCGCCGATCATGACAGGCGCGAAATAGGTATCGATCGCCAGCTTCATGCTTTCGGGGCTCTCGCCACCATAGGCGAGACCGCCGATCGTCGTGCCTTCGCCGATCCCGACGGTGCCGTCGCTGCAATGGACCTTCACCAGCATCAGCGTTTGGCCGGTCATGGTCGCGACTGAGAGCTTGTGCGGCCGGATCGTCGGCAGATCGACCAGTATCGTTTCGACCCGTTCGACGACGGAGACGAAGGCTGCAGTCGGAGAGATGGGTGCAGGGGTCGTGTTCATGGCGTGACTGTGCGCCGCGCACTGGGTGGCGTCCAACACCAAATAGGTTCTCTATGATACCTTCATGGTATAGTGTGATAGAGATTTCGCAGATTCATGCGGTTACCGCACTGCAACATACCGCAATGGTAGGAAAATGAGGGCCTGAATATGGATCTGCGCCAGCTTCGCTACTTCGTCGCCGTCGCCCGTGAGCGCAACTTCACCCGCGCCGCCGAGCAGCTGCATATCGCCCAGCCGCCCTTGAGCCGGCAGATCCAGCTTCTGGAGGAAGAGCTGGGCGTGCCGCTGATCATCCGCGCGAGCCGTCCGGTCCGGCTGACGGAGGCGGGCCGGTTGTTCTACGAGCAGTCGCTGCAGATTTTGGGGAGAGTCGAGCAGATGGTTGAGGCCACGCGCCGCGTCGGTCTCAACCAGAACCGCGTCCTGTCCATCGGCTTCGTCGCCTCCACGCTCTATGGCGGGCTGCCGACACTCGTGCGCAAGCTGAGGCAGAATGCGCCGGAACTCGATATCCGGCTATTGGAGATGGTGTCGGTGCAGCAGATCGCCGCGCTCAAAGAGGGCCGAATCGATGTCGGCTTCGGCCGGCTTCACCACAGCGATCCCAATGTCGTCGGCATCCTCATGCGCGAAGAGCGCCTCGCCGTGGCGATACCCCAGGGCACGCCGCTAGCCGAAGACACGTCGCCCTTGCCCTTGAATGCGCTCGCCGACCAGAAGCTGATCGTCTATCCGAAGGAGCCGCGGCCGAGCTATGCCGACCATGTGCTGAGCCTGCTTCATGCCCACGATGTGCGCCCTGCCGAGGTGCATGAAGTGCGGGAGATCCAGAGTGCCCTTGGCCTCGTCGCCTCGGAAGCCGGTCTGTGCATCGTCCCCTCCTCGGCGCGTCAGGTGCGGTCAGACGTCCACTACCGCATGATCGAGGGGGAACGCGCGACCTCTCCTGTCATCCTCAATCACCGGGTCGGCGACAATTCACGCCACATTGAGCTGATCAAGCAGTTGATCGAAGAGATGTATGCGGAAAACCCGCCTTGGCTTGGCCTCGAGCACAATCTGCCATTCCGGCCCTCCTTCGTTAAATGACGGGGTCCGGCACGCACGCGCCATGCGTTCGGTTGCCCGAAGGGTCTGCGCTCTCAGCCCACACATCCAGAACCAACTGCCGAAGCAAAAGCGCCTCCGCCCACCGGTCCGTCGTGTCGTGGCCGTCCCTGTCGGTGATCGCATAGGGTCTGGGGCCGAGCTCGCAGGTCATGACCAACGCGGCATCGTCGGCGGCACGGGATCGCCAGTGGCGAAAGCCGTAGCCCCACCACTCGCGGAAGAGATCGACCCAGGGGCGATGCTGCGGAAAGGACATCTCGATCTGGATCTGCTGGCACGAGCCGACGCGGCCGTGGAAGGCCTGGGCGTTGTGGAGGATGCGCCGGACCTGGGCGTGGCTTTCCTCTTCGACCGGAAAGGCAAACTCGCGGCCGACCAGATAGTGCGAGAGATCGGCGAGCAGCGGCAAATCGGGGCGCCGGTCCAGCAGGTCCAGCGTGAACAAGAGGTCGCTGGTGATCCGGTGGCGATGGGTTTCGACATAGACGGGGACACCCGCCCTTTCCGCGAGCCGCATCCATCCGTCCAGAAGCGGCAGGCAATCTTCCACCCGGCGCGGGCGGACGTCCGCCTGCAGGTCGATGTGGCTGACAGGAAATTCGCTCGCCAGTTCCAGGGTCGGGCGCAGGTCCTCGACGCTCCGGGGAAAACAGACTCCCTCGATCTTCAATCCGGTGCCGCGGATCACTTCGTTGAGGCGGACGACGTCATCACGGTTGGTGTAATGCGCGCTGATGCCGTCGAACCCGGCCTCGACGATAACAGCGATGTTTTCCTCGAGACCGCGTTCGCAGCCGTCCGCATGCCGGCGCTCCATCGCCCAGAGCGACTGAAAGACAAGCAACTTCTGCATCAGGCCGCCCGCGCGTTCTTCAGAAGCGCCTTCAGGTTCACGCCGGGATCAGCAAGCGCTGCGGGGTCTGGATTGATACCGGCGGCAATCAGCATCTCGGCGAGCTTGATGTCCCTGGCGACGCTATTGCAGGAACCGAGGCCCGCCGCGGCAAGGAGGCGCCCATCGTCCAGGTAGAACTCCAGCTCGCCGCCGTCGAGTTGGCGGATCACGCTCTGATGCTCCGGCTGCGGCAGGCCCGCGACCTGCAGACCGAGATCGTACTGGTCGGTCCAGAACCAGGGGATTGCGCCAAAAGCTTCCTTTCCGCCGACCATGTTGCGGGCCGCGGTCTCCGCCTGGCTGCGCGCATTGCGCCAGCTCTCGAAGCGAATGTACCCGCCGCCCGGCTGCGCCACCGCGGCGCAGTCACCGGCCGCAAAGATGTTCGGGTCACTGGTGCGAAGATAATCGTCCGTCAGGACGCCGTTTCCGGTGGCAAGGCCCGCCGCCTCGGCGAGCGCCACATCTGGCAGAACGCCGATCGCCGCGACGACGATATCGGCAGGCACCGCGCTGCCATCGGCGAGGAGAACGGCATCGTCGGTGATCGCGGCCATCCCCTGACCGAGATGAAACGCAACGCCTTCATCCTGATGCCGCGCATGGAGCTTGGCGGCAAAGCGCGGTGGAACCGCGCGTCCGAGCGGCTTAGCCGCCATCTCGATAACGCTGACGGTTATGCCTTTGCCGCGCAGAACGGCCGCGAGCTCCATGCCGATCAGACCACCACCGATGATGGCGATACTTTTTCCCGGGTCGGCGCTGGAGAAGATTGTCGCCGCATCCGCATAGGTGCGAAAGTCGAGCGCGCGCTCAGCCCCAGGGCATGTCAACCGCCTCGGGCGAGCACCGGTCGCAAGCAGCAGCTTGTCATAGGCGAGCACTCGTCCGCCGCTCAAGGCGACAGACCGGGCATCCGGATCGAAGCTCAGGGCCGATACGCCCTGAAGATAGTCGATACCGGCGGCCTGAAGCGCCTCGGCGCCACAGATCGGCTTCATCTGCACCGCGCCGTTGAGCGGCTTCGACAGCGGCGGGCGCTCATATGGCAGATGCGGTTCCGTGCCGGTGAGCGTGACGCTGCCGGTAAAGCCCGATTCACGCAGCGCAAAGGCCGCGCGGGTGCCGGATTCCCCGGCGCCGATGATGACGATGCCATTCATGGCTTGCTCCAAAGATCATAAGTTGGAGCGGGATGCGGGCGGAAAACCGCACGCACTGTTCCTCATCCCGCTCAGGAAAGGTGGCCGGCGCAGGCAGGAGAAATGCGCCGGCCGGGAGGATCAGTTGCGAGTCGCGTAGTCGGCCATGTGACGAGCTCGAAGCGAACCATCACTTCGCGTTCGACGGCCTTGCCGCGCGCCAGCGCGACGGCAGCATCGAGCGCGCTCGCCGACTGACCCTTGGCATTCTGGAACACCGTCGCATCGAGATCGCCCGCGGCCATAGCGGCGAGACCATCCTGCGTCGCATCGATGCCGACGTCGATCGGGCGCCCGGCCGTGATCCAGTTGGTCGTGAGGTCCATCGCGTTGGTGCGCGTCCAGGCCGCGGACTGTTCGTCGGCGATGGTCGCGCCCTTGCGGCCGCCGGCAGCCAGCGTCTCCTTGAACGACGAGGTGCGGTCCCGCGAGGCCTGGTGGGCGAGATCGCCCATCAGGATATAGACCTGCGCGTCACCGGCCTTGCCCTTTTCCTTGAGCAGCGAACAGGCGGCCTCGGCGCCCAGCTTGCCGGAGTCCGTCTCCCGGCTTCCGACATAGGCCTGCTTTACCGGCAACTGGGCGACATTGTCCGGCTGGAGGTTGAGATAGACGAGCGGAATGCCCGCCTTCTCCGCCGCTTCGCTGATGCCGGGGGCTGCCGAGGTATCTGCGAGCGTCGTGATGATCGCGTCGACGCCCGACGCGATGAAGTTGTTCACCTGATTGAGCTGCTTGGAGATGTCGGTCTGGGCGTCCTCAATCTGGACATTGACGCCTCCGGTTTCCGATGCTCTGGCGCTGATGCCTTCACGCAGCAGCGTCTGGAAGTTGTTGTCGAAGCTCTGCATCGAGACACCGATCGTCTCTGCCGAGGCAGCGCTTCCCATCAAGGCGGCCAGGGCAGCCGCCAGGTACATGGATTTCATGGTATCCTCCCAATAGGTGCCGGATCACCCGAGCGCATTCCTGAGACCCCGCGGCCTGATCAATGCTGCGTGGGTGCTCTAGCCGAGCGCCACGCGAACCTCGCCGTCAACGATTTCGGCGAGGTAGGTCTTCAGGTTTTCACAGGCCGGAAGCCGAATGGCTTCGCCGGTGCGATAGTCGAAGGCGCCGGAATGCTTGGGACATTCCACCTCGTAGTCCATGACCAGCCCATCGGCGAGATGGATGGCCTCGTGGGTGCAGAGGCCGGCGGTGCAATAGACGCTGTCATCCGGGCCGCGATAGATCGCATAGGTGCGGCCGGCGTGGTCGAAGCGGATTGCCCCTTCCTGTTCGATATCGTCCAGCTTGCAAGCGGGTACCCAGGTGATCACGTTGCTCATTCTGCAGCCTCCCCGATCGTGTTGCGCGCCTTGCGGGCTGCGAGTTTTTCCTTGCGCTTGCGGTAGCGTTCCTGCATCCGCGCCTCACCTTCCTTGGAGCCGTCGTGCCAGGTGCCGAACCAGCGATCGAGCGGGATCAGGGCGTCGCCGTAATTCACCTCGAAATACTTGTGGTGTAGGTAATGAGCATAGGCGTGGCTATCGATGACGGTATCCTCTCCGACCTCGACCTTGTCGAAGCCGACATGGCCGGGAATGGCGCCGAAGCCCGCATAGTGAAGCTGGTAGAGCATCAGGATCGGGTTCGACGGCAGGATCAGGTGGTAGAAGGCCGTTCCGAAATAAAGCAGATGCTCGACCGGATGCATCGACAGCGACGACCATGGCGACGGGTTCACCGAATTGTGGTGGACCGAATGCACCCACTTGTAGAGCAGCGGCATGTGGATGAGCCGGTGGATGCAGAAGAAATGGAACTCGTGGATCACAGGCACGATGAGCGCGACGAAAGCGAGCGTCCAGGGATTTTCCGCGAAGCTTAGCCACGGCGCATAGCCATTGGCATAGGCCCAGAGCATGGCGACCTCGACGGCGGTCCAGATCGTCACGCCTGAGAGAAAGGTGCGCAGGATGTTGTCGAGGTTCTGGCTCTCGAACCAGAAGGCCTTGCTCTTCTGCTCGGCCGGGAATTTGCCATTGTACTTGAAGCGGTTTTCCTGCCGTTTCAGCACGTAGAGGTGCAGTTCGAAGGCGCCATAGAAGAGGAAGACGCAGACCGCGTTCACCACGTAGAGCCATGCGATCCAGCCGATGCCCAAAGTCTGCATCGTCTCGATCGGCGGGATTGCCCAGGCCCAGTAGGCGACGGCCGAAGCGGCGAAGATCGCATTCCACGGAAAGAAATAGTGCGGCAGCCACTTCAGGAGCGCCAGCAGTTTGGGCGGAAAGGCAAACAGCGGCGCCGTTTCGATCGGCTCATTCGGCGCCCAGTCGCCGCGCTTGTTGCGCGTTCCATACTTCAAGTCGTCCATAACGCTCTCCTCCCGGCGGATCGCGGGCGTTCCGCACAAATTCCGGTGAAGGAGAGCGCCTTCCGGTTCACTCGGGACCGCGCTCTCCTTCTTGATAAAAATCTAGCAGGAGGCGTTCTGAACGGCGAAGGCTTGTTTGATCAAATTAGATCAAATGCTCTCGGCCGTGACGGTGATGAACCGAATAGGCGCCTTGTCCGGTTCCAGCTCTGAAAGACCGATCCGGCGCAGCACAAGGTCAAGGGCGCGGCGGGCCTGCGCCTCGGGCGCCTGGTCGAGCACGACGTCCATGATGCCGTCGCTAAGCGCCTTGCGCGTATAATCGGTCAACTCATGGCCGACGAAGAAAATCTCCCTGCCGCGCGGATGCCGGCGAAGAACATCGATCAAGGCGGCGTTCGCGCCACCGGCATTGTAGAGCCCGGCCATATCCGGATATATCTCGAGCGCCGATCGCAGCGCTTCGGCGCCGTAGTGCTCCTCGTCGCGGGTGAAGCCCAGCCAGTCGAACCGGCGCTCGCCCGGATGCTCCTGGAAATAGTCCGAAAAGCCGCTGAGGCGATCGCGATGGACCTGATAGATCGGGTGGCAGAGGGCAACGACAGGGCCGATTTCGCGCGCCATGCGGGCGATGAAGAGTGCTGCCGTTCGTCCGGCCGCGTAGTTGTCGATGCCGACGAATTCGCCCTGCTTCTCGGACGCCCGGGTGACGACATGGATCACCGGCACCCCGCGCGCAACGACCGTCTCGACCGCGGCGCTGATCAGCGGACTATTGGGCACGGCAAGGATCAGGCCAGCACGCGGAATCTCGGTCGCAAGAATCCGCCTGGCAATCTCGTCCGGCTTCATCTCCTCGGTGAAGCTGCGTTGCACCACGACAAGCGGATCGAGCGTCTCCGCGATCCTTTCGAAAGCTTTGGAGAGCCGGCGATAGAAGGTCGTTTCGGGGCGGACCATCAGCACGTCGATGCGCAAAAGACCGCGATGGGTGTCGGGCAGCGTGCGCGGATAATTTAGCGTGCGCGCGGCAACGACCACCTTCTCGACCAGGTCCGGGCGCACGCCGCCACGTCCGTTGAGAACACGTTCGACCGTCGCGGTTCCGACGCCTGCAAGTTCGGCAATGTCGCGATAATTCGGTTTGCTCACCTAGGCTTTCCCCTGGCACCAGCCCCCGTTGCTTCTCCACACCGCCATAGCATGCGTCGCGGCCTGTTCGACAGAGCGCGCCTTGCAATTGCTGCCTTGCCCTCGCCCTAAACCGCCGATGGCCTATATCAACCGGGTATCCGAGATCGGCAGAGGGCTTCCATGACCTATGAGTTGTACTACTGGGACGGCATTCAGGGCCGCGGCGAATTCGTGCGTCTTGCGCTTGAGGATGCCGGTGCCGACTATATCGACGTCACCCGCGAACCGGGCCGCGGCACCGGCGAGATGATCAAGCTGATGGAGAGCGCCACCGAAGCACACATCCCCTTCGCGCCGCCGTTCCTGAGGGATGGCGACCAGATCATTTCGCATGTGGCCAACATCCTTTTTTACCTCGGCCCGAGGCTCGGGCTCGCACCCAAGGAGGAGGCACTGCGCTGGTTCGTTAACGGCCTGCAACTCACCGTCACCGACTTCATTGCTGAGGTGCACGACACCCACCACCCGATCGCAACCTCGAAATACTACGAGGAGCAGAAGGCGGAGGCGAAGGGCCGGGCTTTCGAATTCGTCACCAACCGCATCCCGAAGTTTCTCGGCTATTTCGAGCGGGTGCTTGAACAAAACCCCGATGGCAGCGGCCACGCCTCCGGCGACGTCGCCACCTATATCGATCTCTCGCTCTTCCAGGTGATCGAAGGGCTTCGCTATGCCTTCCCGAAGGCGATGCGCCATTACGAGCGGCAATACTCCGAGCTTTTGAAGCTGCACGCTTCGGTGAAAGCCAGGCCGAACATCGCGGCCTATCTCGCGTCGCCGCGACGCTTGGCTTTCAACGAGAACGGTATCTTCCGTCGCTACCCGGAGCTCGATATCGAGCCCTGAAGGACAAACCCGCGTGCTCCTTACGCGGCGGCAGACTGTTGCTCGTGAAGAAACCCGGACAGGCGCTGCAGACCCTCGCGAAGAATACTTTCGCTGTTGGCGTAGCCGATCCTGAGATAGCCCTCCATATCCATCGCGCTGCCAGGCGTCAGCATCACGCCGGTGCGCTCTAACAATCCGAGGCAAAATGCTTCGGAGGTCATCGGCAGATCGTATTTCAGTAGTGCCGTGGTGCCCGACTTGGGCTTGACCCAGGAGATCCGCGGTTCGCTGTCGACCCAGTCCGACAGCACCGCGAGGTTGGTGCGGGTAATGCTCCGGCTGCGCGCCAAGATCTTGTCGCGGTTTTCCAGCGCCATTGCCGCGAAGTGATCATCCAGCATTCCGACGCTGATCGTGTTGTAATCGCGGTGAATCGAAACGGCATGGATCAGTTCGGGGGGCGCGACGATCCAGCCGAGCCGCAGGCCGGCGAGCGAAAACGTCTTCGACATGCTGCCGGTGCTGACGCCCTTTTCGTAGAGGTCTGCGATCGATGCCGTCAAACCGTCGCCCTCTTGATCCGTGCCGCGATAAACCTCGTCGCAGAGGATCCATGCGCCGCAGCCGCGCGCGATACCGACGATCTTTTCGAGGTAGCCGCAATCCATCAGCGCGCCGGTCGGGTTGTTCGGATTGTTGATGGCGATCAGCTTCGTGCCGGGGATAGCGAGCCGCTGCAACTGCTCGAGATCAGGCAGGAAACCGGTCTCCTCCGTCAGTTTCAGGATCTGCGTATCGGCGCCATAGCTTTCCGGGATCGAATAGTGCTGCTGGTAGGTCGGCAGCACCGAAATCACCCGGTCGCCCGGTTCGACGAGAGTCTCATGCACCAGTGCATTGGCACCGATCGCACCATGCGTGGTGACGACGTTTTCGATCGCCTGTTTCGCATAGAGGCTTGCGATCTGCCCGCGCAGCCGTTCGGAACCCTCGATGGCGCCATAGGTCAGC
This sequence comes from Ensifer sp. 22521, assembly GCF_052044795.1. Lineage (NCBI taxonomy): Bacteria > Pseudomonadati > Pseudomonadota > Alphaproteobacteria > Hyphomicrobiales > Rhizobiaceae > Ensifer > Ensifer sp. 22521. The sequence continues at coordinate 311,258 of NZ_JBQENM010000003.1, forward strand.
TTCAACGGCAGCAGTTCGGCAAGGATCGTGTCCGTCTTGCCCGCCATTTCCAGCAATTCCGCCACGGTCAGCGATTCAACGCAGGTCTCGGCGAGATTCCATTCGCAATGGTTCTCGTAGCGGTTCATCCAGATTTCGACGCCGAAGTCGCGGATTTTCATGTCAGTGACCTTTCGAATGTTGGGCTATGGCTGCGAGTAAGCCGGACCTGTCGGCGACGTTGAGAATTGTCGCTTGCTGTGACATGAAGCCCTTCCTGTTGGCACAGCTGCGCATGTGGCCTCCGTCGCGGTCGGAGGCACCAGAAATGGCTGGCCGTTGATGGTCGATCCGTATAGAAGAACGATATGAGCAATATATTGCACAGTCAAGATCGATCCGACGTGCTGACCCATGTCGCGGACAATCTCCGGCGCATCCGCATGGCGGCGGGACTGAGCCAGACGACACTGGCCAAAGCCTCCGGCATCAGCCGCCGCATGATCGTCGCGGTCGAAGGCGGCGACGCCAACATCAGCCTCTCCAGCCTCGACAAGCTGGCGGCTGCCATGAACGTCGGCTTCGTCGATCTCGTCAGGGACCCGTCTCGCCAATCCCGCGACAACATCGACGCTGTGACCTGGCGCGGCCAACAGGCAGAGAGCGAAGCGCGGCTGCTCGCTTCTGCCCCTGCTACGTCCGAAGCCCAGATGTGGCTCTGGTCGCTCGCCCCAGGCGAGCGCTATGACGCCGAGCCCGACCCGCAAGGGTGGCACGAAATGCTGTTCGTCACGGAAGGAACCTTGACGCTTGAGGTCGCTGGCGTGCGCAAGCGATACGCCAGCGGTACCTTCGCGGTCTATAGCTCCGCCCAGGCCTATGCCTACATCAATGAAGGTGGCGAAGTCGTGCGGTTCGTCCGCAACGTCATTTCCTAACTCACCGGTAGCCGCCTAAAAGACACAGCCCGGCGGGCAAGAGCCGGAGGGGACGCCGCTCCACACGACAACGTGAAGGCACCGGCTCACCAATCGCGGAAGCTCGGTCCGGCGCGATTGATTCGAGCAGACCCGAATGGAAGGATGCCCGGCACTCGGCGCGTGAGGGACGGGGATCTGCATGCTTCTGAAAATCGAGCCATCGGATGGCTGGATGCGCCAGGACGGCCATGCCGAGCGTGAGGCCGAACGCTTCGCCTCGAATGCGCGGCTCGCCTTCTCGCTGGCGATCGCCGCCTTGATGCTGGCGCTCTCGATCATCGTCGGGCGCTGGAGTCGGCCAGCGGCTGCAGGCCGAATCCCGCCACCTCGGCGATCGTCGTTTCGGCGGAAGCCTTCGCGGCAGGAAAGATCGACGAAGCCGGATCAGACAGGTGGGTGCGCCACAACGGCGTGCGTCTGCGCGGGCGCAGAGAAACCATCGACGCCTACGCCTACAAGTGATCCGGCTTCGAAACCCTCGCTATTCGACGTAGTTCCAGGGGATGAAGCGATAGAGCGTCTCGTCCCGGGCCACGTGGCCGATACCGGGGAACGGCAGGTGAGCGCCGGCGACGAGGTAGCGGCCATCGGCTGCATCTGCCAGTGCCACCGCACGGGTCGCGGCCGCCGCCGTTCCATCGACGTCGAAGCTGACGAAGACGTCGGGAGCGTCGAACTGGACGTGGTCGCCATGGATCACGTCACCCCAGAAGACCAGACGCTGGCCGTCATCGGCTTGGAGCACGATCGAGGAATGTCCGGGCGTATGCCCGGCTCGCAGGATCGATCCGAGGTTCGGCAACACGTCCGCATTGTCGGCGAAACGCTTTACTTTTCCGGCGGCGATATAGGGAGCCAGAGCGTCCTCGGCGCGCTGGAAGTCGGTCTTCTGCGCCTCCGTCATCGTCGTCACGCCCTCGCGCTCGATCCAGTAACGATACTCGCGGTCGGCGAGATGGATTTCGGCATTCGGAAACTGGGGCTTGCCGTCGACGGTAAGGCCGCCGGAGTGATCGGCATGCACGTGGGTCAAAACAACGGCGTCAACCTGGTCGGGCCGGTAGCCGGAGGCCGTGAGATGGCGGATGAGCTTGCCGGCGGCGGCGCCGAGCAAGGCGCCGGACCCCGCATCGATCAGCAATAGGCGCTTGCCGTCGTTTACCAGATAGGCGTTAATCGACAAATGCGGCTCCTTGCCGAGGAAGGCCTCGTCGAGCCTGCGCTGCAGTTCGCCCTCGGGCTCTTTCTGATAGATCTTCGCCATGGGCAGTGCCAGCGTGCCGTCCGAAAGCGCCGTAACCTCAAACTTTCCGAAGCGGAAGTGGTAGTAACCGGCATTGGCGACGGTCGAGAACGGCGCAGCGGAAAAGGCAAACCGCGGTGCGAGCGGCAACAGGGCCGTGGCGGCGAGAAGGCCCAAAGCTTGTCTGCGAGTGGTCATGATCGGCTCCTTCGATTGGATGCGACGAAGCTATCAATTCAACTCTCCGTCGATTATCCTGCGATCATGGAAGTGATTGTTCCGGAAACGCATGAAATCCCCCCAGTCTCCCGATCTCAATAACCTCAGGATCTTCCTCGAGGTCGCCCGCACCGAGAGTTTCTCAGCCGCAGCACTTCGCCTGCACCTTCCGCCAAGCACGGTTAGCCGGCGCTTGGCTGAGCTTGAAACCGCGCTTGGCGTCGCGCTGCTGCTGCGCTCCACGCGCCGGGTCTCCCTGACCGAGGCGGGCAAGCACCTGCTCGAGTCGATCGGCGGGGCCGTAGAGCTCATCGATCGCGGCATTGCGGGTTTCCGGCCCGCCGATGGCGCCGCCCGCGGGCGACTGCGGGTCGCCACATCCGTCGCCTTTGCCCGCACCTTCCTACCGCCGATCCTGAAGCGCTATGCGGAGCTTTGCCCGGCGGTTCAGGTCGATCTGCAGACGGCACACAACAATGTCGATCTGATCGGAGAAAGCGTCGATGTGGCGCTGAGAATGGGCGAGCCGGTCGACAGCGAGATGATCTACCGAAAGATCGGAACGATCGAACAGCGGCTCTACGCCGCGCCGGCCTACTGCGACGGGTTATCGCTCTCGTCACCCGAGGACCTGATGCATGTCGCGCTGGTGGCGCACCGGACCCGGATGCGGCGGGAACTGGCCCACTGGGTGCTCTCCGACGGCAACCGGCATTTCACGCTTGAGCGCCCACCCTCGATCGTCGTCGACGATCCGGCGATCGGAGAGCGCCTGATCGCCGAGGGTCTCGGCATCGGTATGCTGAGCGACGCGCTCGCCGCCGATGGTGTCACCACCGGGCGGCTCGTTCCGGTCCTTGCCGAATGGTCCGGACCAGCCACACACCTCTACTATCTCTACCATCAGCAGCTGGGTGATCTGCCGAAAGTGGCAGAATTCCTGAGTGCGGTGCGCGAAACGTTCCGGGTCCGGAGCGAGTGACCTCGCGGCCAAAGCCTGTCGCGCAAAAGTGCGCCGCGATTTTGCGACAACGACATGCGAAATATCAAGAACTTAAAGCGCAAGGAGCGAATCTGAAAGATCGCGACACGCTTTAGGGCCGGGTCTCTTCAATCGAATCCACCCTGTCCGGATAGAATGCCAACCGATCTTTGATGGCGGCCACCGCCGCATGCGGGCTTTCATAGGTCCAGACGGCGTTCCTCGACCGCTCTCCGCCGGATGGGATGCTGAAATAGGAAGCATCGCCCTTGTATGGGCAGTGGGACGAATGATCCGTGCGCGCCAGCAACGACATGTCGGCATCCTTGCGCGGAATGTACTGCACCGCCGGGTAGGATGCCTCGCGCAAAGTCAGCGCATCGCGGGTGTCGGCGATAACGCGCCCACCGAGGGTGACGACGACACGCGCCGGATTTCTCTCGACTGTGATCGGATGATCGGGGCCGGGAATCTTGATCGGTTTGTCTGACATGAGCGACCGCCTCTGAAACGTTGCTGATGTCTAGATGGTAGACTTACTGTCGAATTCCAACCGCTCACGCCAAAAGCGCCTGCGACGCCTGACCAAGGACGGGAGAACAGGGCGGCTTTTTCCGCGGGCGCCGCGGTTCGTCTTCAGATATTCGCCACCGGCGAACTGATCGCTGCGGCAGGCTCTGCCTCGGCGGCAGGCGGATTGCTTTCATCCAGCAGCTTGCGCACCTCCATCACGCCCTTTGCCGTATCCGACCAGCTGTGTCTCCAGACGAGAAGTCCCACCGAGCCGACGATGGCGACGAGAAACGCAATCGGGCCCAAGAACCAGAGGGCCGCGGCAACGGTGAAGTAGTAGGAGCGAACGCCCTGGCTGAATGAGCGAAGTGCCGGATTGATCATCAGCGACAAGGCGTGGGTCCATGCGGCGATGTCTCGGGCTTCGTCCCGCGACGGACTGGCTCCGATCGCCGCAAGGCAGTAGTTGATCTGCCGGACCGCCCAGATGAATTCGGAAAGCCCCCGCAGCAATGTAGCCATGACGAGCAGCACCTTGCACTGGAATAGCCACAGCGGTTCGATCGGCGCGAACATCGAAATGATCCCCGCCTGAAGACCTGCCGTCGGCTGGATGAAAAGCGCACTGCTCATGGCGACGATGACGATGAGATTGGCCGAACCGAAAAACGAGGCCGAGTTGATCGTGTGACCGAGGATGGCGGCATCGCCGATGAAATTGGTATCCCGTGTCAGGACCTCGCGCATCCAGGCCCGCCTGATACGCACCATGTCGAGCATCAGGCTGTCTGTCCGGCGCGGCCAGCCAAGCGCCATCATCGGCTCCAATCCCACCCAGGTTACGAGGAACAGGATAATCGCAATCCAATCCAGTATCTGCACGGCCAGCCTCCCACCATACCCGCTGCTAATTGAAACAGGTAGGACGGGCACGTCAACGCGCTCGCGAGCGGTGGCGCGATCGAACCATCCGCCACGCCGTTCATGGAAGGTGCCAAGGGTCGAAAGCGCCAGATATTCGGCAATCTGTGGGACTGCGGAATAGGTCGGAACCTCGACGCGATAGAGCGGCACGACTTCGACTACGGTCGGCACTCCGCCAATGTCCACGGTCACGATTTCGAGCTCGACCGGCGTCGCGTCCTCCGAAGGTGGCGCAACGCCGGGGCCAGGAGGAAGGATGACGATTTCCGGCTCTACGACCGGCGGCACTGTGGGCGGCACGGCCGGCGGGTCGACGATAATTGGTGGCACGTTCTCGGGTGGCGGCGTTGTCGGCGTCGGCACGACGACGAGCGTCGAGCGCAGATAGAAATTCTCTTCCGACCCGGCCGTCACTCCGCCCTTGTAGAGCAAATATTCGTGGGCGCCGGCGGCGACCCTGCCATTGAGCGCGAAGGCGCTTGCCGCTGACGTCGCACCATTGGCGAGCTCGACGACCATAATGCCATCCGCAAGCGTATCGGCACCGGCACCTCCGGCGTTGACAACGCTGACGGCAGTTGTGCCGGTCGCCGTGCCGCCTGACACGACGACGCGATCCGATGGCGAGGCATCATCGTCCAGAACGGTATCGAGTACCAGCAGGCCACCATTGCCGGTGTAGTTGCCGTTGACCGTAAAGCGATCGCTCGTGCTTGCGCCGGCATCCGACAAATCGATGGTGCCGGCATTGATGACCGCCACTAATTGACCGGGCGCGGCTGCCGAGACCGCCGCATTGGTCCCGCCGCCGCGAAGCGTGCTGGATGCATCGACATTGAGCGTGCCGGTTCCCGAACCGCTGTCACCGAGCGTCAGATTGCCATCAAAAGTCAACACGCTGCCGGCGTTGGCATTGATGGTTTCCCAGCTTTGGAACCGCGCCACGACGCCGGTCTGGACGTTTTCCAACGTCAAGCCGTCGACACCCAGGCCGCCGGTAAGCGTATCGGTCCCGGCGAGGTTGGCGCTCGTCAGGTTGCGAAGCCTTGCAGTGTCGTTGTCGGCCCCGAGGTCAACGCTACCATCGATGGTGCCGCCGCCACGTGAACGTATCCGTTCCGAAACTCATCAGGACATTGCCGCCGACAGACCCGCCCGTCAACGTCACGCTATCCGTGCCGCCGCTGACGCTGATGTTGCCGCCGATCGTGCCGCCGGAGAGAATGATCGTGTCGTTGCCGAAGCCTGCGACCAGGTTGTTGTCGATCGTGCCTCCCGACATGTCGAACAGGTTGTCGTCGAGCAGCATGTTGACGCGGCCGATGCGCCCGCCGGTCATGACTGCGCTGTCGCCGTCGTCAAAGAAGCCGACGATATGGCCGCCCGACATGAAGAACGTGTCGAGGTTGTCACCCTGGTTCAGCGACTGCAGCGTACCGCTGGTCATCGTGAAACTGTCGCTGCCGGCGCCGAAGGTGACGGCGCTGGTAATGGTACCGGTACCACCGACAGGCAGGGAAAGCGTATTGTTGCCGCCAAGATCCGTAAAGCCGGCCGAAGTGCCGCTGTCGCACAGATAGATGTCGTCACCGGCGGTCGGCACGAAGCTGCATGCGGCGGCGGCCGGCAGGCTCTGCAGATAGAGACCGATCGCGGTCGAGGCCAAAGGGCCGAATCGCCGGGCGTGAAGAAAACGCGCCGAAGCGAGCCGATTTGGAAGCGTCTTCGTGCCGCGCAACTTCGTGATGCATCGCCTCTCCTTTGGCTGAATAACGCTCCAGTGGAACGTCAGTGGCCGCCTTCTATCCGCGGACGGGAGCCGCAAACCGACAACCGTCAAATTTTGGGGTCAGGTCGAAACATGAGCCGGCAAACGGTCACCTCGTCTTGCGATCGCTTTGACGGCTAGGACCCGGCCGGCGGCCAGTCGGGCGTGCGGGAGAGCGGAAGTACTTGCACAAAGCGGAACTCGCGCAGGCCGCCGATTGACATCTTCTGTATCCTGGATACAATTTACCTCGATCTTGGGAGGGATCGATGAACCAATCCTTCGAATGGCGAAGCCAATCGCGCCTTCTTGACGAAGTAGCTCAGGCACTTCGCGAACGCATCTATGCCGGCGTCTATGCGCCGGGCGCGACGCTGCGCCAGGAGCGGATCGCCGCCGAATTCGGAATCAGCCGTACGCCGCTGCGCGAAGCGTTGCGGGTGCTCGAGCGCGACGGGCTGGTGGTCAACAAGCCGGGCAGCGGTGTCAGGGTCGCAACCGCCGACCTGCCGAAGCTTCTCGACGCCTACGCGGTGCGCGAAGCGATGGACGGCGTGGCTGCCCGCAACGCCGCCGAGCGTGCCACCACCGCCGAGATCAAGGATCTGGCAAAGCAGGTGGAGCGCCAGCGCAAGACTGTCGAGAACTGGGATCCCGCCGCCTACACCCAGTCCAACGTGATCTTTCACGAGGCGATCGTCGCCGCCTCGCGCAACACATCGCTCGCACCGCTCGGACCGCTTCTGCGTATGACCTCGCAGGTCTTTGCGCCCGCCTTTTCGCTGTCCAGCGAACGCGCGAGCACCGCGGTCGCCGAGCACGGGCTGATCGTCGAGGCGATCGCGGCACGAAACCTCGACGAGGCCGAGAAGCTGGCACGCGCCCATATCAACGCGACGGCAACGAGATTGAAAGCGCTCCTTGAGGCGCGCGAGACTGACAAAGAGGCATGACGTGAAGACCTACGGCAATTTCATCGCGAACAACTGGCAGGACGCAGCGGGCGGCGAATTCATCACTGTCCGGGATCCCTCAAACGGCCAGGAGTTCGCGCGCATCGCCCGGGGGACCCGGGACGACATCGACCTCGCAGTGCGCTCCGCGCGCGCGGCTCTCTTCGGTGACTGGGGTCGGATGACGCCGACCGAGCGCGGCCGGGTATTGACCCGGATATCGGCTGCAGTGCTGCGCAACATCGATCTTCTGACCGAGCTCGAGGCGCGCGATGTCGGCAAACCCGTGACGCAGGCGCGCGCCGACGTCGTGGCGCTTGCCCGTTACCTTGAATTCTACGGCGGCGCCGCCGACAAGGTGCACGGCGATACCATCCCGTATCAGAACGGTTTCACCGTTCTGACGGTCTATGAGCCGCATGGGGTGACGGGCCACATCATTCCCTGGAACTACCCGATGCAGATCCTCGGCCGCAGCCTCGGTGCAGCACTTGCCATGGGCAACGCGGCCGTGGTCAAGCCGGCCGAAGAGGCGTGCCTGACGATCCTCGAATTTGCCCGCATCGCCGAAGAAGAAGGCTTGCCATCGGGCGCGCTCAACATCGTCACCGGTTTCGGCTCGGAGGCAGGCGCCGCGCTTTCCGAACATCCTGACGTCAACCACATCTCCTTTACCGGTTCGGTCCGGACAGGCGAAATGGTGCAGGCGGCAGCCGCGAAGAACGCGGTGCCGGTGACGCTGGAACTCGGCGGCAAGTCGGCCCAGATCGTCTTCGCCGATGCGGACCTCGATCGCGCCGTTCCCTTCCTGGTGAACGCCGGCATCCAGAATGCCGGCCAGACCTGCTCGGCCTCCTCGCGCATCCTCGTGGAACGAGCCGTCTACGAGGAGGTTGTCGCGCGCATGAGCGAACGGTACCGCGCGCTGAAGGTCGGCCCGGCGGGCGCCGATCTCTCCGTCGGCCCGGTCGTCTCGCAGCGGCAAAAGGCCATCATCGAAGGCTTCCTCGCCGATGCCGCAAAGGATGGCCTGAAAGTGGCGGCGCGCGGCGAGATCGTTGCCGATGCGCCCACCGAGGGCGCCTATGTCGCGCCGACGCTTTTGCGCGACGTGCCGCACGACCATCGCACGGTACAGGAAGAAATCTTCGGCCCGGTGCAGGTGATCATGCCGTTCGACGGCGAGGACGAAGCCATCCGGCTCGCCAACGGCACCGCCTATGGCCTCGTCTGCGGCGTCTGGACCAATGACGGCGGTAGGCAGTTGCGGATGGCGCGTGCCGTTCACGCCGGCCAGGTCTTCATCAACAATTACGGCGCCGGCGGTGGCGTCGAGCTGCCTTTCGGCGGCGTCAAGAAATCCGGCCATGGCCGCGAGAAGGGCTTTGAGGCCCTCTACGGCTTTGCCAGCATGAAAACCATTTCTGTCTACCACGGCTAGAACCGGATGAGGAAAAGTGTGCGCGGTTTTCCGCCCGCATCCCGCTCTAACCCTTGATCTAAATCCCCTCGGGAGGAACAACAAAATGTCACTGGAAGGTAAAGTCGCTCTTATCACCGGCGCGGGCTCCGGCTTCGGTGAGGGCATTGCGAAGCGCTTCATCGAAGGCGGCGCCAAGGTCATCGTCGTCGATCGCGATGCCAAGGGCGCCGAGCGCGTGGCGAACGAACTCGGCGGCAATGCCTTTGCCGTGGTCGCTGATATTGCCAAACAAGCGGATGTCGAGGCAGCCGTTGCTGCAAGCCTCGAGAAATTCGGACGCGTCGATATCCTGATCAACAATGCCGGCATCGGCCACAAGCCGCAGAACGCCGAACTGGTCGAGCCGGACGAGTTCGACCGGATCCTCGGCGTCAACGTGCGCGGCGTCTACCTGATGACGCGGGCGCTGCTGCCGCACATGAAGGAAAACAAGTCGGGCGTGATCGTCAACATCGCGTCGACCGGCGCCAACCGGCCGCGGCCGAACCTTGCCTGGTACAATGCGACCAAGGGCTGGGTGGTCTCCGCCACCAAGGCGCTGGCGATCGAGCTCGCGCCGTTCAACATCCGCGTCGTCGCGCTCAATCCGGTCGCCGGCGAAACGCCGCTGCTTTCGACCTTCATGGGCGAGGACACCGAGGAAGTCCGCAAGAAGTTCCGCGACTCCATTCCGCTCGGGCGCCTGTTGAAGCCCGAGGATCTCGCCGAAGCCGCCGCCTTCGTCGCCTCGCCACAGGCATCGATGATCACTGGCGTCGCGCTCGACGTCGACGGCGGCCGATCGATCTGATTGCTTCGATCTGACTACTGGGACCATAAACAACGAAACCGCAAAGCGGGGGAACCATGCTGAATTTGACGAAATGGGCACTTGCCTCATGCTTCATCGCCGCGTCGCTGACGACGGCGATGGCCAAGGATACGATCACCGTCGGCCAGGTGCTGGAGCCGCCGGGCCTCGACCCGACCGCCGGTGCCGCCGCACCGATCCGCTACATCACCTACGGCAACCTTTTCGAAGGTCTCGTGCGTGTTGTCGAGGATGGCAGCGTCAAGCCGCTGCTCGCCGAGAGCTGGACGGTCTCCGACGACCAGAAGACCTACAGCTTCAAGCTTCGCCAGGGCGTCAAGTTCCACGACGGCACGCCGTTCGACTGCTCGGTCGTCAAGTTCTCCTATGAACGCGCGGTCGGGGCCGATTCGACCAACGCGCAGAAAGGCCTGTTCGAGCCGATCGAAAAGACCGAATGCCCGGACCCGGCGACGGCGGTCGTGACGCTGAAGCGCCCGGCCTCCAATTTCCTCTTCAACATGGCCTGGGGCGATGCGGTCATGATCGCGCCGTCGGCGGCGGCGGACAACAAGACCAAGCCTGTCGGCACCGGCCCGTTCAAATTCAAGGAGTGGGCGAAGGGCGACAAGGTGGTGCTCGAAAAGAACGCCGACTATTGGGGTGAGCCGGCCAAGCTCAGCGAAGTGACCTTCAAGTTCATCAGCGATCCCTCGGCTGCCGCTGCCGCCGTTCTCGCCGGCAATGTCGATGCCTTCCCGATGTTCCAGGCCGCAGAACTCGTCAGCCAGTTCCAGAGCGATCCGAACCTGCAGGTCGAGGTCGGCAGCACCTCGGGCAAGGTGGTGCTCGCGCTCAACAATGCCCGCAAGCCCTTCGACGACGTGCGGGTTCGCCAGGCGCTCGCCTATGCGATCGACCGCAAGGCGCTAGTCGAAGGCACCTATTCCGGCTTCGGCACGACGATCGGCTCGCATTATTCGCCGGTCGAGCCCGGCTATGTCGACCTGAACGAGACCTACCCCTATGATCCGGGCAAGGCGCAGCAGCTGTTGCAAGAAGCGGGAGTCCAAGGCCTTGAGATCACCATCATGCTGCCGCCGCCGGCCTATGCGCGTCGTGGCGGCGAGATCATCGCGGCCATGCTCAGCGAAGTCGGCGTCAAGGTGAACCTCGTGCCAATCGAATTCGCGCAATGGCTCGACCAGGTGTTCAAGAATTCGGATTTCGACGCGACGATCATCGCCCATGCCGAGGCCCGCGACCTCGATATCTATGCCCGCGACAAGTACTACTTCAACTACCAGAACTCCGACTACAAGGCGCTCTACAAGTCCTTCACGCTCGCTTCGACCGAAGCCGAGCAGCTGGACCTCGCAGGCCAGCTCCAGCGCAAGCTGGCGGCCGACGAGCCGAACGTCTTCCTCTACGCGTTGCCGAAGATCGGCGTCTGGAACAAGAAGGTGAAGGGTCTCTGGAAGAACATGCCGGTTCCGGCCGACGACCAGACCCAGACCTATTGGGAAAACTGAGGATTGGCATCCGCCCCTTTGACGAGGGGCGGAGGCAGATCACGCGTTGACCGGCACACCCTGCGCCGGTCAACGCTCGCTCTTTCCGGGAGGTTGATGTGATTTCCTTTATCGGCGGTCGCCTCGTGTCGCTCATTCTGACGACGCTTGCCGCTTCAGTCATCGTCTTTCTGCTGATGCAGGTGCTGCCCGGCGACCCCGCCGTGCTGATGCTCGGCATGAATGCCGACGCCGACGCGATCGCGGCGCTGCACCGGCAGCTCGGCCTCGATCAGCCGATCTGGATCCGCTACCTCCACTGGATCGGCGGCTTCGTCGTCGGCGATTTCGGCACGAGCCTCACCTATTCGGTGCCGATCCGCGAACTGCTCGGGCCCCGCATCCTCGTGACGCTGCCGCTGGCCCTGCTCTCCATGGCGATCTCCGTCGTCGTCGCCATCGCCATCGGCGTCTATGCCGCCGCCAATCGCGGCAAGACCGGCGACACCGTCGTCATGGGCATCGCCCAGGTCGGCGTCGCGATCCCGAATTTCTGGCTGGCGCTGCTCTTCATCCTGCTCTTCGCGCTGAAGCTCGCCTGGTTCCCGGCTTCAGGTTTTGCCGGCTGGGAAGGCGGTTTCTGGAACGGCCTGCATTCACTGATCCTTCCGGCCTTCGCGCTCGGCCTGCCGCTTGCCGCCATTCTCGCACGCGTGACCCGCTCCGCGGTCATCGAAACGCTCGGCGAGGATTTCATCCGCACGGCGCGCGCCAAGGGGCTGAGCCGTTCGGGCGCCCTATGGAAACACGCGGTGCCAAACGCGCTGATCCCGGTCGTCACCATCATCGGCCTGCAGTTTTCCTTTCTGCTCGCCGGCACGATCATCATCGAAAACGTCTTCAACCTGCCGGGCGTCGGCCGCCTCGTCTTCCAGGCGATCGCCCAGCGCGATCTCGTGACGGTGCAGACGCTGGTGACGCTGCTTGCGGCCTCCGTCATCAGCATCAATTTCCTTGTCGATCTGGTCTACGGCTACCTGGATCCGCGGCTTTCGCGGGGAGGTCACTGATGTCGAACTCTACAGTCGCCGCGGAGCCCGGCGTGATCTCCAAGCTCATCGGCAGCCGCAGCCTGACGATCGGTGCCACCGTCACCCTGATCCTCGTGGCCATGGCGCTCGTCTCCTTTGCCTGGACGCCCTATTCGCCGACCGCGATGAACTTCCGCGACAAGCTACAGGGACCGAGCCTTGCCCATTGGTTCGGCACCGACAATTTCGGTCGCGACATCCTGTCGATGATCATGGTCGGCGCCCGCAATTCGATCTCAGTTTCGATCGTCGCCGTCTTGGTCGGCGCCGGCATCGGTGTGCCACTCGGCGCCTGGGCTGCCGCACGTGGCGGCTGGGTCGATGGTCTGGTCATGCGCATGAGCGACCTTGCTTTCGCCTTCCCCGCGCTTCTGACTGCCGTGATCATCACCGCCATCTTTGGGCCTGGCGCAACCAACGCGATGATCGCGATCGGCATCTTCAACATCCCCGTCTTTGCCCGCGTCACCCGCGGTGCCTCGATGGGCCTGTGGAAGCGCGAATATGTGCAGGCGGCGCGCTGCGCCGGCCGCGGCGACGTGGCGATCACGCTTTTGCACATTCTGCCCAACATCAACCACGTGCTGCTGGTGCAGGTGACGATCCAGTTCGCACTGGCGATCGTTGCCGAGGCCGGGCTTTCCTATGTCGGCCTCGGCACGCAACCGCCGATGCCGAGCTGGGGCAAGATGCTGAACGACGCCCAGACCTTCATCTACCAGGCGCCGTGGCTTGCGATCTTCCCGGGCCTGGCGATCACTTTCGCGGTGCTCGGCCTCAACCTGCTTGGCGACGGTCTGCGCGACATTCTCGACCCGCGCGTGAGGCGGCAACGATGACGAAACCCTTGCTTCACATGGCCGGCATGTCGGTCGAACTCTCGGCGGGCAAGAGCCAGGTCGATATCGTCTGCGACATCGATCTCGAGCTCAACCGCGGCGAGCGCCTCGGCATCGTCGGCGAATCCGGCAGCGGCAAGTCGATGACCGCACTCGCCGTGATGGGCCTGTTGCCGCAGCGCATGCGGGTGCGCGGCGAGCTTTTGTTCGACGGCCGCAATCTCGCTGGCTTGGCCGAGGCCGAGTACTGCGGCTATCGCGGTCGACGCGTCGCGATGATTTTTCAGGAGCCGATGACGGCGCTGAACCCGGTGAAGTCGATCGGCGCACAAATCGCAGAGGGACGGCGGCTGCATCTCGGCGAAACCAAAGCCGATGCCGAAACGAAGGCGCGCGCGCTTCTCGACCGTGTCGGCCTGCCGGCGCCGCGCTTCGATCTGGATCTCTACCCGCACCAGCTCTCGGGCGGCCAGAGGCAGCGCGTGATGATCGCCATGGCGATTGCCTGCGAGCCGGACCTTTTGATTGCCGACGAGCCGACGACCGCGCTCGACGTGACGGTGCAGGCGCAGATCCTCGACCTGCTTGACGAACTCATCGAAGACACCGGCACGGCGCTGATGCTGATCACCCACGATCTCGGCGTCGTCTCCGAAATGACCGACCGCATCGCCGTCATGTATGCAGGCCGCATCATCGAGACCGGGCGCACGGACGATGTCTTCGCCCGCATGGCGCATCCCTATGCGCGCGGCCTCTTTGCCGCCTCGCCGCATGGCGCAGCCCTCGCGCCACGTCGCGCGGGCGAAGGGCGGCCGCGGCTGAACGCCATCCCCGGCATCGTGCCTGATCCCTTTGGCCGGCCAGCCTACTGTTCCTTCGCCGAGCGCTGTTCCTTCGCGCAGCCGGATTGCCGCCGCGCGATCCCGACGCTGGACCTGATCAATACCGATGGAAATGTGCAGCATCGCGCGGCCTGCTTTCATCCCCGCGAAAGGATGGTGGCACCGTGAGCGAGACCATTCTCAAGACCACCGATCTGGTGCGCGAATACGATCTGCCACGCCCGTCGATCTTCTCGAAACACAGCCGCCTGCGCGTGCTCCATGGCGTCAGCATCGAACTCGCCGCCGGCCAGAGCCTTGGCATCGTCGGCGAAAGCGGCTCCGGCAAATCGACGCTGGCGCGCGCGGTGATGGGACTGGAGCGACCGCAATCGGGCGAGGTCAATATCGCCGGCACGAACATCTACGCGCTCGACCGGGCGGGCTTGCGCGAGGCACGCAAGGGATTCCAGGCGATCTTCCAGGATCCCTACGGCTCGCTCGATCCGCGCCATACGGTCCGCACGATCATTTCCGAGCCGATCGTCTCGCTGGAAGGCGGGACCGGCACCGCCGAGCGCAACCGGCGCATCGCCGAGGTGCTGGAGGCGGTTGGGCTGCCGCTCGCATCGGCCGACAAATACCCGCACGAATTCTCCGGCGGCCAGCGCCAGCGCATCGCCATTGCCCGCGCGCTGATCACGCGGCCGGCGTTGATCGTCGCCGACGAGCCGGTTTCGGCGCTTGACGTGTCGATCCAGGCGCAGGTGCTGAACCTGATGATGGACCTGCAGGAAAAGCTCGGCCTTTCCTACCTGTTCATCAGCCATGATCTCGGCGTGGTCCGCGCCATCACCGACCGGGTCGCCGTCATGCATCTCGGCCGGATCGTCGAGGAAGGGCCGACAAACGAAGTCTTCGACAACCCGCGACATCCCTACACCCAGGCGCTAGTCGCAGCCGTGCCGAAGCCCTTTTCCGGGCGCCGCAAGCGGTTACGTTCCGACGGCCCCCCGCAGACGCCCGTCCATACCGCAACGACCGCAGCCGGCTGCGCCTATGCCGCCGTCTGTCCGGTGAGGCAGGAGATCTGTCTGACCCGTACGCCTGAGGCCAAGCCGGTGAAGCCGGCCTGGTCCGCCCGCTGTCATTTTGCCTAGAGCCCCAAGCTCTGCAGTTCCCCGGAACTGCTCATACCTGCAGGAATTACGCCATGTCCGAACTCGCCGATTTCTCCGCCGTCGACCTTGTCGAGGCATACCGCTCGAAAAAGCTCTCTCCCGTCGAGGTCACCGACGCGGTCATCGCGCGGATCGACACCTCGGAGCCGAAACTCAACGCGCTCTGGGCCTATGACCCGGACGCGGCGCGCGAAAGCGCCAAGGCATCGGAAGCGCGCTGGGTGAAGGGCGAACCGCTCGGCGCGATCGATGGCGTGCCCGTGACGATCAAGGAGAATATCGCGACCAAGGGCACCGCCGTGCCGCTCGGCTGCGCCGCCGTGTCGCTCACACCAGCCGCCGCCGACGCGCCGCCGGCAGCCCGCACCCGCGAGGCGGGCGGCATTCTTCTCGCCAAGACCACCATGCCTGATTACGGCATGCTTTCCTCCGGCCTTTCCAGTTTCCACAAGCTCGCCCGCAATCCGTGGGACCTCTCGGCCAATCCCGGCGGCTCCAGCGCCGGTGCAGGCGCTGCAGCCGCCGCCGGCTATGGTCCCCTTCACATCGGCACGGATATCGGTGGCTCGGTCCGCCTGCCGGCCGGCTGGTGCGGCGTTGTTGGTCTCAAACCATCTGCCGGCCGTGTCCCGATCAATCCGCCCTTTATCGGCCGCGTCGCAGGGCCGATGACCCGGACGGTTGCCGATACCGCGCTTTACATGTCGGTGCTGTCGAAGCCGGATGCTCGCGACACGATGGCCCTGCCCTATGCCGACATCCCCTGGCTCGATCTTGACCGCAATGTCAGGGGCTTGAAAATCGGCCTCTGGCTCGATGCCGGCTTCGGCCAGGTGGTCACGCAAGAAACGGAACACGCGGTCAAACGGGCTGCCAGGCTTTTCACCGATGCCGGCGCGATCATCGAACCGGTCGGCCCATTCCTCACGCGCGAAATGATCGATGGTCTCGACCGCTTCTGGCGTGCTCGCGGCTGGGAAGACGTGTCGCGTCTGGCACCGGAACAGCAGGCGCAGATCCTGCCCTACATCTTCGACTGGATCAAAACGGCAGAGAATTTCTCGGGCCGCGAGGTCTATACCGGCTTCGCCCAGATCGAGGCAATGCGCAATGCGCTGCACACCGCACTCACCGGCTTCGATTTCATCCTGTCGCCGACCGCGCCGACAGCATCCTATCCAGCCGAATGGGCCTCGCCGGTCAACGACCCACAGAAGCCATTCGAACACATCGCCTTCACCGTCGCCGTCAACATGGGCGGACAGCCGGCGATCTCGATCAACTGTGGCTTTACCGCTGGCGGCCTGCCGATCGGGCTGCAGATCATCGGCCAGTCCTTTGACGATATCGGCGTCCTGCGCCTCGCAAGCGCATTCGAGACGATGCGTCCTGAGCAGCGGCCCTGGCCGAAGGTGGCAGCATGACCGACACCATGCGTTACACCGTCGAAAGCGGCGATCTGGAAAATATCGTCTCCCGGCTGCTTGATATCGTTCGTCGGCTCGGCGTCAGCGTTTCGAAGCTTGCAGTCGAGGTGGACGGCGGCAGGGCCAACCTCGAGATCGCCGTTGCCCCGGTCTCGCACGCCATCGCCAACACGCTGCGCGAGCGCATCGGGCAGATCGAAGGCGCGCGGCCAGTGCCGGAAATCGGGCGACGCGCGGCGTCATAGTGCCGATCCGCATTATCACCAACGCGGCAAGGCCGCTTTGAATTCAAACTGAAACAGGAGTGCCGAAAATGGCCCGCAAACTTTTCATCCTCCCCGGCGACGGCATCGGCCCGGAAGCCATGGCGGAAGTCCGCAAAATCATCGCCTACATGAATGCCGAGCTTGGTGCCGGTTTCGTCACCGACGAGGGCCTGGTCGGCGGTTCGGCCTATGACGCCCATGGCCAGGCGATCTCGGAAGCGGACATGAAGAAGGCGCTGGCCGCCGATGCGGTGCTGTTTGGCGCCGTCGGTGGCCCGAAGTGGGATGCGGTGCCCTACGAGGTGCGTCCGGAAGCCGGCCTGCTGCGCCTGCGCAAGGATCTCGAACTGTTCGCCAACCTGCGCCCGGCGATCTGCTACCCGGCGCTGGCTGCCGCCTCGTCGCTGAAACCGGAACTCGTCGAAGGCCTCGACATCCTGATCGTGCGCGAACTGACCGGTGGCGTCTATTTCGGTGAACCGAAGGAAATCATCGATCTCGGCAACGGCCAGAAGCGTGGCATCGACACCCAGGTCTACGACACCTACGAGATCGAACGCATCGCCGGCGTCGCCTTCGAACTGGCGCGCACGCGGCAGAACCGCGTCTGCTCGATGGAAAAGCGCAACGTCATGAAGTCGGGCGTCTTGTGGAACCAGGTGGTGACCGAGACCCACAAGGCGAAATATTCCGACGTGCAGCTCGAGCACATGCTGGCCGATGCCGGCGGCATGCAGCTGGTGCGCCAGCCCAAGCAGTTCGACGTCATCGTCACCGACAACCTGTTCGGCGACATGCTGTCGGACGTCGCCGCCATGCTGACCGGCTCGCTCGGCATGCTGCCGTCGGCCTCGCTCGGTGCCCCGGATGCAGTGACCGGCAAGCGCAAGGCGCTCTACGAGCCGGTGCATGGCTCGGCCCCCGACATTGCCGGCAAGGGCATTGCCAACCCGATCGCGATGATCGCCTCGTTTGCCATGTGCCTGCGCTATTCCTTCAACCTGGTGACGGAAGCCGACAATCTGGAAAAGGCGATCGCCGCGGTGCTCGACCAGGGCATCCGCACCGGCGACATCATGGCCGAGGGTGCGAAGAAGGTCGGCACGACGGAAATGGGCGATGCCATCCTCGCCGCGTTCAAGGCACTGTCGGCCTGATCGACAAACGATCTCGAATGGCGTCAAACCGATGCCATTCGACGGTACGAAAACGAACACCTCCGGAGAACATTCGGAGGTGTTTTGCATTTGGCGGACTTGAACGAAGGCAACGCTCAGATCGTAATGCCACCGTCGATATTGATTGCCTGCCCGGTGATGAAGGCCGCCTCGTCGGAAGCCAGAAAGGCACAGATCGCAGCGACCTCCTCGACCGTGCCGAAGCGCCCGGCCGGTTGCCGGCTAATGAAGGACTTGTGGGCCTCGTCCCGGCTTCCGAGTTTTTCACCGAGTTCGCCGATACGCTCTTCCAGCGACGGCGAGGCGACGGTTCCCGGGCAGACCGAATTGCAGCGAATGCCCTCTGAGACGTAGTCGGCGGCAACGGCCTTGGTGAGCCCGATGACGCCGCCCTTGGCGGCACCGTAAGCTGCTCGCCGAGGGAAGCCCTTGATCGAGGAGGCGACCGAACCGATGGTGATGATGCTGCCGCCATGGGCCTTCATCTTCGGGATCGCGCCGGCAATGACGTTATAGGCGCTGTCGAGCGTGATGTTGACCGAGCGACGCCAGTCCTCGGCCGAGCACTCCTCGATCGTGCCCTGGTGCACGTAGCCGACCGCATGCACGAGGATATCGACCCGGGCCAAGGCTGCGAAGTAGGCGGCCACTGCCGCGTGGTCCGTCGCATCAAGCCTCGTCGTCCTGGCGCCGTCGAGGGTGGAGAGCAGGTCGGCATTGATGTCGCTGGCGTGGACCTCCGCACCCTCGGCCATCAACCGCTCGGCGACGGCGCGGCCGATGCCCTGGCCGGCGGCGGTGACCATGGCCAAACGCCCCGCCAATCGTCCCGTATTTCCATTCATGGTCAGGCCTTTCCGTATCGATCTAGAGGGACTGAACGATCTGACGCTGGCGACCGAGGCCGTCGATGCCGAGTTCCACCACATCACCGGGCTTCAGATAACGCGGCGGCCTTTTGCCCATGCCGACGCCGGGCGGCGTGCCGGTGCAGATGAGATCGCCGGGCTCCAGCACGCAGAACTCGCTCATGTAGGAGACGATGGTTGCGACGTCGAAGATCATGCGCGCGGTCGTGCCCGACTGCATGCGTTCGCCGTTGACGTCGAGCCACATCGAAAGCGCCTGCGGGTCCGGCATTTCGTCTCGGGTCACGAGCCAGGGGCCCGTCGGGCAGAAGTTCGGGAAGCTCTTGCCTTTCACCCACTGGCCGCCGCGCTCCATCTGCCAGGCGCGTTCGGAGACATCGTTGACGACGGAGTAGCCGAAGACATGCTCCATTGCGTCGGCGCGGGATACATTGAGCGCCCGTTTGCCGATGACGATGCCGAGTTCGACCTCCCAGTCGAGCTTCGACATTTTTTCAGAATGAAGAAGCGGCGCGTTCGGACCGCAATAGGTTCCGGCCGCCTTGTTGAAAAGGATCGGTTCAGCCGGCACCGTCAGACCCGCCTCTTCCGCGTGGTCGGAGTAGTTGAGCCCGACGCACCAGATCGTGCCCGGCCTTGCGACCGGCGGCAGGATATCGGCGTCGATCACCGGCATCACGGGTAGGGCCGATAGATCAATGCCAGACAGCGCCACCATGACAGCTGTCAGGGTTTCTGCCGTGAAGTCCTGCACGAGCGAGGAGACATCCCGCGCCCTGCCCTCGCCATCGAGAATGCAGGGCACAGCGGAGCCGTCGATGATGAGACGCAGCAGTTTCATTCTCTTGGCCTTTCAATTGCAACGTTTCGGCGAGCGCGTCGGCTCAGCCCATGGGAGCGGCTTCGACTGAAAGCCGGTAGTGGGTGGTGAAGGTCTGGTCGGGCTCGAAGGCGATTGCGGTCGCGATGCCGGAAGACGCCAGGGCATTGGCGCCGGTAGAGATTGCCGGCCCGAGATCGAAGGCGGAAGCGATCGGCTCGACGCCAAGCGCCACATGCCGCGCGTCCCAGGGATAGGCCTTGCGGCCGCGATTGCTGTACCAGAGCAGGAGGCTTGGAAAGTGCTCCTTCTGCCACGACAGCCGCGCGCGAAAGCCCTCGTCGCGGTAATGGAGCGCGAGACTGCCGTCGATGCCCGAGAGCTGAAGCAGGTCCTCGGTGTCTTCGACAAGCGGCACCTGTGCCGCATCATGAGCCGCACCGTCGCGGGTCTCAACGCTCTTGAGCGAGGACCAACGCCGATTGAGCGCAAATAGCGCCGCACCCGGCTCGACATCGCCAGGAAAACTCCAGACCCAATCGTAGCTGCCCGGCTCGATAACGACCGAACCCGGCCGCGGCGACAGCCGGAACGTCGGATGCAGACCGATCGGAAGGCGGCACGGACGCCGGCCCTCGATTTCCAGCGTGAGGTCGACGGCAGCCGCCTTCGAATCCGGCATGATATGCCGGCGAAGCAAGCGGATCGGGTGATCCTCGGGATAGTGGCATTCCATGGTGATCTGTCGGTCGTCGCAGTCGCCCCAGATCCACTGGACATTCGAGCTGTGACCATGCGGCACGCCGGCGCCGTCGAAGCTCTCGCCTGTTGCGGACCAGCCTGCGGGGAGCGACCGCTCGGCGTCGCTGCCGAAGGGAACGCAGGGCCACTCGCCGCGAAGCTCCTGCAAGATCTCGGGCAAGGTCCCACGCTTCGGATCATTGCCCCAGGGCGCGACATGCAAGGGACTGACCTGTCGCCCGTCCGGCAAGAGGAACAGCACTGGGCCGAACATGCCGCCGAGCGACTGCACCGACAGGCACCCATGCGCCCAGGCAAGCGCACGTCTCGTCGTCATCGCGCTCACTTGGTCGCTATCCCGTAGCGGTTCTCCGGAAGGCCCGCGACCTCGACCCGCATGGCGTAGAGGCTGCCGGCAAGGCGTTCGCCCGGTCCCGAGCCGGCCGTGGTGATGTAAAGCGTTTTGAGGTCCGCGCCGCCGAAGGTGCAGGTGGTGATGTTGGTGACCGGCATGTCGATCACCTCGGCAAGGCTGCCGTCGGGCGCAATCCGGGCTATGCAACGGCCGCCATAGCGGCAGTTCCAGAGATACCCCTCGCTGTCGATTGCCGAACCGTCGGGCGAGCCGCGATCGAAGCCGGTGAAAAAATGCCGTTCGCCGGATATCGCGCCGGCCCCGGCATCATAGTCGAAGGCATAGATCTCGTTTGCCAGCGTATCGGCGAAGTAGAAGGTTCCTCGATCCGGGCTCCAGCAGAGCGTGTTGGAGATACCGAGGCCGTGCCGCCATTCGGTAACGGCCCCATCGCGCGCGATCCGGTAGAGAATACCCTCCCCCGGCCCAACCTCGCCAAGCTGACCATCGGGCAGGACATTGTTCTTCATCGATCCGACCCAGAAATTTCCGGCCGGATCAGTGCGACCGTCATTGAGGCGCACCCGCGGCGCGCCGGGCAGGACGAAGCCGTGATCCTCACGCCGATCCGTCTGCGGCCACCACCAGATCAGCTTCGAGCCGAGTGCGACGAGCAGCCGGCCATCTTCCTGCGTCAGCGAGATCGCGACCACCGGCTCCTCGAACAGCCAAGTTCTAACTGCGCGCATCGCCTCGTCGTAGCGATGGATGAGGAACCGATTGATGTCGGTCCAGTAGAGTGCCGCTTCCGTGGCCGACCAGACGGCTCCCTCGCCGCAACGGTCGCCAACGGGCGCGACACAGATCAGCTCACGGGCCATCGCCGCCTCCTATTCCGCCGCCACGCACGTGGAGATCGACCGCGACGGCCCGAGCGCCTCGGCGTTCTGCACCAGCGCCTTCATGTAACCGAGCGCAAAGGCCTTGCCCGCGTGCCAGGAGGCGCCGCAGGTCATGGCCGGCGTATGATCGGGGATCATCACGCCCTGGTAGTTTTCGTCGCGCAGGATGCGGATGATCTCGGCCATGTCGATATCACCCTCGTCGACGAAGGTTTCGACATAGCGCGGCATCTTTCCGCGCACGTTGCGGAAGTGGATGTAGCCGATGCGGCCGGAGCGGGCGAAGCGGCGCACATGTTCGTAGATATCGCCGCCCGGCATCTCTTGCAGCGAGCCGAGGCAGAGTTCCAGCCCGTTCGACGGCGAGTCGACGATCGCCATCAGCCGGTCGTATTTTTCTGGCCGATTGACGAGCCGCGCAGTGCCGCGCAACTCCTCCGCCGGCGGATCATCCGGATGGGCGCCGAGCACCACACCCGCCTCCTCGGCGACCGGGACGACTTCCTTCAAGAAATGGGCAAGCCGATCCCAGAGCTCCGCCGAACTGACGGAGACCGAAGCGGCACCCGCGACACCACGGCGATAGCGCATGTTCCAGACCATGCCGTCGGGAATCGGCGCGTCAGGGCTGGGTGCAATGTTGTTCTCGACGCCGAAGCCGACGGATTCGGCACCACCGCGGGCATAGGGGCCACGCGTCCAGCCATAGACGCCGGCAAGCGAGAAGTTATAGCCTATGCAGGGAATGCCGGCGCGGCCGGCGTCGCGGATGAGCTGCTTCAGCCCCTCGATCTGCTGGGCGCGTTCAGGCCCGTCCAAAAGCACGTCCGACCAGAAGCGCGGCGAGAAGTTCTCGATCGCTGCCACCTCCAGGCCGCCGGCGCGCACATCCTTCACCAGCGCCGACAGTTCTTCGAAAGACCAGAGCCGATCGCCAGAGCAATCGCCCCAGCCGCCCTGGTCGCCGCTGTCGATCTTAGGATCCTTGCCGGCGAAATAGTTGGTCAGATGCGCGACCACATGGGTCGCACCTGCCTGCTGCGCAAACTGAAAATTGTCCGGGGTGAGCTGTTCCCGGTAAAGCCCGAGGCCGATCTTCATCTTATCAATTCCTGTCTGATTACTTGACGCCGATACCGGCAGTGAGGCCGCCGTCGATGCGGAAATCCGAACCGGTGACGAAAGCGGCGCGGTCGGAGGCGAGATAGGCGACGAGTTCGGCCACCTCCTCCGGCTCGCCGATGCGGCCGATCGGATGCGCGGCACCGAAGCGGGCGAAGGCTTCCGCTTCGCTGACGCCCTCGCCGCCATAGGTGCGGGCAGCAAGCGAAAGCAGCGGCGTGCGCACCGAGCCGGGGCTCACCGAATTCACCCGGACCTTCGCCGCCGCGTGATCGAGCGCCATGGCACGGGTCAGTGCATGGATCGCGCCCTTGGAGGCGACATAGGCCGCGACGTTCTGCTGGCAGGCATGGCCCTGCACCGAGGAGATGTTGACGATGGCGCCGCCGCCGCGCTTCATCATTTCCGGAATGCCGAAGCGGCCGGTCAGGTAGATCGAACCGACATTGACCGAGAGGCAGCGCGCGAAGGTCTCGGCGCTGGTATCGAGAACCGTGCCATAGGGGTGCACGGCCGCAGCATTGACGATGATATCGAGGCCACCATGGCGCAGCACCGCTTCGCGCACCGCTGCTTCCACCTCGGCCTCGACGGAAACGTCCGTCAGCCGCGTCGACATCGGCAGCTCGCGTTCCCTGGCGATGCGGTCGAAGGCTTCGTTGGTATTGATGTCGTTGCCGCAGGCAATCACGGTCGCGCCCGACGAAGCGAGACGGATTGCCGAAGCGAGGCCGATCCCCGAAGTGCCGGTGACCAGCGCGATTTTTCCCTTGAATTCAGTCATGATTGTCTCCGCGAAACTCGTAAGTTGGAGCGGGATGCTGGCACCCCACTCCGGTCTCAACGCACCCGTTCCAGGACCTGGTTGAGAAGCACGGCGCCGAGGATGATGCCGCCGCGCACGACGTATTGCCAATATTCGCTGACATTCATCAGCGTCATGCCGTTGGAGATGCAGCCAAGGAAGAGAACGCCGATCAGCGTGCCCCAGATGCGGCCCTTGCCGCCGAAAAGCGACGTGCCGCCGATTATGACGGCCGCGATCACGTCAAGTTCCATGCCGGTCGCGGTCGTCCCGGTTCCGGCCCCGATCTGCGAGGCGATCAGCGTGCCGGAGACGGCCGTCAGCGCGCCGGTGAGGCCGAGCGTCAGCGCCTTCACCTTCCAGATGTCGATGCCGGAAAGACGGGCCGCCTCCATATTGCCGCCGACGGCATAAACCTCGCGGCCGAAGCTCGTGTACTTCATCAGGAAGTGCATGGCGGCAAAGGTCAGCGCGAAGATATAGACCGGGAACGGAATGCCGAAGAGATAGCCGCCGCCGAGGAAATCGAAGCCCAGCGGGAAGGACGACATCGGGAAGCCGCCGGTGATCAGGTTGGCGACACCGCGCAGCGCCGCGAAGAGCGCGAGCGTGGTGATGAAGGTCGGCACGTTGAACCATTGCCGGAAGCGACCGGTGAGGTAGCCGAGCGTGAAGCCGAGCAACAGCGCCACGCCAAAACCGACCGTGACCGCACCCCAGTCGCCGAAGACACCGGCGAAGCGGTCGGCGAACCAGGCGACGATGCAGCCGGCGAGCGCGGCACCGGCTCCGACCGAAAGGTCGATTTCGCCGCTGATGATCACGGCGGTCATGCCGAAGGCGATGATGCCGAGCATCGAGACCGTGCGCAGCACGTTCAGCACATTACCGGTAGAGGCGAAGCCGGGCGCGACCAGTATCAGAAAGATCACCAGCGCCGCGAGAATGATCTCCATCGGGTAGGTTTTGAGGAACTTGAGCGGCGTGTTCTGGCCACCAGCTTCGGTCGTTTGGCTCACAAGTGTCATTGCTTGGCCCCTTCCATGCACAGACCGTAAAGTTCGGTAAGGTCGGTTTTCGTCGGATCCACCTCGGCGACGACAGCGCCGTGGTGCATGACGAGGATGCGGTCGGCGACTTCGAGCACTTCCTCGAGTTCCGTCGAGACGAAGATGCTGGCGAGACCGTCAGCCGCCTGCTGCCAGATGATGTCGAAGATCTGCCGCTTGGCCTGGACGTCGACGCCGCGGCTCGGCTCGTCGAAGAACATCACCGAGGGCTGCCGATTCAACCATTTGCCGATCACCACCTTCTGCTGGTTGCCGCCGGAAAGCGACGACACCGGCAGTTCCGGATCGCCGCACTTGATGTGCAGATCGGCGATCTGGCGACGGACATGCGGCTGCTCGCGCCCGCGCGAGATGAAACCGTTGCGCGAGATCGGACCGAGGCTTGCCATACAGAGATTGTCGGCCGTCGAAAGCGATTGCACGAGGCCGACTTCCTTGCGGTTTTCCGGCGTGTAGCCGAGGCCGGCCTTGCGCATGTCGCGCGGGCTGGCACCGGTCATGTCGCGACCGTCGAACGTGACCGAACCGCCGTCGATCCGGTCGGCCCCAAAAATCGCCCGCATGAGTTCGGTGCGGCCGGCACCGAGCAGACCGGCGATGCCGAGGATCTCGCCGGGATAGAGGTCGAAGGAGACATCCTGAAAATGTCCGGCCCGACTGAGATTGCGGACCTCGAGCACGGGTTTGGCGCGGTCAAGCGTTCGCCGCGGCGGACGTGTGGCGCGCGCCGCATCGCCGAACATCATGCCGACAATCGCAGATGGCGTCGTCTCCTTCATCGCGACCGAGCCGATATAGTGGCCGTCGCGGATCACCGTGCAAGTGTCGGCGATTTCGAAGAGTTCGCTCATGCGGTGGGTGATGTAGATCATCGTCACGCCACGGGCGCGCAGCCGCTCGATCAGCGCGAAGAGCTGTTTGACTTCGCGGGAAGCCAGCGCCGAGGTCGGCTCGTCCAGAAGCAGGATAGACGGGTTGAAGGACATTGCCTTGACGATCTCGACCACCTGCTGCTGGCCGACGCTGAGTGCGGAGACCGGTTGGCGGGAATCGATCGCAAGCCCCATGTCGGCCAGCAACTCACCGGCGCGCTTGTGCAGGCCCGCCCAGTCGACGACGCTGAAACCGGCGCGGCGGCGGTGCGGCAGCCGACCGAGAAAGATGTTCTCGCCGACAGAGAGCTCCGGCACCAGCGAGAGCTCCTGGTGCACGGTGACAATGCCGGCGGCAAAGGCGTCGTGCGGCGAGGTGAAGTGGCGGTCCTCGCCATTGACGCTGATCGTGCCCGATGTCGGCTCGGTCACGCCGGCGAGAAGCTTGACCAGCGTCGACTTGCCCGAGCCGTTCTTGCCCATGAGGGCATGCACCTGGCCGGGTGCGAAGCTGTGGGTGAATTCGGAGAGGGCGACAGTCGGGCCGTAACGCTTGGTCACGGTCCGAAAGTCCAGCCGTCCCTGCACCCCTTGCAACGCGGCTGACCTTAGTTGCGGATAGCTCATGCGGTTTTCCTGCTGTCGGCGGCGAAGGAGCGGCGGCGATGCCCGCCGCTCGGTTCACTTTTAGGCTCTTACTTCAGGGCCTTCAGGCCTTCCTTGTAGGCAGCGACCCCTTCAGCGTTGACGCGTGTCAGAGGCAGAACGGGCACGTTGACCTTGGTCTCTATCTTCTTGCCGTCGAGCAGGTTCTGCGCGGCTTCGATTGCCTGCTTGCCGACCTCGAGCGGCTGCTGCGCCGTCGTCGCCTGCAGCACGTTGTCGGAGTTCAAGAGCATGTTGGCGAGCTGCTCGGAACCGTCGGTGCCGAAGACGAAGACCTTGCCTTCAAGACCCGCCTTCTTGACCGCCTGCACCGCACCGATGGTGCCGCCTTCGTTGGCCGCATAGATCACCCGGATATCGGGATTGGCCGTCAGCATGTCGCTGGCGACGGCCAGTGCCTTTTCGGCGAGCCAGGCGTCCTGTTGCGCGACGATGTCCACCTGATCCTTGACGACACTCAGGAAACCATCGACGCGGGCATTCGATTGCTCAGGCAGCAGCGCCTTGAAGGCGAGCGTGCCGATCTTGACCTTCTCGCCATTGCCGAGCGTCTTTAAGAAATCGGTCGCGGCCTTGCCGGTGCCGATGCCGATATCGCGATCCGAGCTCGTCACCGTCGCCTGTGCGACGTCGCCATTGGCCGAGGTGCCGTAGGTGACGACCGTGATGCCGGCGTCACGCGCCTTCTTCAGCGCCGGTACCGAAGCGTCCGCCGAAAGCGGCGCCACGACGATCGAGTTCACGCCCCGGGCGATGTAGGTGTCGATGAGCTGGGCTTCCTTCTCCAGCTTGCTGTCGCTGTTGCCGGCCAGAAGTTCGTCGCCGGCGGCTTCGGCCGCCTTTTCCATCCCGATCTGGATGCCGCGGAAATACTGGTCCTGCTGGAATACGATGCCGGCAATCGCCTTGCCGCCGGCATGTGCCGCACCCGGCGCAAGGCTGACGGTGGCAAGCAATGCTGCAAGCGCCAGAATGTGACGTTTCGAATTGTTCATGTCGGTTCTCCTCCCAAGTGCCCTGTTCGTGCCGCCGGACCAACGGGCGAGTGGATCCGGCAAACGGATGCCAGCACCGCCCATTTGGGGAGCGGTCCAGGCGAAAATCTCTATGTGCTCATCGCGACGGCTGGCCGCCGGGCACGGCATCGACGAAGCGGATGCCGAACTCCAGGTGGCGGCTCATCAGGTAGACGTAGGCGATGCGGTCGCGGGCCCTCAGCGCCCTGATGATCTCGGCATGGGCCTCGAAAGTCGCCGCATGCACCGGGCGCTCCGCCTTGCCGAGCCGCATGACCTCCTCGATCACCGAGCGCAGCATGTGGTAGGCGGCGACCGTCGTGCGATTGCCGGATAGCTCCACGATCGCCTGATGGAACTGGTAGTCGCACTGCGCCGCTTCCTCGACGCTGTCCGCTTCTAGGATCCGCGCGTTGATCGCATCCAGCCGGTCGAAATCGGCGTCAGCAGCCGTCAGGATGATGTGCTCGCCGACACCCGTCTCGATGATGCGGCGGAAGCCCTGCAGGTCGCGGAAAGAGTCCGGCGAGATGCCGTTGTGAAAAGCAAAGAGCCGGCGGATCGCCTCGCCGTGGCCGCCGCTGATAACGGCGCCAACCTTCGGTCGCGTCTCGACCATGCCATAGGCGCGCAGCACCTGCAGCGCCTCCCGCACCGTGTTGCGCCCGGCCTGGAATTGTTCGCCAAGATCGCGCTCGGTCGGAAGCGCATCGCCGATACCGAGACCGCGCTCGGAGATCATGTCGCGGATCTGCTCGACCAGCCGGTCCACGGCCGAGGTCTTGCCTGGCTCGACGGGCTCCACACCCGACAACGCCTCTTCTCGTACAGAACTGCTCACCGGCCATCCTCCCTGCGATGCTCTATTTGTTGGTCCAGTTTGCGCGTTCAGTCAAGCGCAATCTCTCAAATTTCGCGCAAAGTTACCGACATCGTCCGAAATTGCGTCCATAAGGCTTGAATTG
Source organism: Ensifer sp. 22521 (assembly GCF_052044795.1). Classification (NCBI taxonomy): domain Bacteria; kingdom Pseudomonadati; phylum Pseudomonadota; class Alphaproteobacteria; order Hyphomicrobiales; family Rhizobiaceae; genus Ensifer; species Ensifer sp. 22521. The sequence goes on from NZ_JBQENM010000003.1 coordinate 339,612, forward strand.
TTGGACCAATCGGACATTATTGACAGGCGTGGTCCAACAATAGCCACTGACGCGGGGTAGGAGTTCTGCATGAGACTGATGGAAGAGTGTTTTCGCTGGTATGGGCCAAATGATCCGGTGCCGCTCAGCCATATCCGGCAGGCGGGGGCCACAGGGATCGTCTCGGCGCTGCATCATATCTATGACGGATCGCCCTGGTCGGATGAAGCGATCCTTGCCCAAAAGGCGCTGATTGAAGCCGCCGGTATGCGCTGGAGTGTCGTCGAGAGCATCCCGGTTCACAACTCAATCAAGCTCGCGACCGCCGACAGCGCCCGCTACATCGGCTGGTACAAGGACACGCTGCGAGCGCTGGCGCGCGCGGGTATCACGACTGTCTGCTACAACTTCATGCCGGTGGTCGACTGGACGCGCACCGAGCTGATGCAGCCGTTGGCGAATGGCGGCTATGCGCTGCGCTTCGACGCGGTCGACTTTGCCGCCTACGATCTCTTCGTGCTGAAGCGGCCGCGCGTCGCGGATAGTTACTCCGAACGGCAGATTTTCGCCGCCCGCCAGTGTTTCGATCAGATGGACCAGGCGAAGATCGACCGGATCGAACGCAATCTCATTGCCGGCCTGCCGGCAACCGAGCGGCAGTTCAATCGGGCGAGCTTTCTGGCCGCCCTTGCCGAGTATGACGGCGTGACGGCAGACGCCCTACATGCCAACCTGGCGCGCTTCCTCAAGGAGATCGTTCCGGTGGCGGAGGAGGTCGGTATCCGGCTTTGCATCCACCCCGATGATCCGGCCTTTTCGCTCTATGGCCTGCCGCGCATCGTTTCGACGGCCGCGGATGTAAGGCGCATCCTCGCCGCCGTCGACAGCCAAGCCAACGGCATCACCTTCTGCACCGGATCCTATGGCACGCGCACCGACAATGATCTGCCAGCCATGGTTCGTGAATTCGGCCCACGCATTCACTTTGCCCACCTGCGCAATGTCCAGCGGGAGGAGGACGGCTCCTTTTACGAGGCCGATCATCTCGGCGGATCGAGCGACATGCCGGCAGTGATCCTTGCGCTGATGCAGGAACAGGAGCGTCGGCTACAGGAAGGCCGCGCCGACTGGCAAATCCCGCTTCGCCCGGATCACGGGCACCTCCTGGCCGACGACATCGGCAAGGAGCGGATCAACCCCGGCTATTCGCTGATCGGCCGGTTGAAGGGCCTCGCGGAAATCAGAGGCGTGATGCAGGGCATCGCTACCGCCATGGCACACATGGCTTGAGGGAAGAGAAATGACACGTTTTGAAGACGATACCGAACTGTTTACCGCCATGCGCAGCCGTCTGTTCACGGCCGTGGTCGGCGACATCCTCGACACGATGGGGCTGCAACACCAGTTCCTGCCGCCGCAGATCCGGGCACTCCGCGACGACATGGTCGCCGTCGGGCGGGCGATGCCCGTACTCGAAGCCGATTTCTTCGCAACCGCCGAGGCGAGCGGCCATTCGGAATTCAGCTCGAAACCGTTCGGCCTGATGTTCCACGCGCTCGATAGCCTGAAACCCAACGAGATCTATGTCTGTTCCGGCTCCTCGCCACGTTACGCCGTCTGGGGCGAGCTGATGTCGACCCGTGCAATGAAACTAAAAGCCGCCGGCGCGATCTGCGACGGCTATTGCCGCGACAGCGCCGGCATTCTTGCGCTCGATTTTCCGACTTTCTGCTACGGATCCTATGCGCAGGACCAGGGGCCGCGCGGCAAGGTCGTCGACTACGGTATCCCGATCGAGATCGGCGGCATCCGCATCCGGCCGGGCGATATCCTCTTCGGCGACCGTGACGGCGTGCTCGTCATCCCGCGCGAGGCGGAACGGGAAGCAATCGCGCTGGCGCTGGAAAAGGCCGAAACCGAAAGCAAGGTGCGCCTCGCGATCGAGGGCGGCATGAGCACGGTCGAGGCCTTCGAGCGCTTCGGCGTGATGTGACCACAAAATGGGGCGCCGGAGCCCGGCGCCTTACTTCAACCGGCTGAGATCCACCGGGCGATTGTTGATGATCGCCTCCATGGAAAAGAAGCCCGTGACCGTGGCGAGATCGAAGTTGGTGATGAGCTTCTGATAAAAGGCGTCGTAGCCGCCCATGCCCCGGGTCACCACCTTGATTAGATAGTCCCAGTCCCCGCCGATCCTGTAGAAGTCGATCACTTCCGGCAGTCGCTCGACATGCTGCCGGAAGCCGTCGCTCCATTCCTTGGAGTGATGGCGTGTGCGGATCATCACGATCACCGTCAGATCCAGGCCCAGAGCACTGAGATCGATGTCGCAGTGCGAACCCCGGATCATGCCGATCGACTGCAGACGCTGAAGGCGCCGCCAGCAGGCATTTTGCGATAACCCGACCCGCTCGGCCAACTCACGCTGCGAGAGGCTCGAATCCTTTTGCAGCAACGTCATGATCTTCAGATCAAAACTATCTATTTTTGATGATTCTTCGATCATTTGACACAATACAGCGCGGCTGGCGCAGGAAGATAGGTGAATTTTTTGAACATGAAGGGGAATATAATCGCTGTCAATGTTCGCTCCAAGGGAGGTCAGCGAGATGATCGTTCCAACAGTTCACCGCCACTCCTGTGAGGAGCTTAGCCCGCTTTCCAAGTTCCGCCAGGCTTTGAACCGCCCGGGCGTGATTGCCGATCTTCGCGACGATCTCGTCGGCGCGAAGGCGCAGATCGTCGGCCCATACGGCACGAAGCCGCTCGTCTATGCCGACTATGTCGCTTCCGGCCGGGCACTGCGGGTGATCGAAAGCTTCGTGCTCGACGAAGTCCTGCCCTATTACGCCAACAGCCACACGGAAGCCTCCTATTGCGGCGGCTTCATGACCCGGTTGCGGCGGGAAGCGCGCGCGCTGATCGGCGAATTCTGTGGCGCGACTGCCGACCACGCCGTGATTTTCACCGGTTCCGGCGCCACTTCGGGCATCAACCGGTTGGTCAAGCTGTTCGGCGTTGCCGAAGCCGTAGCGGCAGGCAAAGAAGTCCGCGTCATCATCGGGCCCTACGAGCACCACTCCAACATCCTGCCATGGCGTGAAAGCGGTGCTGAGATCGTCGAACTGGCCGAATGCCAGGCGGGCGGGCCGGACCTTGCCGAGCTTGCCCAAGCGCTCAACGCCGGTGCGCCTGATCTGACCATCTGCGCCCTGTCCGCCGGTTCGAACATCACCGGCATCACCAGCGACGTCGCGGCGATCACCCGGATGGTCAAGGCGGCCGGCGCGAAGATGATCTGGGACTATGCCGGCGCCGGTCCTTACATTCCGATTTCCATGTCGCCTGCGGGTTTCGAGATCGACGCCATTGTCGTCTCGCCGCACAAGTTCATCGGCGGTCCGGGCGCCTCCGGCATCCTGATCGTTCGCCGCGACGGCGTCGTGACCGACAAACCGACCTGGCCGGGTGGCGGCACCGTGAAGTTCGTTTCGCCTGATACCCACGACTACAGCGGCAATCTCGAAGCACGCGAAGAAGCGGGAACACCGAATGTCGTCGGCGACATCCGCGCAGCCCTCGCCTTCATCGTCAAGCATGCGATCGGTCTTGAAGAAATGGAAAGGCGCAACCGCGCGCTGGCCCAACAGGCCTTTGCCGCCTGGAAGACCGTCCCGCAGCTGGAGCTGCTCGGCCTTAAGGAACCGGATCGCCTGCCGATCTTCTCCTTCCGCATCAGGAACGGCAAGGGCGGCTATGTCCACCAGCAGCTCGTTACTCGCATGCTCAGCGATCGCTTCGGCATCCAGGCACGCGGCGGCTGCGCCTGTGCCGGGCCCTACGTACACCGGCTACTGTCGATCGATGCCGAACACTCCGAACAGATCCGACAGGCGATCCTCGCCGGCGAAGAGATCGAGAAGCCCGGGTTCACACGGCTGAACTTCAGCGTCCTGCTTTCGGACGAAAAGGTGAAGTTCATCCTCGATTGCGTCGCCCAGCTGGCGGCGGACGCGCCCACCTTCGAAGCCGATTACGATTTTGACCCCGCTCGCGCCATCTTCTTCCCGTGCGCAACGGCTGAAGAGGCGCTCGCCTATGCATAAGCCCGATGTGACCGGCTTTTACGACGCCCGCACCGGCAGCATCCAGTATGTTGTTGCCGATCCGGCGACGGGCAAATGCGCGATCATCGACCCGGTGCTCGATTTCGACGAGAAGTCGGGCTCGACCGCCACGCGGAATGCCGACGCGATCATCGACCATGTCGCGGCCAAAGGCCTGACCGTCGAATGGATCCTCGACACCCACCCTCATGCCGACCATTTCTCGGCGGCGCGCTATCTCAAGGCCCGGACGGGAGCGCCGACGGCGATCGGCGAACACGTGAAGGGCGTGCAGCGGATCTGGAAAGCGATCTATAACTGGCCGGATTTCGCCTGCGACGGCTCGCAGTGGGACCGGCTGTTTACAGACGGCGAGACGTTCCGGATCGGCGAGCTCAAGGCTCGCGTCCTGCATTCGCCCGGCCACACGCTCGCGTCGATCAGCTATGTGATCGGCGACGCAGCCTTCATTCACGACACGCTGTTCATGCCCGATAGCGGCTCGGCCCGTGCCGATTTTCCCGGCGGAAGCGCTGCCGACCTCTGGCGCTCGATCCAGGCGATCCTGGCACTGCCGGATGAGACTCGGCTCTTCACCGGCCACGACTATTGCGCAGGAGGCCGCGAGGCGCGCTGGGAAAGCACGGTCGCGGAGCAGAAGGCCAAAAACCCCCATGTCGCCGGCAAGTCCGAGACCGATTTCGTCGGCTTGCGCGAGGCGCGCGACCGTACCTTGCCGATGCCGAAACTCATTCTGCATGCGCTGCAGGTGAATGTCCGCGGCGGCGAGCTCCCGGCCACCGAAGACAATGGCCGGCGCTACCTGAAAATCCCGCTCGACGCCCTTCCCGGTTCGGTCTGGGGGTAGAGGCATCGTGGCGGATCCTTTCCAGCAAATGCTGCTCGCGATCGGCTCCGGCTCGCTCACCGGCTTCACGCTCGGCCTGATCGGTGGCGGCGGCTCGATCCTGGCAACCCCGCTCCTCATCTATGTGGTCGGCATTCGCGACGTACATACGGCGCTCGGCACCGGAGCGCTCGCCGTTTCCGCAAACGCCTATCTCAACCTCATCAGCCATGCGCTTCGCGGCCACCTCTGGTGGCGGTGCGCTCTGATTTTCACGGTGGCCGGCTCGCTCGGCGCCTATCTTGGCTCCAGCTTCGGCAAACTGGTCGACGGCCAGCGCCTACTGTTCCTGTTCGGGCTGGTGATGATGTTCGTCAGCTTCGCCATGAAAAAGGTAAAGTGCGACACGGCGGCCACGCCGCAATCGCTTTCGATCGGGACGCACGGCAAGACCGGAGTGACGGCGCTTTTGACCGGTACCTGCTCCGGTTTCTTCGGCATCGGCGGCGGTTTCCTGATCGTCCCCGGCCTCCTGCTTGCAACCGGCATGCCGCTCATCAATGCGGTCGGCACGTCGTTGCTTGCCGTCGGCACCTTCGGCCTGACGACCGCGATCAACTACGCTTCCTCGGGTTTGGTGGACTGGCGCATCGCCGGCTACTTCATCGCCGGCGGCATTTTGGGCGGAATCGTCGGCACCTTTGTCTCCACCCGGCTTGCGACCCAGCGCGATACGCTGACGCAGATTATCCGCGCCATCATCTTTTCCGTCAGCCTCTATGTTCTCTGGCGCAGCTACGGGGCACCGTGACCCGGCCGCGGTGGTCGGCAACCGACCTGGCGGCGATACTGAGCGATCCTTGGCCGGAAACATACGCAGCCAGTCCGAAATCGTACTGTTTGCATCATTCAAGACAAAGGTGTAGCGTGTTTTAATCCTGTCAGCACTCTTTCGGACAGGAACAAGCCAATGACCGTTCAATCCATAGATCTCTCGAACAGCACGCCGCTGACCAAGCGGTCGATCTCGCAGCTTCCGATCAACCTGTTCGCATCGGTAATGGGCATCACGGGCCTGAGCCTCGCCTGGCGCGAAGCCACCAGGACGATCGGACTGCCGGCCCTTCCCGGGGAATATGTCGGCTGGCTCGGTACCTCGATCTTTCTGAGCCTTGCCCTGGGCTATGCCATCAAATGGCGCCGGCACCCTGGCTTGGTCGCCGCTGAATTCGCCCATCCGGTTCAAAGCAACTTCTTTGCGACCGTCGCAATCGGCCTGCTTCTGCAGTCTGCCTTTCTGAACCTTTACAGCCCGCTGCTGTCAGAGGTCGTCTGGACCATCGCGTCTGCGCTGACCTTCGCCCTCGCCTATGTCGTCGCCAGAGGCTTCCTCGGCCGGCAGCAGTCGCGCGATACCACCCTGCCGCCGCTACTCATCCCCGGCGTCGCCACCCTTGATATCGCCGTTACCGGCCACGCCATGCCGTTCTCCTGGGCGCATGAAGTCAATATGCTTGCCTTTTCGGTCGGCAGCGTCATCGCCGCGGTCTTTATCGCGCTCATCTTCTCGCGGTTGCGCCACGAAGATCCGCTTCCGGCGCTGGCTCGGCCGTCCCTCATGGTTCTCGTCGCCCCCTTTGCCGTCGGCTTCCTCGCCTATACTAACGTCACGGGTTCGGTCGATCTCTTCGCCACGGTCCTATTCTACTTTGCCCTGTTTCTCATGCTCGTCCTGTCGCCGATGGTGTTCCGCTCCCATGTTACCTTTAGCGTCACCTGGTGGGCCATCAGCTTTCCGCTTGCTGCCCTGTCGATCGCCTTCTTCCGGTATGCCGCTTCTGCCGGGAGCGCTATCCTGACCGGCCTGGCGGGACTGTTCTTCCTGTTTCTTGCCGGCGCCATCGCTGTCGTCTTCTATCGTACGGTCAGCATCGTCCTGACCGGCAGATTGTTCGAGGTTCGTTAATGGCCGTTCACAAGATCGCCATCGTCGCCATGCAGGGCGTGCAGCTTCTCGACGTCATCGGGCCCTCGGACGTGTTTGCGGAGGCCAACCGTCAGAGCGGCACCGACCATTATTCCGTGGAGGTCGTCAGCGCGTCCGGCAGTCCGGTGCGCGGATCTTCCGGGTTGACGCTGCTGCCGGATCGGTCGCTGGAGGAAGGTTTTTCCGACATCGATACGTTGCTTGTGGCCGGGGATCCGCTCATTCATGAACGGCCACTGCCGGCATCGCTTCTCGCCTGGGTGAAGGAAGCATCGGCTCGCGCCAGCCGTTTCGGATCGGTGTGCTCCGGCGCCTTCGTGCTCGGCGAGGCGGGCCTCTTAAACGGCAGGCGGGCGACGACGCATTGGTCGCAAGCGGCGGAATTCGGCAAGCGCTTCCCGGAGGTGAAACTCGAGCCCAACCGCATTTTCACCATGGACGGCAACGTCTGGACCTCAGCCGGCGTAACGGCCGGCATCGACCTGGCGCTTGCCATCGTCGAGAAAGATCTCGGCCTGGACATCGCTTTGAAGGTCGCGCGTGAACTCGTTGTCTTTCTCAAGCGGCCCGGCGGCCAGACCCAGTTCAGCACCCTACTCGCCGGCCAGCTTGCACAGAAGACACCCATTCGTGCGGCTCAGGATTTTATTGCCGACAATCTCTCTGCCGACCTCGGCGTCGCAGCGGTTGCCCGGCGCGTCGGCATGAGCGAGCGAAACTTCTCCAGGCAGTTCAAACAGGAGGTGGGCATGACGCCCGCCGACTATGTGGAGAGCATGCGGCTGGAGGCGGGGCGCAGGCTTGCCGAAGACACCGGCATTCCACTCAAAAAGATTGCCACGGATATCGGCTTCCATGACGATATCGCCTTCCGTCGTTCCTTCGTTCGTCGATTCGGCACGTCGCCGGCCGCCTATCGCAAGAGCTTCGGATCGTAGGCATGCCAGCTTGGTCCACAAGCGGCGCTGACATCTGGAGAAGCCAGCCATGTTCGACCTGATCATCCGCAACGCCAACCTTCCGGACGGACGCCAGGGCATTGATGTCGGTGTTGTGGGCGGAAAGATCGCCGCAATCGAGCCGAACCTTGCCGCGACCGCAGGCGAAGAGATCGACGCCACCGGCCGTTTGCTGAGCCCACCCTTCTGCGATCCGCATTTCCACATGGACGCAACGCTGTCGCTCGGCCTGCCACGGATGAACGTCTCCGGCACGCTGCTTGAGGGCATCGCGCTCTGGGGCGAGTTGCGCCCAACCTTGACCAAGGAGGCGCTGGTCGAGCGGGCGCTGCGTTATTGCGATCTCGCCGTCAGCCAGGGGCTTCTCGCCATCCGCAGCCATGTGGACACGTCGGATCCTCGGCTGGTCACGGCCGAAGCGCTGCTCGAGGTCAGGCAGAAGGTCGCGCCCTATATCGACCTGCAGCTCGTTGCCTTCCCGCAGGATGGCTACTACCGCGCGCCCGATGGCGTCGCATCGCTTGAGCGTGCGCTCGACATGGGCGTCGATATCGTCGGCGGCATTCCCCATTTTGAGCGGACGATGGAGGATGGCGCACGCTCGGTGGAGGCGCTCTGCCGCATCGCTGCCGAGCGCGGCCTGCCCGTCGACATGCATTGCGACGAGACCGATGACCCGCTGTCGCGCCACATCGAGACGCTGGCGGCCGAGACCGTGCGCTTCGGATTGCAGGGACGCGTTGCGGGCTCGCATCTCACTTCGATGCACTCGATGGACAACTACTATGTTTCCAAGCTCATCCCGCTGATGGTGGAAGCGAAGATCAACGTGATCCCCAATCCGCTGATCAACATCATGCTGCAGGGGCGCCACGACACCTATCCGAAGCGGCGCGGCATGACGCGGGTCAGGGAACTGATGGCGGCAGGAATCAACGTCGCCTTCGGGCACGACTGCGTCATGGATCCCTGGTACTCGATGGGGTCGGGCGACATGCTGGAAGTGGCCCATATGGCTGTTCATGTGACGCAGATGGGCGGCATCGAGGACAAGCGCAGGATCTTCGACGCGATCACCGTGAACTCGGCGAAAACCATGGGCCTTGAGGGCTATGGGCTGGAGGTGGGCTTCAAGGCTGATCTGGTCCTCTTGCAGGCGGCCGATGTCAGCGAGGCCCTGCGGCTGAAGCCAAACCGGTTGTTCGTGATCAAGGCTGGCAAGGTCATCGCCCGGACGGCGCCGCGCATCGGTGAGCTCTTTCTCGATGGGCGCCCGACATCGATCGATATTGCGCGGGATTACATCCCGCAGGCGACCCAGGGCTGAACGGAGACTTCGATTTTTGGACCCGATTCCGGACAGAAAACCGCTGCACACTTTTCCTGGTATCGCTGCCTCGAGCATCCTGCCCTCAAGTGGAATCGTTTGAGGCAGAAAGATGCTCTAGAATCAAAGTGCTAGAGCGTCCTTTGTGCGTTCAAACGAACGCACGGCGCTCTAGTCCTCGAAATCGCCGAAGATGTTCTGCAGCCGGGTCAGCTGGGCGACGCGCTCACCGACATCATCGCCGAGCACGACAATGATGTTGCTCAAGAGCAGGTCCATGACCGCGACGGTTGTCGCCGCCCCGTCCCACAGCGGACCGTGCGACCCGGGCACAATGAGGCAGATATCGGAGACCTCAGGTGCCCAGGGGCAGAACTCGTCGGTATAGAGGATGACCTTGACGCCGGCGCGGCGGGCCTCCTCGGCGAGCGGCCGCGCCTTGGCGGCGAAGCGGCGCACGTCGTGAAGGAACAGCACACGCCCCTCGACCGAGCCATCGAGCAGCTCGGCATAGGTGCCGTTGAGTCCGTCGACGAACTGCACGCGCGGCCGGGTATAGGACAGTTGGCTGGCGAAATATTGCGCGATGCCGCGAACGTTCTGATAGGCGGCGACATAGACTTCGCTCGCAGCAATCAGGGCGTCGATCGTCTGCTGCCATTCCGGGGCGGTCGTCAGCTCGTAGATCATGCCGAGATTGTCGACCTGCTGCTGGATCAGGCCGGCGAGCAGCTTGCCTTCGCGGTTATCCTCCCGCAACCGGCCGACCGAGCCCTTGACCTGCCAGGCGGGATTGTTGGAGCCGTCACGCCTGAGTTCGTGTTTCAGCTGGTCGAGACCATCAAAACCTAAACGCCGAAGATAGCGCCCAACAGTCATCGGCGACACTTCGAGACGGGTCGCGATCGAGCGCGCCGTCTCGAAAGGAATTTCGGCGAGGTTGCGCTCGATGTAGTTGGCGATGAGCTTGTCCGACTTCGAGCGTCTCATCTCGTCGCTGCGCAGCAGCTTCAGGATGCGCGGTGCCACGTCCCCTCCCATTCTACAGCGCCACCGGTCTTATCAGACGGAAAAAGGTCGCTTGAGCACTTTGAATTGCTGCATGTTTATCCTCAGCCAGGAGGTAAGGAAATACGCAGTGCTTTTGAAGCGGATGCCGGGTAACAAACCGCCGCATCCGCTCCTGTCGTCGCATTGCGTCTTTATTGCGCCGTCTTCACCTTCGTCCAGACCCGGTCGAGCTGGCGCACGCCGGGGCCGAGGTCTTCGAAGATCTGCAGCTTCTGCATCGTCTCCGAAGGCGGGTTGATTTCCTTGCTGTTCTTGATCTGCTCGGGGGTCAATTGCCGCGCCGGTACGTTGGCCGTCCCGTTGGTCTGCTGCTCGATATTGAGCGCCGCGACTTCCGGGCGCGTATAGAACTGCAGGAACTTGATGGCGTTGTCCTTGTTGGGGGCAGATTTCAGGACGCAGATATCCTCCTGGTACATCGTCGCTCCTTCCTCGGGGATCACATAGCCGAGGTCCTTGGGGTTGGCGAAGACATCGACCATCGAGCCGACGAAGAAGTGACCAGCCGCGACATCGCCGGCGGCGACCATCGGGCGGGTGTCATATGTAAAGGCGGCAACGTCGGGCTTCATCGCGATGATCGTATCGGCAGCCTGCTGCAATTCCGCCGGGTCGGTGGAATTGACCTTGTGACCGTTGAGGATCAGCCCCACCGAAAGCACCTCGCGCATGTCGTCGAGCAGCGTGAACTTCAGCCCCTTCGCCTTCACCGTCTCGACCAGGTCGCGCCAGCCGGTCACGTCCTTGCCGAGCAGCTTGCGGTTATAGAGGATGCCGACCGAGCCGAAGGCGTAAGGTAGGCAATACTCGCCCTTCGGATCGCTCTTGGCCCGAAGGAAGGTCGGGTCGATATTCTTGAAGCCCTCGTAGTCGTTGATGTCCGTCTTTTCGAGCAGGTCGAGCTTGGCCATGATGTCCTGCATGTGGACCGACGGGAAGACGATGTCGTAACCCGTGGCCCCACCCTGGATCTTCGCCAGCATCTCCTCGTTCGAGGAATAGGTGGAGAGGTTGACCTTGATCTGGGTCTCTTCCTCGAACTTCTTGAGGACAGCCGGATTGATGTATTCGCCCCAGTTGTAGATGTTGAGCTCGGCCGCTTCGGCGGTGCCGAACAGAGCGGAAAGTGTCGTCAGCAAAACGGCCACGCCACGTGCGCGGGTGGCGAAAGGCCTCTTGCCTTCACACGTCACCCCATTCGTCATTGTCATCATCATTCTCCTCTGATGGTCATGGCCGTTCGGCCCCTCTACGGCCCTTGCCGGCCGCTTCCGGATCACGGCTTCTGGTGGCCGTTGACTCCGATAGGCAAATGGTATCCATATATCTGAAACGCACAAGCGTTATTTGCATAACATTTTGGGGAACAGAAGTATGCAGAATTCCATCGTCCGGCTGGTGGAGGCGAGCAAGGCCTTCACCACTCCGGAAGGCGGCATCGTGACCGCTCTCGACAGCATCGATCTCGACGTCCGCCGCAACGAATTCCTGACCTTGCTCGGGCCTTCCGGCTGCGGCAAGACCACGCTGCTGCAGGCGATCAGCGGTTTCGTCGAACTCGACGGCGGCTCGATCCTCATCGACGGCGAGGACATCACCGACCGGCCGCCCTACCGCCGCCCGGTCAACACGGTCTTCCAGAACTATGCGCTGTTTCCGCACATGACGGTCGGCGAAAACGTCGCCTATTCGCTGGAAGTCGCGGGCGTCGCCAAGCCGGCGCGCCGTGAAAAGGTCTCCGCCGCCTTGAAGATGGTAGGACTGGAAGGCATGGAAGGCCGCAGGCCGCGCCAGCTCTCCGGCGGCCAGCAACAGCGCGTGGCGCTGGCCCGCGCCATCATCGCCCGGCCGAAACTCTTGCTGCTCGACGAACCGCTGTCGGCGCTCGACAAGAACCTGCGTCAGGCGATGCAGATCGAACTGAAGACGCTGCAGAACGAGCTCGGCATCTCCTTCATCTTCGTCACCCACGACCAGCAGGAAGCGCTGACGATGTCGGATCGCGTCGCCGTGCTCTCCGGTGGCCGCATCCAGCAGCTCGATACGCCGCGCGCCATCTACGACCACCCGGTCAACACCTTCGTCGCCACCTTCATCGGCGCCAGCAACCTGTTCGAGGGCACGCTCGACGGCGACCGGCTGATGACGGCGGATGGCATGGCGATCCGCCACCAGCCCTGCGACAAGAAAATTTCGACCAAAGCGACGGCGTTGATCCGGCCGGAACAGTTCTTCCTTGCGGAGGAAAACGCCCCCTTTCCGACGATCGACGTCGATCTCGACCAGATCGTTTTTGTCGGCTCCACCTTCGAGCTGTTCGGCCGCACTGCCGAGGGACGCAAGGTGATTGCGGAAGTTCCCGCCAATCGGCGCAATCTCGTCGGCACGTTCGAACGGACACGCAAGGCGCGGCTTGCCTATGACCCTGCTGCCGTGCACCTCATCGGTGCCAATGCCGGGGGTGCGTGAGATGTCGATCGCCAGCCGCCGCCGCTTTCAGCTCGCCGTTTTGCTCGGACCCGTCTCGGCCTTCCTTGCCGTCTTCTTCCTCGGGCCGCTCGCGATCATGGTCGTCACCAGCCTTCTCGCGCCCGGCCTCTATGGTGGGGTGGAGTGGACCTTCTACCCGCATAACTTCGGTCGCATCCTCGGTTTTGCCGATCCGATGTTCGAGGAGTTCGATCCGATCTACATCGCGATCTTCCTGCGCTCGGTCGAGATCGCGGCCCTGACGGTGCTCGCGACCCTTCTGGTCTGCTATCCCGCCGCCTTCTGCATCGCCCGGCTTTCCGAGCGCTGGAAGAATTTCTGCCTGTTCCTGATCACGCTGCCTTTCTTCACCAGCCTGATCGTGCGGCTCTTCGTCTGGGTGTTGATCCTGCGCCAGACCGGCCTCGTCAACGAGATGCTTCTGTCAACGGGGCTGATCGAGCGGCCGCTCGACCTGATCTACACCAGGGGCGCGATCATCCTCGGCATGACCTATGTGTTCATTCCCTTTATGTTCATGCCTGTTTATGCCAGCGTCGAGAAACTTGACTGGACGCTGGTGCGCGCCTCGCTCGATCTCGGCGCCGGGCCGCTGCGCACCTTCTGGCGCATCATCCTGCCCCTGACCGCTCCCGGCATTGCCGGCGGCGCGGTCATCGTTTTCATTCCAGCGCTTGGCAACTTCGTCGTGCCGGCGGTGCTCGGCGGCGCCAAGGTGATGATGTTCGGCAACCTGATCGAACAGCAGTTCCTCGCGGCCCGCAACTGGCCCTTCGGCGCCGCACTGGCGATGATGGTGATGACCGTCATGCTGATCATGATGATCGCCCATGTGGTTCTTTCCGGTCGGCGCAGCGCCGCCGCTGCGCTGGCACGGTGAGGTGATCCATGAAGATCGCTCGAACCCTCTTTACCGGTAGCCTGCTCGCCTATACCGGCCTCTTCTTCGCCTTCATCTACATTCCGCTCGTCGTCATCGCCGTCTATTCGTTCAACGCCAATCCGGTGAACATGATGACCTGGACGGGCTTCACCACCGAATGGTACGCCCAGGTTCTTGGCTTCAAGACCAAGGTCTCCGAAAGCGCTCTCTACATCGAATCGACGGGCCAACTGCTGCAGGCGGTCTGGAACAGTCTGGTGATCGCCGCCTCTACGACAGCCATTGCGACCATCTTCGGCACGGCGATCGCCATCGGCCTCTATCGCTTCGAATTCGTCGGCCAGCGCTTCTACCGCGTGGTGATGTTCATGCCGATGCTGATGCCGGATATCGTGCTCGGCATCGCGCTTCTGATCTTCTTCGTCAATTCCGGCATCCGGCTGGGGCTGACGACGATCATCATCGGCCAGTGCACCTTCCTGATCTCCTACGTCTTCATCGTCGTCTCGGCCCGACTTGCCGGCATGGACCGGACGCTGGAGCACGCGTCCGCCGATCTCGGCGCCAATGAATGGATGACCTTTCGCCGGGTGGTGCTGCCGCAGCTCTTTCCGGCAATCGTCGGCGGCGCGCTGCTCGCCTTCATCATCTCGATGGACGATCTCGTCATCACCTATTTCATCGCCGGCGTCGACGTCACTACGCTGCCGATGTTCATCTTCTCCATGCTTCGGCGCGGCATCAAACCGGAGATCAACGCGATTGCCGTGATGATGCTCTCCTTCTCCTTCGTCGTCGCCTCGCTCGGCCTTTACCTTCGCTCCCGGCAGAAATGATCATGAACGATAAAACTCCCGCCTCGCCCACCGCTCGCGCCCGCGATATCGGGCTGCCCTTTTCCGGCCGCACCGGCCGCTTCAACGCCATCACCGACGTCGAAGGCATAACCGTCGGCTTCCGCACGATCGCGGAAGAGACGCCGCGCCCGGGCCGCAAGCGTCCTGTCCGCACCGGCGTCACCGCCATCCTGCCGCATGCCGCTTCGGCCACCCCCGTCCCGGTCTACGCTGGGGTGCATCGCTTCAACGGCAACGGCGAGATGACCGGCACCCACTGGATCGAGGACGGCGGCTTCTTCCTCGGGCCGGTCATGATCACCAACACCCACGCCGTCGGCATGACCCATCACGCCACCATCAAGTGGATGCTGGAGCGCTACCGGTCGACCTACGACAGCGACGACTTTCTATGGTTGATGCCGGTCGTGGCGGAGACCTATGACGGCGTTCTGAACGACATCAACGGCCAGCCGATCACCGAGACAGATGTGCGCGCAGCACTCGACAGCGCCACCTCGGGCCCGGTGCAGGAGGGCAATTGCGGTGGCGGCACCGGCATGATCGCCTATGGCTTCAAGGGCGGCACCGGCACCGCATCCCGCGTCGTCGAATTCGGCGGTCGCGACTATACGATCGGCACGCTGGTGCAGGCCAATCACGGCCAGCGCGACTGGCTGACGATCCGTGGCGTTCCGGTCGGCGAGCACATGCGCGACGGCACGCCGCAAAGCCAGATGCAGGAGCGCGGCTCGATCATCGTCGTGATCGCCACCGACCTGCCGATGGCGCCGCACCAGTTGAAGCGGCTGGCGCGACGGGCGGCGATCGGCATCGGCCGCAATGGTACTCCGGGTGGCAACAATTCCGGCGACATCTTCCTTGCCTTCTCCACGGCCAATACCCAGCCGATGGCGCACAAGGCGCCGCCGCGCCTCTCGCTGGAGATCGTCAACGACGACCTGCTCGACCCGGTCTATCTCGCGACTGTCGACAGCGTCGAGGAAGCGGTGGTCAACGCGATGATCGCGGCGGAAGATTCCGGCGGCACCGCCCATGATCGCTTCAAGATCCAGGCGATCCGGCATGAGCCGCTGATCGAGGTGATGCGGAACTACGGCCGATAGTCGGCGACCAATGCGGCAATGCGTTATCTTTTCGGGACCGGCAATCTTAGCCGGCTCCTGACGAGCTCACCCGCGCGCGGCGCCAGTCGCTCGGCGCCTCGCCCACGCGCAACCGAAAGAAGCGCGAGAAATAGGCGGCATCGGCAAAGCCGATCTCATAGGCGATGTCCTCGAGCGGCCGCACGGTGAAGAGCAGCAGGCGCTTGGCCTCGAGCAGGCGCCGCTCGTTGATCAGCTCCTTGACCTGCATGCCGAAGGCGTCCCTGCTCGCCTTGGCGATGAGATGCGGTGTCGTTGCCAGCGCGTCGGTGTATTGCGCGACGCTCCAGTTTTCCCGGAAGTGCAGATCGATAAGCCGGCGCAGCTGAGCCGCCAGCATCGCCTGCGACGGCTGGGCCGGAGATGGCGTGGCGGATGCCAGACGGGCGATCTGGGTGAGGACGGCGGCGACCAGCGAGACGAGCATCTGTTGGGTGCCGGGCGCACCGCCGGCATATTCGTCGGCAACGATATCGAGCAGTTCGGCAAGACGGCGCCAGCCCCGGTCCTCGCCGTCGCCACGGATCATGACCGGCGCATCAACAGGAAGCGTGGTGTTCTCCCGGATCGAGAGCAGCGCGCCATCGGCGACCGAGACGACGACCGCGTCACTCGTCTCAGGATCGACGGAAAAACCATGCACGATGCCGCTCGGCACGAAGCTGACGGCCGGTGCCAAAAAGTCCAATGGCCTGTCGTCGATGAAATAGGTGCCGCGGCCGCTCATCCAGAAGGTGATCTGCCCCATCTGGTCATGTTTATGCGCCTTGACCTGCCCCTGGTGCAGGTTACGCCGCGCCATGACCGTCTCGACATGGAAAAATCCAGGTTCGAGTTGTTGCTCCGGTTCACCGTAGACGAAGAAACTCGGAATGGCGTCGGTCATGGCCCACCGAAAAAAGTACAAGTCATTTTGCCATTCTGTCCATGGCGGCCAATGATTTCAACGCCTAGCCTTGACGAAACTCAAGGAGGAGAGAATGAGAGCAGAGGATTTCCGCGCCGACAGGACGCGGCCCTTCACCGGCGCCGAATATCTGGAAAGCCTGCGCGACGGCCGCGAGGTCTATATCAACGGCGAACGGATCAAGGACGTGACCAGCCATCCGGCGATGCGCAATTCCGCCCGGTCGCTCGCCAGGCTCTATGACGCGCTGCATGATCCGGCAAAGAGGGACATCCTGACGGCGCCGACCGACACGGGCTCCGGCGGCTACACCCACAAATATTTCCGCGTCGCCCGCTCCTCCGCCGATCTTGCCGCCCAGCAGGGCGCGATCGCCGAATGGGCACGCATGTCCTATGGCTGGATGGGCCGCACCGCCGACTACAAGGCGGCGCTGATGAACACGCTCGGCGCCAATGCCAATTGGTATGGCCCGTTCAAGGACAACGCGCTCGCCTGGCATAAACGCGCCCAGGAAGCGGCGCTCTTCATGAACCACGCGATCGTCAATCCGCCGATCGATCGGCACAAGCCGGCGGACGCGGTCAAGGACGTCTTCGTCCACATCACCAAGGAAACGGACGCCGGCATCTACGTCTCAGGTGCCAAGGTGGTCGCGACCTCCTCGGCACTGACGCACTACAATTTCCTGGCGCAAAGTTCGGCGACGGTAACGGAGGATCCCTCGCTCTCGGTGATGTTCATCGTTCCGATGAACGCGCCCGGGATCAAGATGTTCTGCCGGGTTTCCTACGAGCAGACAGCCAACACCGTCGGCCATCCCTTCGACTATCCGCTGTCGTCGCGCTTCGACGAGAACGATGCGATCCTGGTGCTCGACAACGTCTTCGTGCCGTGGGAGGACGTCCTGGTCTTGCGCGATGCTGCCAAGATCCTCTCCTTCCACCCGGCTTCCGGCTTCATGCACGGCTACTGCTTCCAGGGCTGCACCCGTTTCGCCGTGAAACTCGACTTCCTGGCAGGCCTGCTTGCCAAGGCGCTGCGCGCCACCGGCGGCGACGCCTTCCGCGGCAATCAGGCAGCACTCGGCGAGGTGATCGCGCTCCGCCACATGTTCTGGAGCTTCTCCAATGCCATGGCCCACAATCCCATTCCTTGGGCCGACGGCGCCGTGCTTCCCAATCTGGAAGCCGCGCTTTCCTATCGAACCTTCATGTCGGAGGCCTATCCGCGTGTCGTCGAGACGATCCGCAAGGTGATTGCCTCGGGGCTGATCTACCTGCCGTCCTCCGTGCGTGACTTCGGCAATCCCGAGATCGACCGCTACCTGGCGCAATATGTCCGTGGTTCGAACGATATGGGGCACATCGAGCGCATCAAGATCATGAAACTGCTCTGGGACGCGACTGGCACGGAGTTCGGCGGACGCCACGCGCTCTACGAACTCAACTATGCCGGCGCGCCTGAAGAGGTTCGGCTGCAAGTCTTGAAAGGGGCCGAACGCGGCGGGCGTCTCAAGGAGATGGAAGCGCTCGTCGACCAGTGCATGGCGGACTATGACGAGAACGGCTGGACCGGCAGCACCTGGCTGCCGCCGCTCGACGATGCGGCCGCTCTGCGCAACGCCGCCGAATGAGGCCCGTCATGGAACCGCTCGTTTCGAAGACGGAGTTTCGCAACGCCATGGCGCGGGTCTGCGCGCCGGTCAACGTCATCACCACCAACGGACCCGCCGGACGCGGCGGGTTCACCGCCACCGCCATGTGCTCAGTGACCGACGAGCCGCCGACGCTGCTCGTCTGCATGAATCGCAACTCCACCCAATGCGGCCTTTTCATCGACAACCGGCGCTTCTGCGTCAACGTGCTCAGCCACGACCATAGGGATCTCGCCGGCCACTTCGCCGGCGCGACGCAGGATATGGCGGCCCGCTATGCCGCGGCCGACTGGGTCGAGATGCAATCCGGCAGCTTCGCGGTCAAAGACGCCATCGTCTCGCTCGACTGCGAACTCGCCGAGGCGCGGCTGCTTGGAACGCACCACATCCTCATCGGCCGGGTCGTCGGCATCCGCTCGCGCAGCGACGGCAATGCGCTGCTCTATTTCGATCGCAACTACGTGCATGTGCCGACGCAGCTCGGAAGTTTCGGCGGCTAGGCGTAGGCGGGATCTCGCCCCGCCTACATGAACACGGCCCATTGATGGACGTTTCGCCAAAGAGCCGAGGCAATCCACATCCACGTGCTGTTCAGTGCCTTTTGTTTTTTCCGTAAAGCGCTCTATTTGCTTGGCGCGCAATGAGAAAGGAAAACGGAATGGTGGTTGCTGAGCCAGCCGGGCGGCCGACGACGGACGCGAAAGGCAGGGAATTCGATCGCCTGACCGCCCTTGGACATCTCGACATTCTCGACACGCCGAAGGATCTGGGCCTTGAACGGATCGTGCGGCTGATAAAGCAGATCTTCGCCATCGACATCGGCATCATCTCTTTGGTCGACGCACATCGACAATGGTACAAGGCCTGCTCGGGGCCCGCATTAGACGAAGTTCCCCGGGAAGACACTTTCTGCCGATATGTTGTCGCCTCCGAGGAACCACTTGTCGTGCACGACGCCACGCAGGATCCGCGGTTTTCGCGACATCCCGCCGTCACCGGCCCGGAACATGTTCGGTTCTACGCAGGCGTTCCATTCAAGACGCGGGACGGTCATACGGTCGGGACCGTATGCGCGATCGACCGCGCGCCGAGACACTTCACCGACAAAGACCTGACGATCCTGACCGAACTGGCGGGCGTGGCGATGGACCGGATCGATTTGCTCCGGTCGGCCGCGACGGATGGGCTCACCGGCACGTTGACGCGCCGCGCCTTCCGCGAGGAGGCGGACAAGCTGATTTCGCTCGCCATAAGGCACCAGCACGACGTGTCGTGCATCGTCCTCGACGTCGACCACTTCAAGCGGGTCAACGACACGCACGGGCATGCGGCAGGAGACGAGGTCTTGAAGGCCGTGAGCGCCGTCTGCCAGTCCAATCTGCGGGCAAGCGATCTGTTCGGGCGGCTCGGCGGCGAGGAGTTCGCCATCATGCTGCCGCACGTCGACGCGAACGGCGCACTCGCCGCAGCGGAAAAGCTGCGGGCAGCGATTGCCGCTCAAACAATCCACGGAGACTTTGGTCAGCTTGCAGTCACCGCGAGCTTCGGCACATCGGCGCTATCGCTCAAGAGCAGGGAGATCGGTACATTGCTCGCCCAGGCGGACGCGGCAATGTATCTCGCCAAGGCCAGCGGACGGAACCGCTGCGTCGAGTGGAGCAGTCTCGAAGTCGGCTATCCGCTGGGTCCTCGTCAGCGCGTACTGAAAGCTGGCACCATTCTTTTCGACGACAGGCATTCAAAGATAGAGTGCACTATCCGGTCGCTTGGTGCCGATGGCGCTGCGGTCACGGTTTCGAATTCGGCCGGCATACCACCGGAGCTGGTTCTGGTCGTCGCCGGCGAGGGTTTCGAGACCAAATGCCATGTCGTGGCGCGAGACCGGCAAAATCTCGAACTCGCCTTCGGATAGCACGGTCCCGACAGACACGCGCGGTCGTCCGGCCCCGGTCCCTGCAAGCCCGGTCAGAGCTGAATCCAGGCGGTCTTCAGATCGGTGTATTTGTCCAGCGCGTGCAACGACTTGTCGTGGCCGTTGCCCGATTGCCTGACGCCGCCGAGCGGCACCGTGTTGTCGGCGCCGCCATAGGTATTGACGTGCACGACGCCGGCGCGGATGCCGCGCACCATCCGGTGCGCGCGCGACAGGTTTGCGGTCCAGACTGCGGAAGCCAGCCCGTAGTCCGTCGCATTGGCGATCCGGAGTGCGTCGGCATCGTCGTCGAAGGGAATGATTGCAAGTACCGGCCCGAAGATCTCTTCCTTCGCCAGCTTCATTTCAGGCTGAATGTCGAAGACGGTCGGCTGCATGTAATAGCCGCCAGTCTCTTCGAGGATGCGCTTGCCGCCCCAACGCAGGCGCGCGCCTTCCACTTCCGCTTCACGGACGAAATCGAGGTTCTTGTTCAGCTGGACGCTGCTCGAAATCGCTCCAGCCTCGGTCGAAAGAAGCAGCGGATCGCCAACCTTCATACCTGCCGCGATCGCTGCCACCTTCTCCGCGAAGGCTTCGTGAATGGAGCGCTCGACCAGCAGCCGTGAACCGGCAACACAGACCTGGCCGGAGTTGCGGAAGATGCCATAGGCCGAGATGCGCGCGGCCTGATCGAGATCCGGCGCATCGGCGAAGACGACGTTCGGCGACTTGCCGCCGAGTTCGAGATAGACGCGTTTCAAGTTCGAGCGCGCCGAATATTCGAGCAGCCGGCGGCCGACACCGCCCGAGCCGGTGAAGGCGAGCACGTCGATATCGCCATGCAGCCCGATAGCCTCACCCGTCGTCGCACCCCGGCCGGTCACAACATTCAGAACGCCCTCCGGCAGGCCGGCTTCGGCGCAGATTTCGGCGAGCCTGAGCAAGCTGAGCGAGGCACCCTCCGCCGGCTTCAGCACCACGGAATTGCCGGCGGCGAGCGCCGGCGCGATCTTCCAGGCGCCGATCATCAAAGGGAAATTCCAGGGAACGATCGCGGCGACCACGCCGATCGGTTCGCGATGCACGAGGCCGAGAATGTTGTCGGCGGTCGGCGCGATTTCGCCATAGACCTTGTCGAGCGCCTCGGCATAGTAGCGGAAGGTTCCGGCGGCGCTGCCAGGCTCGGCCTTCAGCGCCATCGAAATTTCGGTGCCATTGTCGCGCACGCCAAGGACCGCAAGCTCCAGCGCCTGCGCTTCGATGATTTCGGCAATGCGCGTCAGCACCTTCTTGCGGAACGCCGGAGCCGCCTTCGACCAGCTTCCTTTTTCGAAAACGGCGCGCGCGGCACGGACCGCCGCGTCGACGTCGGATGCGCCCGCGTCTGCTATCGTCGTCAGGTGGCTGCCGTCGATCGGCGAGACGACGTCGAGCGTTTCGCCGGACAAGCTCTCCTGCCAGTGGCCGTTGATGAACAGCTTTTGGCCCTCGACGGCGAGGCTACGCAATTGGTCGATCTTGTCCTGCATGATGTCTGGTCCCGTTTGCATTGCCGGGACGGCGGAGGGTCCGCCATCCCTTCTTAGGTGATACGCAGTTCCGGACGGAAGCCGCTTGGCGTCATTCCGGAAACTGCATGCCAGCGATCAGATCTCCTGGCCTGCGCCAAGGCGGGCGAACTCGATCGGATTGCCCGACTTCAGCGATGCCGCAAGCGCCAGACCGATAACACCGAAGATCACGACAAGGCCCGGCAGGAACACGGCGAGCATGCCGGTGGCGCCCGCCAGGTCACCGAAATTGACCGCGATCGCGATGATAACGGCAACGAGGATCAGGCCGGTGACGACGGGGATAACCTTAGTCACCAGCGGGTTCCGTTCGAGGCCGGGATTGCGGCTGAAGAAGGCGACGATCGCGAAGGCGGTGAAGGCCATCAGCGTCATGACGGCGAGCGTGCCGACATTCGTCAGCCACGAGAACAGCGCCAGAACCGGATCCTGACCCGTCGCCGCAAAGAGTGCCACGACGAGGACGGCGATGACGGTCTGGATCAGCGAGCCGACATGGGGGCTGTGGTAGACCGGGTGGGTGACGCCGATCGAGGCGGGCAGCAGCCGTTCGCGGCCGGCGACGTAGAGATAACGGGCAACACCGTTGTGGAACGCCAGCACGCCGGCGAACAGGCTGGTGACGAAGAGCAAGTTCATCAGCGGCGGCAACCAACCGCCAGCATAACGCTCGGCAAGGCCGAAGAGGAAGGTGGTCGGATCGGCAAGGCCCTGCAGTTCCGGCACCAGCTTGTCGGCACCGGCCGCATTCACCATCAGCCAGGAGGTGAACATGTAGAAGACGCCGATAATCAGCACCGAGATATAGGTCGCGCGCGGCACCGTCCTTGCCGGATCGCGGGCCTCCTCGCTGTAAATCGTCGTCGCCTCGAAGCCGATGAAGGCGGCAAAGCAGAAGAGAATGCCGATCGATGGCGAGCCGGACAGAATGGCCGTGGGCGTAAACGAGACCGCCGTCAGCCCGCTGTCGCCGCCCTTGGCGAGGATCGCGACATCGATGACCAGCACCACGAGATATTCAAGGATGACCAGAACCGTCAGCACCTTGGCGGAGAGGTCGACGCGGCGATAGCCGAGAACGCCGACGGCGGCGATGCCCACGAACGTCCAGACCCACCAGGGTAGATCGACCCCCAGACCGGCGAAGAGCCCGGCCGTCGCCGCCCCGAACAGGCCGAATACGCCGATCTGCATGGCGTTATAGGCAAGGATCGCGATCATCGCCGCGGCACCGCCCATCAACCCGCCAAGGCCCTGGGCCGTATAGGCGTAGAAGGCGCCGGCATTGCGGATATGCCGCGCCATGGCGACGTAGCCGATGGAAAACAACAGCAGGATCAACGTGACGAGCAGGAAGGTGCCGGGAATGCCGGCACCGTTTCCAAGCAGCATCGACAACGGAACGCCGCCGGCGACGGCCGTCAAAGGTGCTGCCGCCGAGACGACAAGAAAGGTGACCGCGCCGACGCCAAGGGCGTTCTTGCGCAACTGGTTCGCTCCGGTCACGGGCGAAGATGGATTGTCCATAGTACTAGGCTCCCCTGGTTGGCGCGAACGCCTTTTCGCCTCCGGTCCTTCTCTCCGGCGGCAGCTCCCTGAAGCGAACTTGAAGCGCGGGGATTTGTTTTTGTCTTGGCCGCGCAAGTCTTTCGGTTCAATATATGAACCTTAGCTTCAAATATAGACTTGCAAAAAGCGTTCGGCCCTGTCAAGTTATTTCGCATGTTAAGTATCTCGGCCAGAGACAAACCACGAGAGCGGACGCACCGCCCCATGAAAGGGAACAGGCAGAGATGACTTGCGACGGCGCTCAACGACGGAGGAATGGATGAGCACCATCGGTAAGGCCCTGACTTTGCTTGACGCGATCTCGCGGCTCGAGAAGGAAGCAGGTCTCAGCGATATCGCGCGGCATTGCGGGCTCGACAAGGCAACTGCCCGACGCTTTCTCGTCGAACTGGAAAAGCACGGCTTTGTCGAGCAGGACGCGGAGACCCGGCGCTATCGTCTGGGCGGAGCGCCTGTGCGGCTTGCCCGTATCCGTGAGGCGCGCTTCCCCTATCTGAGCGTGGCGATCCCCTTCGCCCGGGAGCTTGCGAGCCTAGCGGGCGAGACCGTTCACCTTTCTGAATACACCGCCGGCCGCCTTTCGACTGTTCACGTGGAGGACTCGCAGCGGGCCCACCGCGTCATCGTCGATGTCGGCAGCATCCTGCCTTTCCACGCGACCGCGTCCGGTCTTGGCTTCCTTGCCTTCTGCCCGCCGAAGGACATCGACGCGGCCCTGTCGGCGCCGCTCAAGGCCTTTACCGATCAGACGCAGACGGACCCCGCAGTCCTGCGCCAGACCCTGGGCGAGACCCTCCGGCGCGGCTACTCGATCTGCCATCACGGGCTCGAAACCGGCGTCGTCAGTGTAGCTGCACCGATCCGCGCGCCAGGCAGCACACCGGTCGGCGCGATCGCCATCGCAGCCCCCGCAACGCGGGCCGACAAGGAGACGGTGGAAAAGATGGGGCGCGCCGCGATGGCGGCGGCGAGACGCATTTCCGAAAGACTGTTCGGGTTGGAGCAGGTTGCTGCCGATCCGCTGGCAAGGAGGGCCGGCTGATGAATGCCATGAACCGTCTCCCCAATATCCTGGTCGTGGGTACGGGAGACACCAAATGCGACGAACTCCAGTTCATGGCGTCCGTCATCCGCGAAGCCGGCGGCATGCCTGTGATGATGGACGTCAGCATTCTCGGTGATCCGCCCTATGTGCCTGAATACTCCCGTCACGACATCGCCAAAGCAGCCGGCGTCACCATCGCGGCAATCGCCGCCAGCGGCGACGAACACAGCGCCATGGCGCTGATGGCAGAGGGGGCGGCCGCCCTCACCCGTTCGCTCTACGAGGCCGGGCAGGCCGATGGCGTCATCATCCTCGGCGGCTCGATGGGCACGGATCTCGCCCTCGACGTCGCCGCGGCCCTGCCGCTCGGCGTGCCGAAATTCATCGTCTCGACCATCGCCTATTCGCACCTGCTGCCGCCCGAGCGCATTGCGCCCGACCTGATGATGATCCTGTGGGCCGGCGGCCTCTACGGCCTCAACGGCATCTGCCGCTCGGTTCTCTCCCAGGCCTGTGGCGCGGTCGTTGGTGCCGCACGTTTCGGCACCAGGCCGGACAAGACGCGGCCGCTGATTGGCATGACCTCGCTCGGGTCGAGCTGCCTCAAATACATGAAATACCTGAAGCCCGAACTCGAACGCCGCGGCTATGACGTCGCTGTCTTCCATTCGACCGGCATGGGCGGCCGCGCCTTCGAGGCGATCGCGGCTGAGAAGGGCTTTACCGCGGTTTTCGACTTCTGCATTCAGGAGGTCAGCAACCATCACCACGGAACTGTCGTCACATCAGGGCCCGACCGGCTGGAGAATGCCGGACGTGCCGGAATCCCACAGATCGTCGCGCCAGGCGCCGTCGACATGGTCGACCTGCCGGCCTGGCAACCGGTTCCGCAAGCCTTTGCCGACCGCCCCTATCACGCCCACAACCGGCTGCTCGGCTCGGTGACCACCTCGTCGGAGGGGCGGCGCGAGATCGCCCGCGTCATCGGCGGCAAGCTTGCCGGCATCAGCGCGGAAGTCGCTTTCATCTTGCCGCTCAAGGGGATCCAGGAATGGGACCAGCCCGACGAGCCGCTCTACGAACCGGACGCACTCGATGCTTTCATCGAGGAGATGCGCCGGCAGATCCCCTCAGGCGTCGCCCTGCACGAGGTCGACAGCCACATCAATGCGCCGGCGTTCTCGCAAGCCGCGCTTGCGATCTTCGACGACTGGGTGGCGCGCGGCATCGTGCCCGAGGGCCGGCCATGACGAACACCATGACCGACAAGGCGCTGATCCTCGACTTCGGCGGCGTCGTCACCCGCACGCTGTTCGAAACCCACGACATCACCGAACGTGCGCTCGGGCTCGCGCCCGGCACTCTTACGTGGCGCGGTCCCTTCGACCCCGCAACCGACCCGCTCTGGGCCGCCATGCAGCGGCGCGAAATCACCGAACGGGACTACTGGACGGAACGCACCCGCGAAGTCGGCCGCCTGCTTGGCGAAGACTGGAGCGACATGAAAACCTTCGTGCAGCGGGCGCGTGGGGCGGAACCGGAACTGGTGCTCCGGCCCGAGACGCGCGACGCGATCGTCGCCGCCCATAAGGCCGGCATTCGGCTCGCGATCCTCTCCAATGAACTCGACCTCTTCTATGGCGTCGCGTTCCGTAAGCGCTTCCCGCTGATCGAGCTCTTCGAGACGATCGTCGACGCCACCTACACCAATATCCTGAAACCGGACCCGCGTGCCTACGAGCTGGTGCTGAGCCAGCTCAATTTGCCGCGCGAAGCCTGCGTCTTCGTGGATGACCAGTTGAAGAACATCGAGGGTGCGCGGGCCGTCGGCCTGCCTCACGTCCATTTCGACGTCACCCGACCCGCAGAAAGCTATGCCAGAGCGCTTCAAATGCTCGGCCTTGAACTGACAGGAGCATGACCATGCGCGAAACCAACTTCCTCATCGAGAACAACGCCCGCCATCTCTGGCATCCGATGGCGCATCCGGCCGAGATGCAGGCAACGCCACCGCGCATCATCAATGCCGGCGAAGGCGTCGAGATCGTCGACATCCATGGTAAGAAGGTGCTCGATGCGGTCGGCGGCCTCTGGAACGTCAATCTCGGCTATTCCTGCGAACCGGTGAAGGAGGCGATCCGCCGCCAGCTCGACGAGCTGCCCTACTATTCGACCTTTCGCGGCACCACCAATTCGCCGCTGATCGAGCTTTCCTACGAACTCGCCGAATGGTTCCGCGAGGATGGCCTCAGCCGCTCCTTCTTCACCTCCGGCGGTTCGGATTCCGTCGAGACCTGCCTGCGGCTTGCCCGCCAGTACCACAAGCTCAACGGCCAGCCCGAGCGCACCAAATTCGTCGCGCTGAAGAAGGGCTATCACGGCACCCATTTCGGCGGCGCCTCGGTCAATGGCAACGCCAATTTCCGCCGCAACTACGAGCCGCTGCTGCCGGGCGTCTATCATCTGCCATCGCCCTATACCTATCGCAACCCCTTCGACACGACCGATGGCGCCGTTATCGCCAAGGCGATCGCGCGGCTCTTCGAAGACGAGATCGCCTTCCAGGGGGCCGACACGATCGCGGCGCTGATCATGGAGCCGGTGCTTGGTGCGGGTGGCGTGATCGTGCCGCACGAAACCTTCATGCCGCTGATGCGCGAGATCTGCGACCGCCACGGCATTCTTCTCATCGCCGACGAGGTGATCACCGCGTTCGGCCGCACCGGTGCCTGGACCGGCTCGCGTCTCTTTGGCGTGAAGCCGGATTTCATGTCGACCGCCAAGGCGATCACCAATGGCTACTATCCCTTCGGCGCCGTGATGATCTCGGACAAGGTTGCCGAGGCTTTCGAAAGCAACAAGACGGCTGCCGGTTCGATCGGCCATGGCTACACCTATTCCGGCCATCCGGTGGGTGCTGCGGCAGCACTCGCAACCCTGAAGGAAACCCGTAAGCACAACGTCGCAGCCAATGCTGGGGCACGCGGCGATGAGCTGATCGCCGGCCTCGAAGCGCTGAAGGCCCGGCATGAACTGATTGGCGACGTGCGCGGCAAGGGGCTGATGTGCGCGATCGAACTCGTCTCGGACAGGGAGAAGAAGGCCGGTGCCGCAAAGGATGTCGTCCAGAAGGTTCAGGACGTGACCTATGATGCCGGCGTCATGGTGCGCACATCCGGCGCCAACGTCATCCTGTCGCCGCCGCTGATCGTGACCGCAGGCGACGTCGCCCGCATCCTCACGGCCCTCGACGCCGGCCTGACCGCAGTACGGGGCTAGCGCGATGGGCGACAACCGGGACCTGATTGCGCGCCGCGAGCGGCTGCTCGGGCGCAACATGTCGCTGTTCTACGAGGAGCCGGTGCATCTCGTGCGTGGCGAAGGCATCTGGCTTTTTGATGCTGACGGCCGCCGCTACCTAGACTGCTACAACAACGTACCGCATGTCGGCCATTGCCATCCGCGGGTGACCGAGGCGATCGCCCGGCAGGCCTCAACCCTCAACACCCACACCCGCTATCTGCATGAAGGCATTCTCGAATATGTCGAGCGTCTGACCGCCACCTTCGACAACAGCCTCGACACGGCGATTCTGACCTGCACCGGCAGCGAGGCGAACGACGTGGCGCTGCGCATGGCCCAGGCCGTGACCGGCAAGACCGGGGTGATCGCCACCGACCACACTTATCACGGCAATACCGCCGCCGTTTCTCAGCTTTCGACCCGGATGCCGCCGGTCGGCGGCTTCGGCGGCCATGTCCGCCACGTGCCGGCGCCCGACAGCTACCGGCCGCTTGGCGGCGAGCCGGGCGCCGCCTTTGCCGCGGCCTTCACCGCCAAGGTCGAGGAAGCGATCGCCTCGCTGCAGCAAAGCCCGCACGGCTTCTCCGCGCTGATCATCGATCCCTTCTTCGCCAACGAAGGATTTCCGGAACTGCCCTCCGGCTTTCTCGACGGCGCCGTCGCCGCCGTCAGAAAGGCAGGCGGGCTCCTGATCGCCGACGAAGTGCAGCCGGGCTTCGGCCGAACCGGCGGCCATATGTGGGGGCACCAGAAGGCGGGCATCGTTCCCGATGTCGTCACGCTCGGAAAGCCGATGGGCAACGGCCACCCGATCGGCGGCGTCGTGGCGGGCGCCGAAACGCTCAACGCCTTCCGCAAGGCGTTCCGCTACTTCAACACCTTCGGCGGCAATCCGGTCTCCTGCGCGGCGGCCATGGCCGTGCTCGATGTGATCGCAGACGAAAACCTCATCGAGAACGCCGCCCAAGTCGGCGCCTATGCCAAGGCCGGCCTCGCGCGGCTTGCGGACAAACATGGAATGATCGGCGACATCAGGGGCAGCGGACTGTTCTTCGGTGCGGAGCTCGTCACCGATCGCGCTGAGAAGACGCCCGCGAGTACAATCGCGACCAAGGTGATCAACGACATGTGCGAACGCGGCGTGCTGATGGGCAAGCTCGGCATCCACCAGTGCACGACCAAGATCCGTCCGCCGATGCCGTTTACCCGCGAAAATGCGGATTTCATGCTGTCGACGCTCGACGACGTGCTTTCCGGTCTGTGAGCGGCTGATGTCTGCGGACCTGCCCAAACCCTTTCGTGACGCGCTCGACAACCGGGCGCGCCAGGCACTTGCCCATTGGGGCATTGCTGGCCAAGAGCCGGAGTTGCTGAAATACCGGGAAAACGCGGTGTTTCGCGTCCACCTGGCCGATGGTCGCCCGGCGGCGCTGCGGCTGCACCGCGCCGGCTATCACAGTGCGGCGGCACTGCACTCGGAACTGCAATGGATGGCAGCACTCGGCAACAGCGGTCTCGCGGTGCCGCAACCGATCGCGACGACGGACGGGCGCTTGCTTGTCGCCCTGCCTGAAGGTGGCGCGTTTGCCGCACAGCATGCCGATGTGATCAACTGGATGGACGGAGAGCCGTTGGGCGAAAGCGGTAAACCGCTGTCCCACTCACCCGAGAGGCTCGTCGAGATCTTCTCGGCGCTCGGCGCCTCCATGGCCGAGATGCACAACCTCGCCGACGGCTGGACGCCACCCGGTGGCTTTTGGCGTCCGGCCTGGGACGAGGACAGCTTGCTTGGAGAACGTCCGCTCTGGGGGCGCTTCTGGGAGTGCGAGGGCCTGTCGTCAGCGCAAGCCACGGCCCTTTCGGCGTTGCGCGGCGACCTCAGGCGACACCTCGCAACTCTACCGACTCCGGCTAAGGATTTCGGGTTGATCCATGCGGACCTCGTTCGAGAAAATGTGCTGGTCGGCGAGGCGGGGGTCAAATTCATCGATTTCGACGATGCGGGTTACGGCTTTCGCCTTTTCGACATTGCCACCACCCTGCTGAAGAATCGGCGCGAGCCGGCTTACGGGATGGTAGAGACGGCCTTGATTGCCGGCTATCGCAGTCGGCGCGCACTCAGCGCCGAGACGCTGTCCAGCCTGCCGCTGTTCCTCGTGCTTCGCAGTCTCACCTATATCGGCTGGCTCTCGGCGCGGCCGGAACTGCCGGGCGCCCGCGAGCGTGTCCTGCGCTATGCCGACGAGGCACTAGCACTCGCTAAGGAGCTGGGCTTCACATGATGACCGAGAGCCAAAAACGCTCAGTCGTTGAGGCTGGCCAGTTCGTCAAGCATGTCGAGCAGGACTTCGACGCGCTCGCGGCCGTAGCGGGTCTCGAGGTCCTCGTAGATCGCCCGGCTCTCGGGGCTGACGTCGGCGATCACCCGCATGCCCTCGGGTGCAATCTCCAGCAGGACGCGCCGGCCGTCGTCGGCGTCCTTGTGCTTGGTGATCAGGCCGCGCTCCTCGAGCGAGCGGATGATGCGAGTGAGGCTCGGCGCCAGGATGAAGGCCTTGTCGGCCATTTCCGACGCATCGACCCGGCCGGCTTCCGCCAGGATACGGATCACCCGCCATTGCTGCTCGGTGATGTCGTGGCGCGCCAGCATCGGCCGGAAATGCGCCATGACCGCTTCGCGCGCCCGCAACAGGGCAATCGGGAGCGAACGGCGGGTGTTGTGCGGCAAAAGGGCGTCGTGGCCAAGGTCAGCAATGGTTTTCTCGCGGCTCATGAGCGTTCTATCGGACATTTTCTTTCGTTCTGCAATTGGCAGGCGCGAACAGAGACTTCGAGCTTCTTGACACCACCACCGATTTTGTTAACGTGTTAAATATATGAGAGCGCATCGGGAGGAAAGATGCCGCACCTGACAATCGAATACTCGGGCAATCTCGACGACCGCGTCGACTTCGCCCGGCTTTGCCGGACCGTCCACAAGACGATCCTCGGCACCGGCCTTTTCGAGCTCGGCGCCATCAGGGTGCGCACGATCCGCAGCGCCGATTATGCGATCGCCGACCTTTTGCCGGAAAATGGCTTCATCGACCTGTCCTTCCGCATCGGTCGCGGCCGCAGCGAAGCCGAGAAGAAGGCGACTGGGGAAGCCATTTTCAAGGCCGTCGGCGATGAACTCGCGATGCTTTTCGAGGCGCCGCATTTCGCTCTCAGCCTGGAGATCCGGGAGATCGACCCGGATCTGAGTTGGAAAAAGAACGCCATTCACCCGCGGCTGCGCGCCACCAAAGGCTAGGCGCAGCCCCTCCCCAAAGCACAGCAGCGCGCGGCGAAAGTCTGCGCCAGCATCGGAGAACACCATGTCCAAGCTCGATGAAAACCTCGCCAAGGCGGAACACTACCTCGCCCGCTTCCGCAGCGATGGTGTGCTGAACCATATCAACGGCGAAGCCGTTCCGGCACTTGACGGCGAGACCTTCGAGACGATCTCGCCGGTTGATCTGAAACCGCTCGCAAAAATCGCCCGCGGCAAGGCCTCGGACATCGACCGGGCGGCAAAGGCCGCGAAGGCTGCTTTCGCCGAATGGGCCGCTATGCCCGGCGAAACGCGTAAGAAATTGCTTCACAAGATTGCCGACGCGATCGTTGCCCGCGCCGAAGAGATCGCCTTTGTCGAGTGCATGGACACCGGACAATCGCTGAAATTCATGGCCAAGGCGGCGTTGCGCGGTGCCGAGAACTTCCGCTTTTTCGCCGACCGGGCGCCTGAAGCGCGCGACGGCAAGGTGCTGCGTGGTGGCAATCAGATCAACATGACGACACGCGTGCCTATCGGCCCGGTCGGTATCATCACCCCCTGGAACACGCCGTTCATGCTGTCGACCTGGAAGATTGCGCCTGCGCTTGCCGCCGGCTGCACGGTCGTGCACAAGCCGGCGGAATTCTCGCCGCTGACGGCGCGGCTGCTGGTCGAGATCGCCGAAGAAGCGGGCCTACCGAAGGGCGTATGGAACCTCGTCAACGGCTTCGGCGAGGATGCCGGACGGGCGCTCACCGAGCACCCCGATATCAAGGCGATCGGCTTCGTCGGCGAGAGCCGCACCGGCTCGATGATCATGAAGCAGGGTGCCGAGACGCTGAAGCGGGTTCATTTCGAACTCGGCGGCAAGAACCCGGTGATCGTCTTTGCCGATGCCGATCTCGAACGCGCCGCCGATGCGGCGGTCTTCATGATCTACTCGCTAAACGGCGAACGCTGCACCTCGTCTTCGCGCCTGCTGGTCGAGGACAGCATCTACGAGCGCTTCAGCGCGCTCGTCGCCGAAAAGGCGAAGCGCATCAAGGTCGGTCATCCGCTCGATCCGGAAACCGTCGTCGGCCCGCTCATCCATCCGGTGCACGAGAAGAAGGTGCTCGAATACATTCGCATCGGCCGCGAGGAAGGTGCTACTGTTGCAGCTGGCGGCGAGAAGTTCGTCGGTCCGGGCGGTGGCTGCTATGTCACCCCGACGCTTTTCACCGGCGCCAACAATACCATGCGCATTGCGCAGGAAGAGATCTTCGGGCCGGTGCTGACGGCGATCCCGTTCAAGGACGAGGCGGACGCGCTGGCGCTGGCCAACGACGTACAATATGGCCTGACCGGCTATCTCTGGACCTCCGACGTCACCCGCGCCTTCCGCTTTACCGATCACCTCGAAGCCGGGATGATCTGGGTAAATTCGGAGAACGTGCGCCACCTGCCGACGCCCTTCGGCGGCGTCAAGAGCTCGGGCATCGGCCGCGACGGCGGCGACTGGTCGTTCGATTTTTACATGGAAACCAAGAACATCGCCTTTGCCAGCTCGGCGCATGCGATCGCCAAGCTCGGCGGCTGAGCGCGCTGGCAGAAAAATCTGGAGGAGACATCAATGCCCTTGCCGAAACCGAACCTCTACCCGCCCTTCAACATCGTGCGGCTGAGCCATGTGGAGCTCGCCGTTACGGACCTCGCCAAATCGCGCGCCTTCTATGTGGACGTGCTTGGCCTGCAGGTCACCGACGAGACGGCGGACACGATCTATCTGCGCGCCATGGAGGAGCGCGGCCACCATTGCATTATCCTGAAGAAGGCGGCGACTGCCGAGGCCCGCGACCTGGGGTTCAAGGTCTATGGCGAGGAGGACCTCGAAAAGGCCGCGCATTTCTTTGGGGCCAAGGGCCTGCCTGTCGAGTGGATCGAACGCCCCTACCAGTCGCGGACCTTCCGCACCCGCGACCCCCAGGGCATCCCGCTCGAATTCTATTCGAAGATGGACCGCCTGCCGCCGATCCACCAGAAGTATGCGCTTTATCGCGGCGTGAAGCCGTTGCGCATCGATCATTTCAACTGCTTCTCGCCGGATGTCGACGAGGCCGTCGCCTTCTACAACGAGATCGGCTTCCGGGTGACGGAATACACCGCCGACGAGGAGACTGGACGGCTCTGGGCCGCCTGGACCCATCGCAAGGGCGGCGTGCACGACATCGCCTTTACCAATGGCCGCGGACCGCGCCTGCATCATACCGCCTTCTGGGTGCCGACGCCGCTCAACATCATCGACCTGCTCGACCTGATGTCGACCTCCGGCTGGCTCGCCAATATCGAGCGCGGCCCCGGCCGACACGGCATCTCCAATGCCTTCTTCCTCTATGTGCGCGATCCGGACGGCCACCGCATCGAGATCTATTGCTCGGACTACCAGACGGTCGACCCGGATCTCGAGCCGATCAAATGGGACCTAAAGGACCCGCAGCGCCAGACGCTCTGGGGCGCGCCGGCGCCGAAATCCTGGTTCGAGGAAGGCAGCGTCTTTGCCGGAGCCGATATCCGGGACTCGATCCTCAAGGCGCAACCGATCATCGCGCCCTGACAGTTGGCAACAGGGATCGGGTAGGGCCAAGAGAGCAGGACGGGAGGAAGCAGATGGATCAGAAGAGTTTCGGCGAATGGTCGCTGAAGGCAGCGCAATGGGGTGCCGACTATCGCGCATCGTTGCGCGACCGGCCGGTGCGGGCCCAGACGGCGCCGGGTGCAATTGCCGCCCAGATACCGTCGCGGCCGCCGCAGACGGGCGAGGACATGCAAGCGATCTTCGAGGACTTCGAGAAGATCATCCTGCCCGGCATGACCCATTGGCAGCATCCGCGCTTCTTCGCCTATTTCCCGGCGAATGCCGCACCGGTCTCGGTCGTCGCCGAATATCTGGTCACCGCCATGGCGGCGCAGTGCATGCTCTGGCAAACCTCGCCGGCGGCGACCGAGCTCGAAACGAAAGTGCTCGACTGGCTGCGACAGGCGATCGGCCTGCCGGAGGGCTTTTCCGGCGTGATCCAGGATTCGGCCTCCTCGGCGACGCTCTCGGCCGTCCTTGTCATGCGCGAGAAGGCGCTCGGCTGGCAGGGCAACAAGAAAGGCCTCCCCGGCCAGAAGCAACTTCGCATCTATTCCTCCGATCAGGTTCACACGTCGATCGACCGGGCGATCTGGGTGTCGGGCATCGGCGAGGAAAATCTCGTACGCATCCCGGCCAAGGGGTCGCGACGCACGATGGATGTGAGCGCGCTGGAAGCAGCCATCCTCAGGGACAAGGCGGCGGGCCTGTTGCCGGCGGGCGTGATCGCCTGCACCGGCGGGACGAGTACGGGCGCCTGCGACGACATCGCCGAGGTGGTGCGGGTGGCGCATGCCCATGGTCTTTACGTCCATGTCGACGCCGCCTGGGCCGGGGCCGCGATGATCTGTGAAGAGTTTCGCGAACTCTGGGCCGGCGTCGAGACGGCGGATTCGATCGTCTTCAACCCGCACAAATGGCTGGGCGCCCAGTTCGACTGCTCGGCGCATTTCATCCGCAGCCCCGATGATCTGGTGAAGACGCTGGCGATCCAGCCGGAATATCTGAAGACCCATGGCCGCGACGGCATCATCAACTATTCGGAATGGACGATCCCGCTTGGCCGGCGCTTCCGGGCGCTGAAACTCTGGTTCCTCTTGCGGTTCCACGGGCTCGCCGGTCTGCAGACGATGATCCGCAATCACGTGCGCTGGTCCGAGCAGCTCGCGGAGCGGCTCGCCGAACACAGGGACTTCGAGATCGTCACTCAACCCATGCTGTCGCTGTTCTCTTTCCGCCATCGCACTACCGGAGATCCGGACGCCCACAACATTGCTCTCGTCAATGCGATCAATGACGATGGCCGCATCTACCTGACGCAAACCCGTGTCGACGGCCACGTTGCGATCCGGTTCCAGGCTGGTCAGTTCGACATGACGGAAAAGGATGCCGACACCGCCTTCCAGGTCATCACCGAAGTCGCCGGTGCGCTGAACAAACATCGGAACGGAACGAAAGCCGCCCTATGACCCACCCCCGACTTGTCACCTTTTCAGCCGGCGAAAGACGGGGCTACGGCCTCGTTTCCGGAAGTGGTTTGATCGATCTTTCCAAGCGATATGCGTCGACCTGGCCGACGTTGCGCGAGGTGATCGAAGCAAGCGCGCTCGTTCGCCTTGCCGACGAGGCAGGCGGGCTGCCGGCAGACATTTCGCTCGATGACATCCGCTTTGAGATCCCGGTGCCGGCGCCGGAAAAAATCATCTGCGTCGGCGTCAACTTCCCCGACCGCAACGAAGAGTACAAAGACGGCCAGGCGGCCCCCTCCAACCCGTCGCTGTTCATCCGCTTCCCGCGCTCGTTTACCGGGCACGGGCAGCCGCTGATCCGCCCGCCGGAAAGCCCGCAGCTCGATTATGAAGGCGAGATCGTCATCGTCATCGGCAAGGGCGGCCGTCGTATTTCGGAGGCGTCAGCACTCGACCACATCGCGGCTCTTTCGCTCTGCAATGAGGGCACGATCCGCGACTGGGTGCGCCACGCCAAGTTCAACGTCACGCAGGGCAAGAACTTCGACCGAACCGGCTCGATCGGCCCCTGGCTGGTGCCCTTCACCGATGAAGCCCAGCTTGCCGATATCAAGCTCGAAACGCGGGTGAACGGCGAGGTGCGGCAGCAGGACCGCACCAGCCGGATGATCTTCTCCTTCCGCAAGATCATCAACTACGTCTCGACCTTCACGACGCTGATTCCCGGTGATGTCATCGTCACCGGCACGCCGACCGGCGCGGGCGCCCGCTTCGACCCGCCGATCTGGCTGAAGCCCGGCGATATTGTCGAGGTCGAGGCCGAAGGCATCGGCACGCTCATCAACCCGATCGCAGACGAGGCCTGACCTATGCTCAACAAGACCGACATCGAGGCAGCGGCTACCGCGCTCGACAGCGCCGAACGAGAGCGTGTCCAGACCGGCCTGCTCTCGCTCAAGCACCCTGAGATGACCATGGATGACGCCTATGCGGTGCAGGCCGCCTGGGTGAAGCATAAGATTGCCGCAGGGCGCCGGGTGATCGGCTGGAAGATCGGCCTCACCTCGAAGGCGATGCAATATGCGCTCAACATCGACATTCCCGATTCCGGCGTGCTGTTCGACGACATGCTATTCGAGGACGGTGCGCGCATCCCCGGCACCCGCTTCATCCAGCCGCGCATCGAGGCCGAGATCGCGTTCGTGATGAAGGCGCCGCTTACCGGCCCCAACGTCACGGTTTTCGACGTGCTGAATGCGACGGATTACGTGACGCCGGCGCTTGAAATCCTCGACACCCGCATCCTGCGCGTCGATCCGCAAACCAAGAAGGCACGCACTATCGTCGATACCATCTCCGATAACGCCGCCAATGCCGGCATCGTGCTCGGCGGCCGGCAGATGCGGCCCGACGCTGTCGACATGCGCTGGATGGGCGCAATCGTCTCGCGCAACGCCGAGGTGGAGGAGACGGGGCTCGGCGCTGGCGTGCTCAACCATCCGGCCCGCGGCATCGCCTGGCTCGCCAATCGTCTCTCGCTTTACGGGGACCGGCTCGAGGCCGGCCAGATCGTGCTTGCCGGCTCCTTCATCCGCCCGGTCGAGGCCCGCCATGGCGATACCATCGTCGCCGATTTCGGACCATCCGGCACGGTCAGCTGCTTCTTCGAATAGGAACGACCATGCCCGCTCCCCGCAATCCGTTCAAACAGGCTCTCGCCGAGAAACGCACGCAGATCGGGCTCTGGCTGGCGCTCGCCAATCCCTATACCGCGGAGGTCTGTGGCGGCGCCGGCTTCGACTGGCTGCTGCTCGATGCCGAGCACGCCCCGAACGACGTGCCGCTTCTGGCGGCACAGCTTCAGGCGCTCGCAGCCTCGCCAAGCCACGCCATCGTCCGGCCGCCGATCGGCGAAACCTGGATGATCAAGCAGATCCTCGATATCGGCGCACAGACGCTGCTGATACCGATGGTCGAAAGCGCCGAACAGGCTCGCGCGCTGATGCGCGCCG
The DNA here is from genome assembly GCF_052044795.1 of Ensifer sp. 22521. Lineage (NCBI taxonomy): Bacteria > Pseudomonadati > Pseudomonadota > Alphaproteobacteria > Hyphomicrobiales > Rhizobiaceae > Ensifer > Ensifer sp. 22521. The sequence goes on from NZ_JBQENM010000003.1 coordinate 376,620, forward strand.
TGCGCTATCCGCCCCACGGTGTGCGCGGTGTCGGCGCGGCCCTTGCGCGGGCGTCCGCCTTCAACCGCATCCCGGATTACCTGCAGACGGCCAATGACGAGATCTGCCTGCTGCTGCAGATCGAAAGCCGCGCCGGCCTTGCCGCCCTCGACGAGATCGCCACGATCGATGGCGTCGACGGCATCTTCATCGGCCCGGCCGACCTTGCTGCCGATATGGGTTTCCTCGGCAAGCCCGGCGCGCCGGAAGTACAAGAGGCAGTCGAAGCGGCGCTGCTGCGCATCCAGTCGCGCGGAAAAGCGGCCGGCATTCTCACCTCCGACCAGGCGCTCGCACGCCGCTACCTTGAACTTGGCGCAACCTTCGTCGCGGTCGGTAACGACGTCAGCCTGCTGGTCGCTGCGACATCCAAGCTGGCCGCGGAGTTTAAAGGAACCAAGAACGAGGCAGCACCCGAGGGACAGGCCGGCAAGACGTACTGATGTAGCGCTGCTAATGCGCGTGCTTCAAGAGGCTGATATCCGGCGAGCAGACGTGGCCGTCCTCAAGGATGGGCGGCCACGCACTTTCCCTACTCCCGGTCTGGCCCTCGTCCCGGTCTGGGAGTATAGCGAATCCACGCCCACCAGCATTGGATCCCGCTCATGACCGATACCGTTCTCGACCGCTTCCTCCGTTATGTCGTCATCGACACTCAATCCGACCCGAAGTCGAAGACCCAGCCTTCCACGGAGAAGCAGAAGAACCTCGGCCGCGTGCTCGTCGAGGAATTGCTCGCGATCGGTCTTTCCGACGCGCATCTCGACGAAAACGGTTATGTCTACGCCACCATTCCTTCGAATGTGGACAAGCCTGTGCCGGTCATCTGCTGGTGCTCGCATATGGACACGGCCCCTGACTTCACCGGCACCAACGTCAAACCGCAGATCCTCAGCAATTACCAGGGCGGTGACATCCGGCTAAAGGGCGACCCGCAGCAGGTCATCCGCGTCGCCGATCATCCGGTTCTGAACGACCAGATCGGCAACGACATCGTCACGACAGACGGCACGACGCTGCTCGGCGCCGACGACAAGGCCGGCCTTGCCGAGATCGTCACGGCGGCGCAGATGCTCGTCGACAACCCCGATATCAAGCACGGCACGATCAAGCTGCTGTTCACCACCGACGAGGAGATCGGCCGCGGCGTCGACAAGGTCGACCTTAAAAAGCTCGGTGCCGAATTTGCCTATACCGTCGACGGTGAGACAGCCGGGCATATCGAGGATGAGACCTTTTCCGCCGATGGCGTCGAGATTATCATCCACGGCGTTGCCATCCATCCCGGTTTCGCGAAGGACAAGATGGAGAACGCCATCAAGATCGCCGGCAACATCATTATCCGGCTGCCACGAGACTTGTCTCCCGAAGGCACCGAGGGCCGTGAGGGCTTCGTGCATCCGACCGGTGTGACCGGCTCGATGGACAAGGCGCAGCTTGGCTTCATCGTGCGCGATTTCGACGAGGCTGGGCTGGCCAAGAAGGAGGCGATGCTCGAAGCGATCGTCAGGGACGTCATGACGTCCTATCCCGGTTCGACCTACAGCTTGGAGGTCAAGGAACAGTATCGCAACATGAAGGCCGTGCTCGATCGCCATCCGGCGATCGTCGAGAACGCCGTCGAGGCGATCCGGCGCGCCGGCATGCAGCCGGTGCGCGGCAGCATCCGCGGCGGCACGGACGGCTCGCGGCTGTCGTTCATGGGCCTGCCTTCGGCCAACCTTTTTGCCGGCGGTCACGCCTTCCACTCGCCGCTCGAATGGGTGAGCCGGCAGGACATGGAGCGGAGCGTGAAAACGCTCGTCGAACTGGCGAAGATCTGGGCGGAGCGCGCCTAGGAAAGACCTCTCCAAGGGGAGACGAACGATCGGTACTGTTCCAAGAAGGACCGGGCGAACGAGGACCGGGCAATGAGTACGGCGCGAAGCTCCCGGCGCGCGCCGGCCAAGCCCGCTTCGCTTGCGACCAACCCGCCGACCTTCGAGCACATCGTGACCGGCGTCAACGAGACGTTTCTCTGGCGTCTCGACGATTACCCCTGGGAGCGCAACGTCTGGAATTTCCATCCGGAGATCGAGATCCATCTCATCCGGAAAGCCTCGGGCCTCGCCTTCGTCGGCGATCACATCGGCCAGTTCGGCCCCGGCTACGTCACCGTCATCGGCAGCAATCTTCCGCATGACTGGGTGACGGTCACCGAGCCCGACGAAATCATCCAAGGTCGCGATATCGTCATCCAGTTCCATCCGGATCGCATGCGCGAGATCACCGACGCCTTGCCTGAATTCGCTGAGCTGGAGGCCTTCTTTGCTCGCGCCGAACGCGGCCTGGTGTTTCATGGAGAGACCCGGGCACAAGGCGCCGAACTGATCGAGCGCATGGGCAACCTTCAGGGGTTCTCTCGCTTCTCACTGTTCATCCAGCTGCTCAATCTTCTCGTCAGCACCGAGGAATACGAACTGCTCTCCTCGCCGGAATTCGCGCCGGAGCTCGACCAGCAATCGCTCGACGTGCTCCGCGGCGCTCTGGCCTTCATCTACGAGAACATTGCGACCGATATCCACCTGGCCGATCTCGCCAGGCGCGCCGGCATGAGCGAAACGGCCTTTTCCCGCTTCTTCAAGAAGAACACCGGCAACACCTTCACCGACCACGTCAACAAGCTGCGCATCTGGCAAGCGTGCAAGCTTTTGGCCGAAACCGACATGCCGATCACCGACATCTGCTTCGAAGTCGGCTACCTCAACATCTCCAACTTCAACCGCACCTTCCTGCGGCAGCACAAGATGACGCCGTCAGCTTATCGGCGGCTGACGGGACAGCGCCGTCCCGCACGCCTTTAGGGCCAGCTCCCGAATGTAGACGATGAATCCTTGCGTTTGCTGCGCTGCAAATAGCTTATCATGGGTAGAATCTCGCAAGAAAGTACAGATTGGCCGCATCGAGCGCGCTAGCTCGGTGGATCATTGCGCCTATCATCGTGGGCAGCGAAACGGTTCGCTACCCGGAAGAGTGCGTTGGAACTGAGGAGTTTCCGGCGCGTATCGCAAAGACCTTGGGGAGGTCCTTCACATGAAAAAAACCAAGACGCTCGTTTCGAGCATCGCCTTCGCATGCCTTCTTTCCACCGGCCTGACGAATGTCGCGGTCGCCGCCGAATGCTCGGGCACGATCAAGGTGCTCGCCCAGCCGCGCGACGGCCTGACGCTGCTCGAGGACTACAAGTCCGAATTCGAGAAGCTCTCCGGCGGCGCATCCTTCGAAATCGACTATCTCAACGAAAACGACCGGCGCGCCAAGACAAAGGCCGACGCCTCGACCATCGGCAAGTACAACGTCTACTACATCGACGAGGCCAATGTTGCGCTCTTTGCGTCCGCCGGCTGGGTCGCACCGCTGATGGACTACTATCCTGCGGACTACGACTATGCCGATTTCGATCCCGGCCGGCAGAAGGTCGCGACCTATGACGGCAAGGTCTGGTTTGCGCCGATCACCGGCGGCGGCGACCTCATGGTCTACCGCAAGGACCTGCTCGAAGCGGCCGGCATCGCGCCGCCGAAGACGCTCGACGAATACATCGCCGCGGTGAAGAAGCTCAATCAACCGGACCAGGGCATCTATGGCACGGCACTGCGCGGCCAGCGCGGCTCGGGCGCCAATGTCTGGCGCTGGATGCCATTCTTCAAGGGGTTCGGCGGCAACTGGTTCGACGGCAAGACGCCGGTCTTCGACGACGAACAGGCAGTCAAGGCGACCGAGACCTATCTCGAACTGTTCAAGTACTCGGCACCGGGCAGCCAGACCGGCGGCTGGGACGAGGCAGTCGGCGCCTTCACCTCCGGCCAGGTGGCGATGCTCATCGAATCCACCCCGCTCGTCGGCATGGCGATCGATCCGAAATCCTCGAAGGTGGCGGGCAAGGTCGGCTACCTGCCGCCTCCGGCACCGCTGACGGGCGGCGGCTACGGCCACGGTCTGGCGATCGGCACTAAGGCCAACAAGGACGAGGCCTCCAAGACATGCGCCGGTCTGTTCATCGCGTGGGCGACCTCCAAGGAAAACGAGGCGCGGCGGCTCGAGGCCAATCAGTTCAGCGAGCTCAACCGCACCAGCATCATGACCAGCCCGAAATTCGCCGAGCTCTACGGCCCCGATCTCGGCCAGGCGCTCGCCGACACCGGCAAGGTCACTGCCGTCAATTTCTGGCAGAGCCCGCAATGGCCTGATCTCGGCGACCGTTGGGGCATCATCCTGGAAGAGCTGATCACCGGAACGCGCAGCGACATCAAGGAAGGCCTCGACGAGCTCGACGGCTTTGCCAAGGACCTGGTTGCCCGCAGCCAGTAACACCGTTCCTCCCAGGGTCCATCGGCAGGCAAAAAGCCGCGCCGGTGGACCGCTGCACCATCGGCGCGACAAGCCGTAGGACGTCATGACATGAAGCAGAAAAACAGTCTGCCGGCGGTGTTCCTCACCCCGGCCATGGGGATCCTCGCCGTTCTCGCCCTCGTGCCGACGGCCTATGCGATCTACATCTCCTTCCAGAACCGCGAGCTTAGCCGCCCCGACGGCAGCCTCATTGGCTTCGCCAACTATATCGACCTGCTCTCGGATCGCCGTTTCATCAACGCCATCGGCGTCTCCCTGACCTGGGAAGCGGTGACCGTCGGAATGACGCTATTGATCGCCGTCGGCCTCGGCATCCTTCTGTTCGAATGCGTCTCGCCGCGCACACGCAATCTGCTGGCGCTCTTGTTTCTTGTGCCGGTGATCCTGCCGCGCGTTTCGGCCGCCTTCGTCTGGAAGTTCGCCTTTCATCCGCTCTATGGCATAGCAACCTATCCCTACAAGGCGATCACAGGCCAGCCGCTCGACCTGCTCTCCAATCCGGCAACCGCACTTGCGACCGTCGCGCTCGTCGACGTCTGGCAATGGGGCCTGTTCTTCGCCGTCATCGTGCTGAAGTTGCTGGAGACGCTGCCGCCACAGCCGTTCGAGGCGGCAAGGCTCGACCACGCCCGCACCTGGGAGATCTACGCCTTCATCGCCCTGCCGATGCTGAAGGCGCCACTGATCTCGCTCACCTTCGTCAAGATGATCGAGTCGCTGCGCGCCTTCGACCTGATCTACGTCATGACCCGCGGCGGCCCCGGCATCGCGACTGAGACACTCGACATGTACGCCTTTTCGCAAGGCTTCATCGAGTCCGGCCGCATTTCCTATGCCTCGAGCATGGCCGTGCTGATGATGATCGCCACCTCGATCGCCTTCACCTTCATCTGGAAGAGGGTCCAGTGATGACCGCACATACCCTTGGCCGCCTCATCGGTCGGCTGATCCTCGGCCTTGCCGCCTTCTCCGCCGTCTTTCCGATGTTCTGGACGGCGCTCAACGCCTTCAAGAACCGCGTCGACATCGTCACGCCGACGCCGCTCTTCATCTTCGAGCCGACACTCGACAACTTCGCCTATGTGCTCGGCCGTGAAAGCGTCTTTGCCGGCCTCGTCAACTCGCTGCTGATATCGGGCGCTGCGGTTCTGATCGGTGCCGCGCTCGGCCTACCCGCTGCCTATGCGATCGCGCGTTATCCAAACCGCTGGTCCCGCGACATCCAGTTCTTCGTGCTGTCCCTGCGTTTCCTGCCGCCGGTGGCGATCGCCATTCCGCTGATGGTCATCTGGCTCGACTTCGGGCTTTACGACACGCGTCTGTCGATGATCGTCACCTATTCGCTGCTGACGCTCGCGACCATTATCTGGCTCAGCGTCCCGGCCTTTGCCCGGGTGCCGAAGGAAGTCGAGGAAGCGGCCCGCGTCGATGGCTACGGTCCCTATGCGATCTTCTTCCTGATTGCGCTGCCGATCGCACTCCGCTCGCTAATTGGCGCCGTCGCCTTTGCCTTCGTGCTCGTCTGGAACGAGTTCCTGATCGCACTGATGCTGACGACGTCGGACGCCAAGACGCTGCCGATCGTCGCCTCGGAACTGACCCAGCTCGGCCGTGACGTGCCCTGGGGCATCCTCAACGCCTCCGTCGTGCTGCTCTCCATTCCACCGCTGCTCTTCATCGGGGTCCTAAGCGGCATGCTCAACAGCGCCTTCAAGCGCAAGACACAGTAAAAACAAGGAAATCCTTCATGCAAGCGTTGGTCCTCGAGCAAAAAGGCAAGCTCGCGCTCAGGGAGATCGATCTCCCGCTGGAACTCGGCCCGGATGACGTCAAGATCGCCATCCACACGGTCGGCGTCTGCGGCAGCGATGTGCACTATTACACCCACGGCGCCATCGGCCCCTATGTCGTGCGCGAACCGATGGTGCTCGGCCACGAGGCGGCCGGCACCGTCATCGCGGTCGGCAGCAATGTCGATGGGCTTCAAGTCGGCGACCGCGTCTGCATGGAGCCGGGTGTTCCCGATCTCAGCTCTCGCGCCTCAAAGCTCGGCATCTACAATGTCGACCCCAAGGTGCGTTTCTGGGCGACGCCGCCGGTGCACGGCGTGCTCGCCCCCTTCGTCGTCCATCCCGCAGCCTTCACCTACAAGCTGCCGGATAACGTCTCCTTTGCCGAAGGTGCGATGGTCGAACCTTTCGCCATCGGCATGCAGGCGGCAGCCCGCGCCCGCATCGCGCCCGGCGATATCGCCGCTGTCATCGGCTGCGGTCCGATCGGCATCATGGTGGCGCTTGCAGCCCTTGCCGGTGGCTGCAGCCGCGTCTTCATCTCCGATTTCAGCGCCGAGAAGCTGGCGATCGCCGCCCAATATCCGGGCATCATCCCGGTCAACATCGCTGATCGCGCCTTTGCCGACGTCATCGCCACCGAGACCGGCGGCTGGGGCGCTGACATCGTGTTCGAAGCAAGCGGCAGTGCCAAAGCCTTTTCGGGGATCTTCGATCTCGTTCGACCGGGCGGCGCCATCGTGCTGGTCGGTCTGCCGGTCGAAGCCGTCCAGTTCGACGTGCCGGGCGCGATCTCGAAGGAGGTCCGCATCGAAACGGTGTTCCGCTACGCCAATATCTTCGACCGTGCGCTGCAACTGATCGCATCGGGCAAGGTCGACTTGAAGCCGCTGATCACAGACACGTTCCGGTTCGAAGACAGCATCAAAGCCTTCGAGCGAGCCGCATCAGCCCGGCCGACCGACATCAAGCTGCAGATCCTCATGGACAGCGGGAAGGATTGAGCCATGGCGAACATCGTCTGCTCCAACGTCGACAAGCAATATGGCGCCGTCGACGTCATCAGGGATTTCAACCTCGATGTGGCCGATCACGAGTTCATCGTGTTTCTCGGTCCTTCGGGCTGCGGCAAGTCCACACTTCTGCGCATGATCGCCGGTCTTGAAGACATATCCGGCGGCACCGTGTCGATCGGCGGGCGGACGGTCAACGACCTGCCGCCACGCGACCGCGGCGTCGCCATGGTTTTCCAGAACTACGCGCTCTACCCGCACATGACGATCTATGACAACATCGCCTTCGGACTGAAGCGAATGAAGGTGCCGAAGGCGGAGATCGACACGCGCATCCGTGCTGTGGCTGCGACGCTGGGGCTCGATCCCTATCTTGCGCGCAAGCCGACCGAATTGTCGGGCGGCCAGCAGCAACGTGTCGCCATCGCCCGCGCCATGATCAAAACGCCGCGCGTCTTCCTCTTCGACGAACCGCTTTCCAATCTCGACGCCAAGCTTCGCAACCACATGCGCGTTGAGATCGCACGGCTGCACCAGAAGCTGAAGACCACGACGATCTACGTAACCCACGACCAGCTGGAGGCGATGACGCTTGCCGACCGGATCGTCCTGATGAAGGGCGGCGCGATCGAGCAGATCGGCACACCCGCCGAAATCTACGAGCGCCCGCGCACCCTCTTCGTCGCCGGCTTCATCGGCACGCCGAACATGAACTTCATCGACGTCGCCACCGAGAAGACCGAAGGCGGATGGCTGCTGCGCAGTGCCGGCGGTAACTTCTCGATCTCGGATGGAAAGTTCGCCCTGCGCCATGGCCAACCGCTGGTGCTCGGCATACGGCCGGCGGATCTGAAAATCGCCGAGGCCAGCCCCAATCGCATGTCAGGCATTGCCGATCTCGTCGAGTTTCACGGCAATGACGCGTTGGTGACCTTCCTTTTTGCTGGCAAGGAAATCGGCGCGCTGGTCAAGGCCAGCGCCTGCCCGAAACCGGGCGACGCTGTCACCTTCGCGGTCGAGCCCGAAGGTCTCCACCTCTTCGATCGGGAAAGCGGGATCTCCCTGCTGAAATCCTGAGACGCCTTCGTCAGTTCGGATTTGCAAATGAGGCGGCCGGGAGCGGTCCGGCCGTCATCAGCGTAAAATCGAAGAGCGCGCGGACGTCGGCGTCGAGCACATATTGGCGGTGAACCCGAAGGAAATCGCGCTTGATCCTGCGATAGCGTTCCGGTGAAAGCATGTGCTTTAGCCGTATGAAGACGATCGGCGGCTGGGGCGCATCGTGGTGCCCGGCGAGTGCCACCACCTGGCATCTGTAGAAATTGATCGCATCGGTCAGGCATTGGACATCGAACCAGAAGATGTCCTTCACACGGGCGATCGCGCCGACGCGCGCCCGCAAGACGTCGGCCGAGCGAAGCAATGCGCATTGCAGGATCGCGCCGCCGAGTGTGACAAAGACGACCCGCTTTCCCGCAAACAGGCTCGGCTCCCTTTCCACCAAAGTGCCGATCACCTGAGTGGCGATGCTTGAGCCCATGCTGTGGGAGCTGATGAGGTATTCGTCGGCCGGCTCGCTGAGTGCCGCCCGCACGGACGCCAGGTTATCCTCAACCCACTGCTGGAAATAGGGTTTTTCCAGGCTGGCGACCGCGACGGCCAGCTCCCAATCGGAAAAAAGGTGCAGCGTATGCCACCGGTCCGACCAGGGAAGAAAGAGCCGGAAGAAGGCGACGTAGGCGACGATCGCGCTCAGGACCAGAAGCGAAGACTCCAGCGCAAGCCAATAGGGCGCGGTGCCGATCAGCAGGCTCAAGCCAATGCCGATCGCGACGAGCAGGAACGGAAAAATGAAGAACAGGCCGAAGCGCCAGGCGTGTCGGAAGTAGGAAAATGCGCCGCCTTCCCAGACGACGCGCGCGGCACTCGAATATCCCGCAACCATTCTGCGCAGCGTCGACCGGCCGTTCAGGCTTTTGACGATTTCGTCGTGATCGAAAACATAGACGCGGCTCGACGTTTGCCAGTCGGCACCTTGACTGTCGACATCGAAGTAGCGGCTTTGCCCTTCGGTCTGTACCGGTCCCACCTCGACCTCGAAGTCCTGAAGCTTGGCGGTCTTCACCGCTGATCGCTTGTAGCGCGCCTGGTGCCTGATGGCGTCCAAGGGCTCAAAGCCCGGAAAGTGCAGCACGATACGTTTCGTGACGTGCCCGGAGGGTTTGTCGTATGACAAGTGGATGATCTCTCGAAAGGCGCAAAACGCCCGCCCCTGCCTCCCCATAAAGGAGGCGGAAGCGGGCGCTCGGTGAGCGCCGGGTGGTCCCAGCCTGCGGGAAGAGGTCGACAATCTCGGTGTCGAGAATATGGCCGAATGAAACGATACAACAGTGTTGGCAAGATTTTTTTGACGCAGCCGATCCGAAACGCGACCTTCCGCCGGTACTGCGGAGGCGCTGCCTGAAAACGCCACTATGCTCCAGCCTTTATGGGTTCTTTATGCCCCGCGCCTGACTTCCCAAGCGATTTCCTACCTTGGTTCGAGCTAACAGGAGGCGGCGCAAATGCCGCAGCGAACCCCGATGGCTCCGCCTTCTTAGCGCCGCTTTTCGATGGCTTGAGACGCGCCGTGCCGCCGGGAACATCGCCGGCATGCGGTACGTGTTATCTTTGCAATATGCAGCTTGACTGCAGCGGTGGGTAGACGCCCATCGCGCCCCGCGTGGCAACGACGAGAGAAATGCATAGACGCCTCGGCACCGGTCCTCCCCGGTTCCGGAACGTCTCACGACGAGCAAGACAATGAAATTCACGAACGGGTTCAAGCCCAGCCCCAAGACCAGCCGCCGATTGCCGACGGAATACTTTATTCTGGCGGATATCGCATTTGAGGGCGCCGTGATCGGCTCCCTTGCCGGCAGGCCCATACGGGAAGCGGTAAGGGATGGCAGCGGCCTTTGCTATCGCTTCGTCGGCGTGGCTCCGCGGCTGGCGGGTGGCGGCTTTGACGTGTTGTCGCTTCGCTCCGGCGAGTGGATCGTGGAGCCCGGCCTTGTTTACGCAGCCGATACGGCCACATCAAAGAAAGAAGCGAATCTGGCCGCCTGAGCTGCACCGCCTCGCGGTCAGGAAGCCACCCAGTTCACGGCTCTTTTCCGGCAGGCGTCAAACATCTCCGCGATCTGACGCTGGCTTGTCTGCGGGCCACACGCCGCCCTCCCGCAATGTCCCTGTAATCTTGCCCCTTTAGCAGCGGGTTGTCGCCGCCTCGACCCGAAATAACAATCGGGCATGCGGCAGGTCAAAGCACGACCGCAGGCTTTGTGCGTCCGGGTGGACGCCTGGCAATGCGGGACAAACCGGGATCCGTCATGTTCTTCAGCAAAGGGCGCCGCGCCCTCGCATGTTTTGCCGCTACCGCGCTGCTCCTCGCCGGCTGCGCTTCCGACACCATGAAAACCTATATCGGCCAGCCGGTCGAATCCGTCATCATCGACTACGGTCCGCCGACGAACATTCTTGATCTCAGTTGGAACGAACGGGCCTATCAATGGCGCAAGATCTCGACGAATGTCGTCTCCGGCACATCGAGTGGTGAAATCAAGGACACGCGCCGAGGAATGCGCTACGAGGAATACTCGACGCCGGGCTACGTCGAAGAGCAGGAATGCTTCTATACCTTCTACGCGCGCATGCAGCAGGGCCGCTGGTACATCACCAATTTCCGCCAGCCGAAGCTGGAATGCGAGTGATGGCTTCAACCTCACTGGCGAGGCGGATGGAATTCGTTGTAGGTATTTGAATTTATGTATGTTTTCATTGAGTAACCTACTCGAGAAGACCTGCAATCGGGAGAACTGGCATGCGCATCCTGCTGCTGGAAGACGAGCCGGAGATGGCTTCGGCCCTGAAGGCGGCGCTGGAGCGGCGTCAGGTGATCGTCGATCACGTCTCGACGCTGGCCGATGCCGAAGCCGTCGCCGAGCTCTGGCCCTATGACGTCGTCGTGCTCGATCGCCGTGTGCCGGATGGCGAGGGCCTGGACCTCATTCCGAAGCTGCGCGGCCTCGGTGTCGGCGCGCCCGTATTGATGCTGACGGCTTTGGGGTCGATCAACGACCGCGTCGCCGGGCTCGATGCCGGTGCCGACGACTATCTGTCCAAGCCGTTTGCCGTCGAAGAACTGATGGCCCGGCTGCGGGCACTCGCCCGCCGCCCCGTCTCATTGAAAGCCGAACAGACCAAGGTCGGACGCCTGATCTACGACTTCCATCACCGCGAAGCGGCCGTGGACGACAAGCCGCTCGATCTCCTGCGCAGAGAACGTCTTGCGCTCGAAGCCTTGATGCGTCGACCGGGCCGAACCGTGCTCAGGGCGACATTGGAGGAATCGGTCTACGCCATGGAAGACGAGATCGAGTCCAATGCGCTCGACTCGCATCTGTCGCGCCTGCGCCGGAAGCTCGATGATGTCGGAGCCGGCGTCGAGATCCGGGCCATCCGCAACCTCGGCTATCTCCTGCGCGCAACGACATGACGAAAGCTCGGCCCCGCTCGCTGCAATGGGTGCTCGTGCGCCGCCTCATTCTGCTACAGGCGGCAACGCTGTTTGTCTTTATCGGCCTGCTTTTCGTGGCATTGTTCATCGTCCAGCCGCGCCTCCTCGTCGACAATGAAGCGGCGGTGGATGTTCTCGACCGCGCCGTCGGGCGCGATGCGAGCGGCGCGTTGATGGTCCGTGAGACCGAAGAGCTGCGCGAGCTACGCCAGGCCCACCCCAATCTCTGGTTCATCGTCCGCGACGACGCCGGTCAGGTTCTCCGACAGGGAAACGTTCCTCCTCCCTATGGCGAAAGCGGTGGCGCCCTGCTCCGACGTGTGGAGGGTGCGAAGCTGCTCTTCGATGATGGCGGAACGCTGCCGGACGCGGTCCTCCACAACGCCGAGACAGACGCCGGCCGCGTTCAAATCATCACCTCGACCGTTGCTTCGCGGCGCGACGATGGCCCGCTGGACGTGCAGATCAGCGTCAATGTCGACATGGCACGCGACCTCGACGGCACGACGACCTGGACCGAGGTCGTACCGATGATCGCGCTGCTCATCCTCTGCTTCCTGCTGCCGATCGTTCTGGTCATGGGCGTGACCACATTGGTGACGGCACCGGCCGTCGTTCGGCGTTCCTTGGCGAGCCTCATATCGACCGCTGACCAGGCCGGCCGCATCGATATCGACAATCGCGCGGTTCAGCTCGAAACCGAACAGGTACCGACCGAGATCGCCCCCTTGGTGCGAGCCTTCAACAAGGCGCTGGCGCGGCTCGGCGAGGGATATGATCAGCGCAACCGTTTCCTCACCGACGCGGCGCACGAATTGCGCACCCCGATCGCGATCCTCAGAACCCGTGCCGAACTTCTGCAGGAAGCCCCGGAAAGTGCCCGCCTGAGGCTGGATATCGAGCGTCTGTCCCACCTCGCCCAACAGCTTCTCGACCGGCAGGTGCTCGGGCATGCCGGTGGCGCACGCGAAGTGGTCGATCTTGTTGCCCTTGCGAGAAACACCGCCGCCGACTTTGCGCCGTTGGCGTTCGAAGCAGGCTACGAGCTGGCGTTCGAAACCGAGGTGCCGGAGGCCCGTGTCAGCGCTCGGCCACGCCAGATCGAGCAGGCTGTCGCCAATCTCTTGCGCAACGCCGTCGAACATGGCGGCGGCACCGGCACGATCACCGTGCAGGTCAATGCCGCGGGCGGGTTGGAAATCCAGGACGAGGGCCCCGGAATTCCTGTCGAGGAACGCGAGCGCGTATTCGAGCCTTTCTATCGCTTGCGTCCACGTTCCACCGGCGCCGGTTTGGGGCTCAATCTGGCACGGGAGATCGCCCGTCTGCATGGTGGCCGTGTCGACATCCTTGCCGGCCCGTGGCAGGGGGCCCGCGTCCGCTTGCACTTGCCGCTTCTCGACGGGAGCCGCTTGGCGCATCAATCGGCGTGAACGGATTTAACACCGCCTTTTCTCAAAAGCTTTCGGCTTCCCCCTTATCAAGGCGCCGCCGATGCTCCACATTTGCAGCGATACATCGCGAACGTTCGCCGGAGGAACGGCTGAGCGTTCGACCAGCATGGAGAATTGCAAATGCAGATGTCTTCGCAGGCCCCCTCCCCTTCGATCGAAGGAGAAAGCTGGCCGGCCCGGCGCCGGAGCGTGCTCGACTGGCTGATCATCGAAACCCGCAACGAGCGGTTCATCGACAATATCCTCGTGGAAATGTGCGAACGGCTACAGGCGGTCGGCGTCCCGGTTGCACGCGCAACGTTGCATTTTCGGATCAACCATCCGCAGTGGCTGGGTGCTCGCATTCTGTGGCGCAAGGGCTTGGCCGAGGCCGAAATCGATCTCTATGACTATGGGACCCAAAACACCGCGCTCTACCTCAATAGCCCGCTCTATGTGATCAACAACGGCGGCACCGAGGTTCGCACGAACCTGGAAGCCCTGACGGAAGAGCAGTCTCAAAACTCGCTTTATGCCGACCTGAAGGCCGAGGGCCTGACCGAGTACATTGCGTGGCCGCTCGAACACACGCTGGGCAAACGCCATGTCGTGACCTTCACCACCGACCGAGAGGGCGGCTTCGAGGACGAGCACGTCGGCCTTCTCTCGGATCTTCTACCCGCCTTGGCCCTCGTCAGCGAAATCCGGCTGAAAAACCGGTTCGTGCGCACGTTGCTCGAAACCTATGTCGGCCCGCATGCCAGTGAACAGATCCTCGCCGGCGCCACGACGCGCGGCAGTGGCGTTACCGTTGGTGCCGCCATTTTGATCTGCGACCTGCGCGACTTCACGAAACTCTCCGACCTGTGGCCGCGCGACGACGTGATCGATCTGCTCAACGGCTATTTCGACGCCATGTCGGAGCCGATCGAGCGATACGGCGGCGAGATCCTCAAGTTCATGGGTGATGGGCTACTGGCGATCTTCCCGCTCAGCAATGCGAATGCTGCCGAAAACCTGCTGCAGGCGATCCGTGAGGCGGAAGCGGCGATCGCTCTCCTCAACAAGGACAACCTCGAAAAAGGCCGTGAGCCCCTTGGCTACGGGATCGGCGTCCATGTAGGCGACGTGATGTACGGCAATATCGGCTCGCGCCGTCGGCTGGACTTTACGGTGATCGGTCCCGCGGTCAACATCGCCTCGCGGTTGGAGAGCCTGACCAAGGAAACGAAGCGGCCGGTGCTTCTGTCGCGGGCCTTCGTCGAACTGGCCGGTTGCGCATCCAGCATGGAGCATCTCGGCTCCTATCCCGTCAGGGGCATTGGCGAGCCGATCGAGGTCTTCGCCTTTTCCGGTAACGGCCCGGCCCCTGTCTTGCGCGTGGTTGGAGAATAGCCAGTTGTCCGCGGACAACTGGCATGTTGCCAGCCGGTAGCGGAGAGTTAGCCGGCTATCCGATCGGACTCGGCGCGAACTGAGCAACGAGTTCGTGGCGATCGCCGGGATAGGTCAGCCGCACATGCGTGACCGGCGCACGACCGCTCCAGGTGCGGCGTTCGATGACCAGGCAGGCGGTGCCGGTCGAAATATCGAGCGCCTGCGCCGCCAGTTTGTTCGCCGCAACGGCGCGAATACGGTGTTCGGCCGTACTCCACGGCACCTTGCCTAGCAGCCACGAACCGGGTGCCGCGGTCTCAAACAATTCCGCCTCCGCCTCGGGCACCGCTGCTAGGCTGATGAGGCGTTCTTCGAAGCAAAAGGGACGCCCACCGGCAAAATGCCGGCACGTGACATCCAGCAGCCTGGCCGATGTCGGAAGATCCAGGCGTTCGACGTCCCGGCTCTCCACCTTGCGAACCTTTCGCTCGTCCAATTGAAAACTATAGTCGAGCCCCAGAGATTGGACTTCGAGCTTGACGTCATGGATTTCCATGACGGCCGACTGCACCTGCGGAAAGGTGACGTAGCTGCCCGACTTGCGGCGCCGCTCGATCAATCCGCGCTTGACCAATTCGGTCAACGCCTTGTTCACGGTCATCCGCGAGCAGTCATACTGTTCGGTCAGCTCGTGTTCGAATGGAATGCGGTGACCCGGCGGCCACTCCCCGGAGAGGATGCGTCCTTCCACATCCCCGAGGATACGCTGATGCAACGACAAGGGCTGTCCTTGGCTATTATCGTCGGGCTGATCGTTCGAAACGGTTCGGTCTTGCTTGGTGTCCATGACACCGAACTTAATCATTTCCCGGCGGTGAAACAGCCCTTCTCTCGCTGTTTCGCGCTTTTCCACCATGGCGGCGGAGGCCGGAACAGACGAATGTTGACAGGTGTCAACAGCTGCAGCCGCGAAGGCCCCGCCGCCGCCCGCTGATCAATAGAGAAGATGCCAGGGCGTCAGGAATGCACGCGTCCATTCCTGATTGCGGTCGGACTCTTCACAGTCCGCCTTTTCAACCGGAGCTGATCCGACCTCCACGCGTGGCTGCCGTGTCGCCTTCAGTGGCGGCGGCGCCAGATAACCGAGGGTCATTCCACCAAGATAGAACATAGCGAACCTTCTCGCGTCACGTCTCTGATAGACACAATCGTGACACAATCCGCTCATCTGTCAATAGTCTATAAATTCTATACTCTTTTAGAGCTTCTCCTCTCGGCCGGGAAATCAGCCGCCAAGCCGTGGCAACTTCACCACGAAGTCTCAGTTGTCCGCGGACAACCAGCAGCGATCCCGGGTTCATTCGCCGCCAAATCACGGCCCTGGGTATAGATCGCTATGCATTTGTAAAACCGAACCGAATCGGAGCATAGTGCATCTGCGCATATTGTTCCGATATGACGATTTTTGCGCAGTTTTCGGGGAACCCAATGTTGCAACAGAAAATTCAAGGTCACGACGAACAGGAGCATCTGCCGACGCTTCTGGCTGCCGATGCTTTGGAACTGGCGCATCAGCTGCAGCAGCATCAAAAGAAGATCTTCCCTCCGCAAGCCCAAAAGGCAATGCGCCTCTTCAGCCCTGCCGAAGCCGCCGCCTTCATTGGAATCGGCGAAGGCTATCTGAGACAGGTGGCCTCAGAGGGCCACGGCCCGGCGCCCTTGTCAAACGGTCGGCGCATGTACGCCATTGAGGACATCGAGCGCATCCGCCGCGTTCTCGACGAAGGCGGAAAATCCGGGAAATACGTCCCGCATCGCCGGGGCGACGAGAAGCTTCAAGTCATATCGGTCATGAATTTTAAGGGTGGATCGGCGAAGACGACGACATCTGCCCACCTTGCCCAATATCTGGCCCTCCGCGGCTACCGGACGCTCGCGATCGACCTTGATCCGCAGGCTTCGCTTTCCGCCCTCTTCGGCCACCAGCCGGAATTGGACGTTGGTGAGGGCGAAACGCTTTACGGCGCGATCCGCTACGACGAGCCGCGACCGATCGCGGACATCGTCCGTTCGACCTATACGGCCAACCTTCACCTCATTCCCGGCAATCTCGAGCTCATGGAGTTCGAGCATGAGACGCCGAAGGCAATGATGGTAGGTGGCGCTGCCGAAACCCTCTTCTTCGCGCGCATCGGCGACGTATTGGCGGAAATCGAGAGTTTCTACGATATCGTCGTCATCGACTGCCCGCCGCAACTCGGCTTCCTGACCATGTCGGCGCTCTGTGCCGCGACGTCCGTTCTCATCACCGTGCATCCGCAGATGCTCGACGTCATGTCGATGTCGCAGTTCCTGTCGATGACGAGTGAGCTGATGAGTGTCGTCGAGAAGGCCGGAGGTCGCACAAGTTACGACTGGATGCGCTATCTCGGCACGCGTTTCGAGCCGAATGACGGTCCGCAGAGCCAGATGACCGGCTTTATGCGCGCCATTTTCGGCAACCGCATGCTGCAGAACGCAATGGTGAAGTCAACGGCTATCTCCGATGCCGGCGTGACGAAGCAGACACTCTACGAAGTCGAACGCTCGCAATTCGTCCGCGGCACATACGACCGCGCCATGGATTCGCTGAACCAGGTCAATGGCGAGATCGAAGAACTGATCCGTCAGGTTTGGGGGAGGAAGTAATCCATGGCCCGTAAGAATCTGATTGGAATTACGGACGACACGGCCGGAAACGACGCTGAAACGGCTCTGGAACGCCTGGCAACAGCCCGGCCGATCGCCGGCCTGAGTGTCGGGACGCGGCCAGTAAGCGCCGTCGGCGGCATTACTCGGTCCCTGTCGAACATCACCCAGAAAGTTGAGCGCGCCCAGGAATTGGAGCGCCAGCTTGCCGAAGGACTGACGATCGTCGATCTCGACCCTGCGCTCATCGACGCCTCTTTCGTCGTCGATCGTCTCGAGATCGGAGCAGATGCACAATCCGCTCTTGCAGAACAGATTCGCGAGCACGGACAACAGGTTCCGATCCTCGTGCGTCCGCATCCGGATGCCGAAGGGCGCTACCAGGTTGCCTACGGTCATCGCCGATTGGCAGCTGCACGCGAGCTTGGCAGCAAGGTCCGCGCGGTTGTCCGCGATCTCAGCGACGAACAGTTGGTCGTTTCTCAGGGGCAGGAGAACAACACTCGCACGGATCTGTCCTTCATCGAGCGATCACTCTTCGCCACGCGCCTTGAGGATCGTGGCTTCTCCCGCGAGATCATCATGTCCTCGCTTGGCGTCGACAAGGCGGCACTTTCGAAGATGATTTCCCTCGTTCGTCGGCTACCGACCGCCCTGATCGAGGCGATTGGGCCAGCACCGACGATTGGTCGGCGTCGTTGGTTCGAGCTCGCCGAGCGGCTCGCTCAGGACGGAAGGGGCGAAGCTGCAGACGTCTTTGTCAAAGACAAACAATTTCAGACGGTCGGGAGCGATCAGCGTTTTGATGCGCTTTGTGCCTTCCTGAGCGCCTCCAAGGGGCGCGCCAGAGCCATCTCGTGGATGGCGCCCGACGATACAACCCCGGTCCGGATCCGTGAAACGGATGGCGAAACGACGCTGTCCTTCAGCAGGAAGAAGGCCCCGGGCTTTGCAGATTTCGTGAGGCAGAGGCTCAAATCTCTGTACCTCGAATACCAAGAGGAAACAGGAGACTAAACAGAGCAAAAGAAAAAGGCTTCCGAACGACTAGCGCTGCGGAAACCCTTCTCTCGTGTAGCAACTAGAGAATCCCATTTCCGCGAATCGGTGTCAAGAGTTTTCAACGTCGTTTCGGCGAACGAATTTCTTTTGCCTTGAAAAAGGTGAAGACAAGTGGATTGTGGGATTGTCACGACGCCCTTCGGGCGGCGGGCGATGTCGCTTGGGATGTTGGCGCACCAACTTTCCAGCGCTTCGGCCGTCGACGAAGGCAAGGTCGATAAATGGAAATTGTTTCGAACGGTCTGCGCCGCCAAGTCGAACCTTGGCGTTTCCGATCGCTCTCTTGCCGTCTTGAACGCATTGCTGTCGTTCTACCCGAAGACGGAACTCGAGGCAGCCGACGGTCTCGTCGTGTTTCCCTCCAACGCTCAGCTTTCCCTGAGAACACACGGCATGGCCGAGACGACGCTCCGGCGGCATCTCGCCACCCTGGTCGAGGCTGGCCTCATTCTCCGGCGCGATAGCCCCAACGGTAAGCGTTACGCTCGCCGTGACCGCAAGGGAGCGATTGGCCAGGCATTCGGGTTCGACCTTGCACCGTTGCTTTCTCGCGCGGCCGAGTTCGAAGCTGAGGCTGCTCGTCTGGAAGCTGACCGGCGTTACCTTCAGATGATGCGCGAACGCATGAGCCTCTGCCGCCGTGACGTTGCAAAGCTGGTCGATCTGTTGCGCCCATCTGATATCGCCTACGCTGAAGAGGCCGAAGCGCGCTGCCAGGCCGTCTCTATGTCCCTCTCGCGCAAGCCCTCCATCGCCGAAATCGAGCGCCTCCTCCCTGTTCTTGCCCTGCTGCAGGACGAACTGACTAATCGTCTGGAAAATCTACTGAAAACACAAAATACGGCTGCCAATGAACGCCAAAATGAGCGGCACATACAGAATTCAGAATCCGATTATCTTTCTGAATCTGAACCGGCTGATGAAAGACTTGGGGTGGAATTTTCGCGCAAAGCGTCGACGGATGTGCTGCCGGTCGGCCAAAATGCGAGTGATCCACCTGCAAATATCGAAACATCGCTGCTTCCGGAACGTCGCTCGCATCCCCCGGTAACCCCTCCCCTCATCCGTGCTACACCGCTGCCACTCGTATTGAAGGCCTGCCCGCAAATCCGCGACTACGGCCCATCCGGTCGTATCGACAACTGGCGCGATCTCCTGACAGCCGCCACAGTCGTCAAAAACATGCTTGGGATCAGCCCTGATGCCTACAACGAAGCCTGCGCCACACTCGGGCCAGAAACGACCGCGACCGTGCTGGCGTGCCTTCTGGAGCGAGCTGAGCACATTCATTCCGCCGGCGCCTATCTACGTGACCTGACGCGCCGAGCGAAGAGCCAATCCTTCGCTGTCTCGGCAATGTTATCGGCACGTCTACGCGCCCAAGCTTCGGTCGTTGGATGAATGGAGGACGGACCATTTGATGGGAGCTGAGTGCGATGTTCTGATGTAGCCGTTACTTCTCTCGCCGATCGATGCGAGCTTGTATAAGGCAACCGAATGCGGGAAACTGGAGGCGCAGGGATTCGTTGATATCTTTGGGATATTGTAGTGCTCAGGATTCAATTTGCGTCTCCCGCCATCTCCTCGATAACATTGTTGTTTTTGTCCCTTTTGGAAAGAAAAGGGGCTTTTGCTTCCGTCGCCCGGACGGCTTTGGGAATGGCCGGATGATCCGCTAGCGCGGGTTTTGCCGATGGCTCTCTACGATTGGAAACAGCTGTCTGCGAAGACGGCTCCACTGGTTAGGTTTCGAACGTTAGTGGGGCTCGAAGGACGCCGGGACATTGAGCTTCGGCGTGCGCGCCTCATGTTGACAGCTGTCAACGGAGCGGGCTGGGCGTGAGGCAAGAGCAATTCGAAGCGGACGGGAACGAGGACTGCCAGAAATTCAGCCAGCAATCTCGGTGGATAAAAGAGCGATATAGCCGCCCGCTCTCAAGACGGTATGCTGCGTTCAGCGCGTGGTCCCGCACTCCACTTCCGGCAACGATGTTGGGGCACGAATCAGCCGAGGGCCTTGGCCTAACGGGCCAGGCGGCGGCGGCAAGACTACGGTAAGTCTGGTTCTGGCGCGGATGGGTGCCATCAGGGTCTGCTTCGATAATGTCTTTGACGACGCCGAGAAGTTCGATCTGTTTTGCAGCGCGCTACCTCGTGAAACGCCGGTCTTTGTCTTCACGCTTTGGACGCCAATCGATCGTGTCATTGATCGGGAAGCGAACCGTGTCGAACGCAAACGGATGGGGCATGCTGTCGTGCGCACGTACGAGGCGATCGAGCGCAACCTGCATAAGCTCGGGCGGATGATTTCAAACACGGAAACGCCGGAGCGGGCAGCGCAGACGATCATGGAAGCGATAGCCAACCCGGCGAACCTCTGGCCCCGCCCTGCCCCGGAGAACTGGATGATCGTTTGGTCATTCCCGAGAGAACCATTTGAAGTGTTCCTCGGATTTCTCCAGATGGAGTTTCCGGCTCATCGCTTCGTGGCGCGTTGACAGCTGTCAACAGTCGATGCGCTTAGCCCAATGCAAGCCGACGGTAATTGCCACCAGAGTTCGAGGCCTTGTCGTACAAGGCTCCAATCGGCGAACGATTGAGCAAGTCCATCGCGGAGGCTACGCCATACCGGCGCAACGCCAGTGCGCTCTTTCAAATTGCCTTGCGATACAGCGCATCTGTGACGGAAATGAATATCGTGTTACGTTCCATTTCGACACTGGCACCCTTAGTTTGAAATGCGATACCAGATCCCCGATCCCTATCATCCGACACTGCTTCCACTGCTGATTTCGGCAGAAGATGGTTTGGCGCGACTGGACGAGCGAACAAACCGCCATGCGGTCGAAGACGGCTTCCGCGAGCGTGGCCACTTCTTCGACGCTGCGGCTGCCCTATGGGTTGCCGGTGAACTCGTCCATGTCGAGGATCTCGTGTTGCATGATGCCCATATGGATGCCCGTGCCCCGACGCATGAATTGACGATTGCCCATTCGGTAATACGCGCGCGGCGGCGCATCTGGCTGGCCGAACCCGCATGGGCGCTTTCGCCTCAGGGTCTCGCCGCCCTTCGAGGCGAACAGCTTGCACCGGCGAATGCCGGCGGTATGCCTGCGAAGGCCGGGCTGGAGCTGCAATCGAGTGCCACTGGCAATGACCGTCATCTTGAGGCGGACGACGAGGAGGACGGCAATCCGATGGCTGCCGAGTTCGCGGCCATCGATGCGGCGATCGCTCGGTCACAGCAACTGCTGGAAGCGCACGACAAGGATACGCTCGAAGTCGCTGAGCGCGCGGCACGTGTGACCGCACAGGAGCCCATGGGACAGCTGGGCCTGCTCTTTGACGAGGAATGGGACGAAGACGCACGTATCGACGAATGGCGCCAGGTGGTCGCGACAGCGGATCAGTTGCCGGCCAGCCTTGGCGCCGCGCTACTCTTCGATGCCTGGGAGCGGATCGAGCCGCTGCGCCGCCAACACTGGATGGGTTCACTGCTCGTTGGCGCCTATCTGAGATCACGCGGCAAGGTTACCTCGCATCTCCTCTCCTTCAACGCCGGACAAAAGGTCGTCCGTCACGAACGACGGCGCTCGCAAGATCCAGTGACACGATGGAGCGCTTTCTTGGAAGCGATGACGGTGACCGCGGATCTGGGTCTCAAGGAACTCGACCGCCTATCGCTGGCCAAGACCCAGATGGAGATGCGCATCCGCGATCGGCGCTCCAACAGCAGCCTGCCGGCGCTGATCGAGTTGGTGCTGTCGCGACCGATCGTTTCAGCCACGCTCGTCGCGCAGCATGTCGGCGTGACGCCGCGTGGTGCGTTGAACCTCGTGCGGGAACTTGGCATCCGCGAAATGACCGGCCGCGGACGCTACCGCGGCTGGGGTGTGCTTTAGCCCATGCGCTGGGCGCCCAAGGGAGGACCTAGAGCGCGTCGCGATCGTTCAGATTAGCTCCTTGCGCTTTAAGCTTTTGGTATTTCGCATGTCGTTGTCGTAAACCGCCGCGCACTTCTGCGCGACAGGCTTTAGCCATTAGCCCATGGTGATCAGGATCAGGAGCACGAAAACGACTGGCACAAGAACCAACGCCGGGATGATGATCGCCGGGTAGCCGAAGGCGACGATCGCGAGCAGCCAGATCAATGCGCAGTTGATCACAAACAGGACTTTTGCCGTCTGCGATCCCTGCACGGCTTCCCTCAGCATCCAGCCGAACACCGGCACGTTGTAGACAAGTCTGGCAATCATTGTTCTTCCTTTTCTGGGGCAGTCCGAGTGGGGATGGACTGTTCGGAGATCTTCAGTTCTGGGGATGCGCGCTGCGGGCCGCCCGCTGGCGGGTGAGGCCCGCTGCGGCTTCGAGGCGTTCGGGATCGAGCACGCGCATGGTCTTCGGATGGTTGAAATCGATCAGGCCTTCGCGCTTGAAGCGATTGAGACAGCGGCTGACGGTCTCGACGGTAAGGCCGAGCCAGTCGGCAAGATCTGCCCGGGTGAGATGCAGGTGGAAGCTCAGTCGGGCAGGGACGCCGCTGCGATTGAACAGACGCGACAGTTCGACCAAGGCACTTGCCACCTTCTCGCTCGCGGTTTTGCGACCAAGCAGGGTGGCATGCGTCTGCAGCCGATGCAGCGTCGTCTTCAACTCGCTGGCAACAGCCGGATTGGTTGCGTGAAGTTCGGCATCGCCCAGGGATTCGATACGCGCGATGCTCAAGGTTTCCGCCGTGGCGATGTTGCGTCCATCGATTGTGAAACCGAAAAGCCGGCCGGGACCGAGCACATCGGTGATTTGCCTGCGGCCGTCGTCAAGCAGTTGAGAGAGGACGATACAACCGTCGAGCACGCGAAAGAGCGAGCGGTTGCGGCCACCTTCAAAAAGCAGTGTGAAGTTTTCACCGACCACACGGCTGCGGGCGGGAAGACGCGGCGGTCTGCCCAAGGACGCAAGGGGAGGGGCCGCGGAGGGCGCGACTGTGGATTGGGTTTCGGGCATGGGATATGTCCGCATTGCGGATACAAGGAGGCACGACGCCTCGCTGCCATCCGACATCGAAGGAGGGCGTTGACAGCTGTCAACGCGGTTTCAAAGCCAGATGATGGTTTGGGGCGGTCCGCGCGGACTGGAGTTCGGCGAATGAACCTGTGTTGGCGGCTGTACGGCGGTCACCGCAGCCGTGGGCGCAAGGCTACCTTGCAAGCGCTCGCCGACGGTGTCATCCGGCGGCGTTAGCAGCGCCCAGAAGAACCGGCAGGCACTGCAGACATGTTTCTGCGCCGGCTTTTCCTTCCCGTCGGCGTCAATGCCGGTTTGACAGAAATCCGGCAGTGATCCGTCGGGAAGCGCGTAGAGCGCGTAATCGGCTGGCGAGATTGGGGCGGCGAAGGCAAGGCCGAGATGGGCGAAACCCAGCAGGAAAAGAGCCACGGCGCACAGGGTGCGCAGGGTCTTGTCCCATCTTGATTTCGTGCGGCGTGTCATTGCTCGGCTTCGTCCTCGTCTCTTTCTTCGATGAGTGAGAGATAGGCGAGCGGCTTGACAAAGCTCAATGTGGCAAACCGCGCAGGGGCAGAATGCCGCAGTCAAGGGAACGCCGCGCGTCCGGTTGGAGGCGCGGCGTCTTAAGATATTGATTTATATAACTATTGTCGAGAAAATGGCTGGCAGTGATCAATCCTCCTCGACAAAGACCTGCTGCCGCTTGGCCTTCACGCTCGGAAGGAATACGACGATGAGCACCAATGCCGCGATCAGAAGCAGGATCGCGCTGATCGGTCGGGTGACGAAGGTCGTCGCATCGCCGCGCGACAGGATCATGGCGCGGCGAAGGTTCTCCTCAAGCAGCGGCCCGAGCACGAAGCCGAGCAGCAGCGGCGCCGGTTCGCAGCGCAGCTTCAACAGCAGGTAACCGACGAGGCCGAAGAAGGCGACGGCATAGAGGTCATAGACGTTCGAGTTGACGCTGTAGACGCCGATCGAGCAGAACGCCATGATGATCGGGAACAGCACGTAATAGGGGATCTTGAGCAGTTTCACCCAGAGCCCGATCAACGGCAGGTTGAGAACCACCAGCATCAGGTTGCCGATCCACATCGAGGCGATGATGCCCCAGAAGAGCGCGGGTTGCTCGGACGCCACGTTCGGACCGGGCACGATCCCCTGGATGATCATCGCTCCGATCATCAGTGCCATGACCGGGTTGGCCGGAATGCCAAGGGTGAGCAGCGGGATGAACGAGGTCTGCGCACCGGCATTGTTGGCGCTTTCCGGACCGGCGACGCCGGCGATGGCGCCATGGCCGAACTCTTCAGGACGGTCCGAGACGCGCTTTTCCACCGTATAGGAGGCGAAAGCAGCAAGGATCGCGCCGCCGCCGGGCAGAATGCCGAGCGCCGAGCCGATGATGGTGCCGCGCACGACCGGTCCGAACATGCGCTTGAAGTCATCCCGCGTCGGCATCAGGTCCGTGACCTTGGCCATAAGCACTTCGCGGGTGCGTTCGCTTTCGAGGTTGCGCAGGATTTCGGCGATGCCGAAGACACCGACGGCGAGCGCGACGAAGTTCAGCCCGTCAGCATACTCCCGGATGCCGAGCGTGAAACGCGGCGTGCCGGAATAGATGTCGGTGCCGACCAACCCAAGCAGCAGGCCCAGCGCCACCATGGCCAGAGCCTTGGTGATCGATCCATGGGCGAGCGCGATGGATGAGACGAGGCCGACGATCATCAGCGAGAAATATTCGGCCGCGCCGAATTTCAGAGCGATCTCGGTCAACGGCGGCGCGAAGACTGCGACGAGGAACGTCGAGACGGTGCCGGCGAAGAATGAGCCGAGCGCTGCAATGGCGAGTGCCGCACCAGCACGGCCTTTGCGGGCCATCTGGTAGCCGTCGATCGCGGTAACCGCCGAGGAGGATTCGCCTGGCATGTTGATCAGGATTGCGGTGGTAGAGCCGCCATATTGGGCGCCGTAGTAGATGCCGGCGAGCATGATCAGCGACGAGACCGGTTCGAGCTGGAAGGTGATCGGCAGCAGCATGGCGATGGTCGCCGTGGCGCCAATGCCCGGAAGCACGCCGATCAAGGTGCCGAGCAAAACGCCGATCAGGCAGAAGAGCAGATTGGCAGGGGAGGCCGCGGTTGCGAAACCGAGCGCAAGATTGCTGAAGAGTTCCATCGCGCGTCTCCTAAAACTGGACCCAGGGGCCGAAGCGCTGGAAGGGCAGGCCGAGGCCATAGCTGAACACCGCGACCGAGAAGGCGGTCAGCGCCAGTGAAAGCGCCAGCGCCATGAGCGGTTTCATCCGGCCCGATGCGAAGCAGGCGATCAGCGCGGTGAAGAACAGCGCCGGCACGAAGCCGAGGCCACGGACTGTCAGGCCGAAGAAGATGGGTGCCGGCAGGATGAAGGCCATGCCGCGCAGCGCGATCGGGCCGATGGGCTCGCCTTGGACGCGGGTGGACTGCACGAGGATCACGATGCCGAGCAGCGTCAGGATGATCGCGAGCACCAGCGGGAAGTAGCCGGGGCCCATGCGAAAGGCGGTGCCAAGCTCGAGATTGAAGGCCTGCCAGGTGAAGAACAGCCCGACCGCTGTCAATATCCCGCCGCAGAGCGCATTGGTGGTGTCGAAGGAGAGTGATTTCATCGTGTCCCCATATGTTCTGGGCGGGGCAGCCGGCCGAGGCTTTCCTGACCGCCTCCCGCATTGGCATTTGCCGGCGTCACGCCGGGTTCGCGCATTGGGCGGCGCACGTTGACAGCTGTCAACAGCGGTTGACGGCATTTGACCCCTCTCCGGGCACCGTCGCAGCTTCCCCAATGTCAGAGGCGCCGCGCTCCGGGGTGAACCGGGACGCGGCGCGACGAGCCATGGATCAGTCGGCGTACTGGCCGGCTGCTTCGATCACCGGCTTCCAGCGGGCGATTTCGCTCTCAAGCTTTGCCTTCAGCGCGGCCGGGGTCGCATCGGCGTCGGAGGAGGGTTCGGTGCCGAGTTCGCCGAAGCGGGCGACGACGTTCGGATCCTTGAGCGCGACCTGCAGCGATTTCGACAGGCGTTCGGTCACTTCGGCGGGCGTGCCCTTCGGGGCGTAGATACCGTGCCAGATGCCGACCTGAAGGTTCGGTAGGCCGCCTTCGGCGGTCGTCGGCAGATCGGGGAAGACCTTGAGGCGTTCCGGTGAGGTGACCGCATAGGCCTTGATCGTGCCGCCCTGGATCTGCTTCGTGGTGTTGGTGGTCTGGTCGCACATGATGTCGACCTGGCCGCCGAGAAGATCGGTCATGGCCGGGCCGGTGCCCTTATAAGGCACGGTCGTCAGCGGTGTCTCGATGGCGCTCATGAACATCATGCCGCAGAGATGCGAGGCGGCGCCGATACCGGCATTGGCGACGGTGACGGTGTCCTTGTTCGCTTTGACGTACTCGACGAGACCCTTGAGGTCGGCGGGCTCCAGATCCTTGCGGGCGACGATGGTCATCGGCACTTCGGTAACGAGCCCGACATATTCGAAGGAGTTCAGCGTATCATAGGCGAGCTTGCGGTAGAGCGTGGCGCTGGTCGCCATGCCGATATGATGCAGAAGCACGGTGTAGCCATCCGGATCGGCCTGGGCGACGCGGCCGGCGCCAAGCGTCCCGCCGGCGCCGCCGACGTTCTCGACGATGATCTGCTGACCGAGATCCTTGGACATGGATTCAGCCACAAGACGCGCGACGGTATCCGTAGGGCCACCGGCCGAGAACGGCACGACCATGGTGATCGAGCGTTCGGGATAGGTTTGTGCATTGGCGGAAACGGCGAAAAGCGACAGGGCGGCAACAGCGCCGAGCAGGGCATTCAAGGTTTTCATCTCTTCCTCCCGGATGAAATATCGGCCAGCCGGCAAGGTTTCCTCCCGCGCCGGTTCTGGGTACCCCCATTTGCAAACGCAATCGTAGAGCAGACAACGGCTTAGCGGGGTGACGGGGCGTATTTGTCGGGCGCGGGCGATGATTTGGGTGGATTTGGAAACATGCGGCCAATCGTGTGGGTGGATTTCCACCCATCAAGGGCGGCGTGGTACCGCGCCCTTGAGTTCAGGGGCGATCAGGTGTCTTCGCTTGTTTCTTATGCCTGGGTGTGTTGGACTGACCTCGGGGAGGCTAAAGCTTCACGGTGAGCGCTCGCCCATGGGAATGGTTGGATGCGCAAACTGGCCGCTGTTCTCTGTATCGATATCGCCGGCTATAGCAAGCTGATGGGACGCGACGAGGCCGGTACGCTTGCCCGCGTCAAGGGGGCCTTTGCGGCATTCGATCCGACGCTGGTGCGGCACCATGGCCGGATCGTCAAGCTGATGGGTGACGGCGCCCTGATCGAGTTTGCGAGTGCGGTCGATGCGACCCTCTGCGCAATGGCGCTTCAGAGCGTGGCCGCGGCAACCGACCCTTCACTCCGCTTTCGCATGGGGCTCAACCTGGGTGATGTGATCGCCGAAGATGGTGATCTCTATGGGGAAGGGGTCAACATCGCCGCACGGCTGCAAGCTCTCGCCGAGCCCGGTGGGATCATCCTCTCCGAAGCTGTCCGCGAGCACGTCGCCGGAAAGCTGAGCCTTGCCCTGGAAGACCTCGGGCCGATGTCGCTCAAGAACATCGAGCGCGCCGTCCGCGCCTTCGCCATCCACCCTGGCGGGCCGCCAGAGACCGGTGGCAAGCGCGAACGGATCGGCATCTGTGTCCTGCCCTTCACCAATATGAGCGGCGATCCGGAGCAGGACTATTTCAGTGCCGGCGTTACCGAGGACATCATCATCGACCTCAGCAAACTCTCGTCGCTCTCGGTCATCTCGCGGGCGACCTCCTTCGGGATGAAACCACAGAGCGCGCGGGTCGTCGCACAACAACTGAACGTCGCCTACATCCTCGAAGGCAGCGTGCGCAAGGCCGGTGACCGAATGCGACTGGCGGCGCAGTTGATCGATGGCGCAAACGAGGCGACCGTCTGGGCCGAGCGCTTCGACCGAGAGATCAAGGACGTGTTGCGGCTGCAGTCAGACCTGGCAAGTGCCGTCGTCGAGGCGCTCCGGCTTCAGCTCCTACCTGCGGAGCGCCAGGCATTGGAGCGCAAAGCGCCGACCGATCCGGAAGCCTACAAGCTGTTTCTCCTGGCGCGCGAATACAACATCACCGGGTCCGAGCGACATCTGCCGCTGATCATCCGGCTCTGCCGTCGCGTGACCGAGCTGGAGCCCGGCAATGCACGGGCTTGGGCCCTTCTTGGCGAAACGCTCAACCGGCTGCGGCGCAGCGTCGGAGGTGCGGAAACAGGAGAGCTGGAAATCGACCGCGCCCTCGAACTCGATTCCGGTCTCGCCAGCGCCCATGCCGCAAAGGCGCTGCTATTTCTATATCGAGGACAGTTCGAGGAGGCGGAGGGGCAATGTGCTATTGCCCTGCAGCTCGAGCCTGACGACTACGCCACCAATCTCGCTGCCGGTCGAACCTTCATCATGCAGCGTCGCTATGACGACGCCATACGCCACTTTGAGCGGGCCGCGGCGCTGGCCCCCACGGACTACAACGCCGCCGCCATGGCTATCCAATGTTACCAGGGCAAGGGCGACGCGCAGGCGGCACTTGAGGCCTGTCGCCGTGCCTTGGCCCGGATCGAGCGCATCGTCGCTGCTGAGCCGGATCACAGCGGTGCGATCGGGCATGGCGCCGGCATCCTCGCCCTCCTTGGCGATCGCGAGAGGGCCAACGAATGGGCATCGCGCGCCAGTCTGCTTGAGCCCGACAATATCCAGCTGCAGGCAAATCTGGTTTGTGCCTGGGCGATCAGTGGTGACGCCGAAGCGGCCCTGGACGCGCTTGAGCGTATCACGCCGAAGATGAGCCCCGAATTGTTGGTATGGATGGAAAACGACAACGATCTGGACAGCCTGCGTTCACTGCCGCGTTTTGGGGAGATAATGCGTGTGGCAAGGGCCCGTTTTGGAAACTGAGATCCGTCGTCTGCCGTCAAAGACCCGTGCGTCGCCTCAGATAGGCGATTTCCTCAGGGGCCAGGCTGCGGCTCGTCCCCTTCGGCAAATCGCCAAGAGCGATCGTCCCGATTGAAACCCGCAGCAGGCGCAACACCTCGAAGCCGAGCGCATCGAGCATGCGGCGGATCTGGCGGTTGCGCCCCTCTTCCAGCTCGACTTCGATCCACGTGTTCTTGTCGCCGCCCCTGAGGTGGACGGCCCGCGCTGCGTGCAAGGTTTCGCCGCCTTCCTCGATGCCGGCAACCATCTGCTTGAGTTGGTCGTCACCGATCTGCCCGGCGACCTGCACGTGGTAGACCTTGCCGAGATGGGTTTCAGGATCAAGCAGGCGCTGGGCGAGTACCGTGTCGTTGGTGAAGAGCAGAAGTCCTTCGCTCGCCTTGTCGAGGCGACCGACCGGGGACAGGAAAGAGGTGTCTATATCCCTCAGGCAATCGAACACGGTCGGCCGGCCTTCCGGGTCGTGGCGGGTCGTGACCAGTCCACGCGGTTTGTTCAGCATCAGATAGATCTTCTCTTCGGCAAGCACCGGCTTGCCGTCGACCGTGATGCGATCCTTGTCGACGGCGACCCAGTGTGAAAGGTCCGTGATCTTGCGTCCGCCGACGCTGACGCGCCCTTCGAGCACGAGCTTTTCGGCCTGCGTGCGCGAACAATAGCCGAGCTTGGAAAGTGCGCGGGCAACCGTCACGCGCTTGCCGGAATCGGCCCCGGCGTGGCGTCCGGTTTCTCGAGCGGCTGTCGGTCGCTTCTGCTTCACGCTGTGATCTTCCGGTTCCTGGTCGTGTGCGGCCCGCGGCCGTACCCCTGCTTAAAATATCCGGTCGCTTCGACCGCGGCGTCAGCCGATCTTCGTGTAGTCGATCCGTCGGGCGAGCCAGCAGCCGATGGTGAGGCCGGCCACGTTGCCTTGCTGGTCGCGTCGGACAAGCACGGTCCAGTCTCCCGGTGCCGGTGCATCCATCGAGCGCTTGCAGCGAAGAAGCCAGACGTCTTCGGCCAGCGGTCGCATGGCGTGCATCGCGCCGGTCCCGAGCGAACCGTCGAAGCCACCGTAGAAGACACCATTGGTGGAAGCGATGTCGAGATGGGCGTCGAGTTCAACTGAGTGATAGCGACCGGCGATATCGGGAAGTGCCGTGCCGGAAACGCGGTCAGCGCTCACCGTCAGATTTTCGCGAGGCCGCTCCATGCGAAGCGAGGCGCCTTGCGCTGTCAGGGTCACTGCGGCCGAACGGGCGCTGCCGTCGGCGCTGACGGAAAGCGACTCGGGAGAGGTAGCAAACTGCAGTTCGACGCGGGACGATCCGCTGGGCCTGGTGACAAGGGCGAGGCCCGTTTCGGCATCCAGATA
Organism: Ensifer sp. 22521; assembly: GCF_052044795.1. Taxonomy (NCBI): domain Bacteria; kingdom Pseudomonadati; phylum Pseudomonadota; class Alphaproteobacteria; order Hyphomicrobiales; family Rhizobiaceae; genus Ensifer; species Ensifer sp. 22521. The sequence goes on from NZ_JBQENM010000003.1 coordinate 407,368, forward strand.
GTTGCCGGTGCCCTTGGCGTCCCAGCTTCCGGATGTGGTCTCGTTATCCTCGTGGCCGAGGGCGATCTTCATCAGCGCGACCGCCGCCGCATGGGCATCGCCTTCGTGATTGAACATCACCACGACAGAGAGGCGCTCGGCCGGCGCGTAGAGCCTGCGGCAGCGAAAACCGCGAAGCGCACCGCCATGGCCGCTGATGACGGCATCGCCGATCGTCTCGTGTGCGAGGCCGAAGCCGTAGGGTGCCGGGCGGCCATCGGCATAGGTCTGCGGTGCAGAAAGGCGCCGGTAGAGCCCGTCCGCATCGTCACGCGTCCCGTCGATAAAACACTCCCAGGCAAGCATATCGTCGAGCGAGGCGGAAACACCGGCGTCACCGGCCCAGTAGATGCGGTTCAGCGCCTCGAAATAGCCTGTTGTCTCGTTGCCCTCGTAACCGACGACGCCGTCCGGCGGCAGGCTCGTATCCGGTGTCAGGGCGGCGGTCTGCATGGCCGCGGGGCCAAAGACGGAGCGCTGATAGAGTTCCGCCATCGAGCGGCCGGTATGCTCCTCGATGAGATCGGCGAGAATGCGGAAATTGCCATTGGAATAGGAATAGCGGGTGCCGGGCTCGAAGTGTGTCGAGCGCGCCTTGGAGAGCAGCGGGCGTGCATCCTCGCGGCGGAAGACGCCGTCGTGGCTGGCGCCCTGCAGCACCGTCAATGCCCAGTAGTCGCGAAGTCCGGACTGGTTGTGACAGAGATGGGCAGCGGTCGGGCGCTTGCCTTCGAGCAAGGGGAGATAGGCGTCGAGCGCCCGATCGAGCTTCTCGGGATCGCCGACCCTATCCAGCAGAACGGCGCAGGTCAGATGCTTGGTGATCGAGCAGATCGGTATCCGCGTCGCCATCGTCATCGGCGTGCGGGCCGTCAGGCCGGCATAGCCCCAGGCGTGGCGAAAGAGGACCTTGCCATTTCTGACCACACCGGCGACGCCGCCCGGTCCGGGGTAGTGCTGCGGCAAGGCTGCGAGGGCACGTTCAAGGACGGAAAGATCAGGAGTGTTCATGGCGCTGAAGGTCTATGGGACGGAGGGTAGGGGACGTTGTGTTCCGTTCGTATCGCCCCCGCCTTCCGCATGCAATGCCTGCAGCTCCGCGGCTTTGTCAGCCGGCGCCTGCCTGGGCGTGATAGAGGCGGCTATAGGCGCCCTTGGCGGCGAGCAGCGTTTCATGCGGCCCCTGTTCGCGAATGCCGCTGCCGTCGACGACGACGATGCGGTCCGCATCGCGGATCGTTGCCAGCCGATGCGCGATGATCAGCGTCGTCCTGCCCTTGGAAAGTTCGGCCAGCGACTGCTGGATCGCCCTTTCCGTTTCGGTGTCGAGCGCTGAGGTCGCCTCGTCGAGGATGAGGATCGCCGGGTTCTTCAGGAACATGCGGGCAATCGCCAGCCTCTGCTTCTGCCCGCCGGAAAGCTTGACGCCGCGCTCGCCGATCACCGTGTCCATGCCGTCCGGCAATGCCTGGATCATGCCGTCGAGCTTGGCGCGCCGCGCGGCATCCAGGATGTCCGCTTCACTCGCGCCAAGCCGCCCATAGGCGATGTTGTCGCGGATGCTGCCGGCAAAGAGGAAGACATCCTGCTGCACGATGCCGATCTGGCCGCGCAGCGACGAGAGCGTGATGTCACGGATGTCGATACCGTCGACGGTGATCGAACCCTCGCTGACCTCGTAGAAGCGCGGCAGCAGCGAGCAGATCGTCGTCTTGCCGGCGCCCGAGGGGCCGACGAAGGCGATCGTCTCGCCGGCATGGATCGTCAGGTCGATGTTCTGGATGATCGGCTTCTCGGCGCTATAGCCGAACGAGACGCCGCGATAGGTGATGTCGCCCTTGAGGCCGGAGACGTCGGCAGCACCCGGCCGGTCCTCGATATCGGGTTCGGTTTCCATGAGTTCGAGGAAGCGTTTGAAGCCGGCAATGCCCTTGGGGTAGGTCTCGATGACCGAATTGATCTTCTCGACCGGGCGGAAGAACACGCCGACCAGCAGCAGGAAGCTGACGAAGCCGCCATTCGTCAGTTCGCCCGTCAGCACGAAGTAGCAGCCGGTGATCATGACGATCAGCTGCGTCAGCCGCATGCTCATGTAGCTGAGCGACGTGCTCGCGGCCATGATGCGATAGGCTTCGAGCTTGGTGCGGCGATAGTTCTGGTTGTCGGTCTCGAACAGGCTGCGCTCATGGGCTTCGTTGGCGAAGGCCTGCACCACCCGCATGCCGCCGACATTCTCCTCGATGCGGGCGTTGAAGTCGCCGACACGGCCATAGAGGCTGCGGAAGTTTCGGCTCATCCGCCCACCATAGCGGCTGGTGACCCAGGCGGTCATCGGCACCACGGCGGCCGTGATCAGCGCCAGCTGCCAATGCACCATCAGCATCAGCAACAGAGCGCCGATGAAGGTCATGATCGCTATGAACAGGTCCTCCGGCCCGTGGTGGGCGACTTCGCCGATTTCCTCGAGGTCCTTCGTCAGGCGTCCGACCAAATGGCCGGTCTTCTGGTTGTCGAAGAACGAGAAGGAGAGCTTCTGCAGATGGTCGAAGGCCATCCGCCGCATGTCCGTCTCGATGTTGATGCCGAGCATGTGACCCCAATAGGTAACTGTCGCCATCAGGCCGGTGTTGAGCAGATAGACCAGCAGAAGGCCGGCCGAGGACAGGAGGATCAGCGTCCATTGCTGGCTCGGCAAAAGCTGGTCGACGAACAGCTTCACCGCGATCGGGAAACCGAGTTCGAGCAGGCCGGACAATACGGCGCAGGAGAAGTCGAGAATGAACAGGCCGCGATAGGGGCGGTAAAACGCGAAGAAACGCTTCAACATGCAGGTGCACTCACTGGGGGCGGCGACCGAGGGTCAGCAGAAATATGATTTCCAATGTCATGTTTTGTGCCGGAAACCAACCCAGAAAAGCCGAAAACCGTGTCGTGTGTTTGACGGGGTCGACATCTTCCGTCTTGCAGAGGATCAATCCGCACTTGGCGGCGTCGGCGGGAAGGAAACGTTAACCATAAGCTTCGTAGAACAGGAATCACCAGAGTGCTTCGCCTTCGATTGGGGACATCGGAGGCATCTGAGGTGCTCGATATCGACAAGCGTAGGGCGTCTTCAAGCGTTCGCGTCAACGCACGAAGTTCCAGGGGGCGAATGAGACGATGGCAGGCAATCAATCAGTGAAAGCCACGGAATCCGACGTAGGTACGATCGTTCCGTTTCCAGTGACGAGGAGATTGACCGCCATCCGCACCGCTGCCGCCGAGCTCGAAGACCTGCATGGCGCCGAAGCGCTGCAATTCTGGCGCCGCCGGTGCCGCGCCCTTGCCGACGAACTTTTTGCCTGCGGCTGCTCGGAAGACGAAGTGCGCCGGCAGGTGATGGACTTCCAGGGTGAGGTTCAGGCCGAACTGCAGCACCGCCACCTCTCGCGCGTCTCTCAGGGCGCGATGAGCCAGTAACGGCGCCTTTTCAATTCACCGGCAGCTCCGGATCCCAGGTGAACAGTTCCTTTGCCCGGGCGATGCCGCGCAGCGCGAAACGACCCAGCGACACCGCATGAACCTGATGTTCCGGCGGGCAGGCCTCGACGAAATCAGAGGACATGATCATGTGCCGCTCCACCGAACGGCACATCGACGAAATGCGGCTCACTTCGTTGACGGCGGGGCCGACGACGGTGAAATCAAGCCGCGTCTGGCTGCCGATATTGCCGTAGAAGACCTCGCCGATATGGAGGCCGAGATAGACGTCGGTCGTCGGCTTGCCCTCCTCTTGCCGGCGTGCGTTGAGCTCGGCCAGCATGCGGCGCAGCTGCCGTTCCGCCGCAATCGCGTTGGCGCAGGCGATTGCCGGATCGTCGGCGTTGAATATCGCAAGCACGCCGTCGCCGATGAGCTTCAGCACGCTGCCGCCGTGGTCGTGAACGGCGGTGATTACCGTGCCCGAATAGTCGTTGAGGAGCGGGATGATCTCGTCGGGGGCGGCGGTGTCCGAGATGCGCGTGTAGCCGCGCAGATCCGAGAACCACATGACCGTTTCGATACGTTCCGCCGAGCCGCGGGCAATGCTGCCCTTGACGACGCGCTGACCGGCGTCGGCGCCGAGATAGACGTCTGCGAGCGTGCTGATGATGCGCACGCATGAGCCGGCCTTCACGGCCAGCGCAAGGGTCGGCAGCAGGATTCTCAGTGCGGCGACATCATCGTCACTGAACCCGCTGTCGCGTCGCGTCGTCCAATAGGAATAGAAACAGTCCATCTCGCCGACACGGCCCTGGTCGGTGAAATGGTGAATCATGCTGATGCAGTCGGTGTGACCTTCATCTTTCAGCTTGTCGATTATGTTGTAGGTGGTGCCTTCATCGGCTGAGAGCCGGATGCGGCGCTCTGCCGCTCGGTCGCGAAGCATGTGGTAGAAGATCGAGTTCTGCCAGTTCAGCAGTGCTTCGCCTGTGGTCGTCGAGCCGTACTGGATGACTTCGGGCGTGACCTCGCTCTCGTCGTTCCACTGGAAGGCGCGGCCCTCAAATTCCGGATGCAATGTGTCGATCAGCCCAAGCGCGCGGGCCAGATCCAGGCCGGCTGCGCGGCATTGCTCGCAGAAGCCGGCAAACAACTCCGGCTCTTCCAGGCCTTTCAGGCCCTGTTCGGAAAGCCAGAGCATGATATCGCGTATCTGTTGGTCGTTCATGGCGCATCCCGCTCGGTCGACGTCGACTGCCTGATGATGTGGTGCATCATCAATAGCCGAACCAGAGCTCAGAGCGAAAGATGTAGTTTGCGTTCCTCACCTTCCGCCGGAACGGCGCAGCAGATCAGCGCCTCGCCCTCTGCCACCGGGAAGGAGGGCAGCGACGGGTAGGTCACCTTCCCCTCGAGCACCGGCGTTCTGCAGGAGCCGCAACTGCCGTTGCGGCAACCGAACTCGGGCGTCAGCCCGCGCGCTTCGGCGAGATCGAGCAGGTTGCCGTCGCCCGGCTGCCAACTGGTCTCCTTGGCGGATTTCGCGAAGACGACGTGTACGGGAGCGCTGGCGGGCGGTGGCATGATCGGCCCAGCACCGCCATCCGGCCGCCGGGTCAGCGACGAGAGCCCGAAGGCTTCCGCATGGATGCGGGCATCGGCCACATTAAGCCCGCGCAATCCGTCATACAGCGACTGCGTGAAAGCCGCCGGGCCGCAGAGATAGAAGTCGTAGTCGTCGAAGGGCAGCGTGGACTTGAGGTGGCTGATATCGATCCGGCCGCCGACGTCATAGTCCTGCCCTTCGGTCGCGGTCTCCGGCTGGCTGAGCGCACGTATGAGGCGGATGTTGCCCTGGCCTTCCTCGACCAGAGCGGCAATCTCCCGCTCGAAGGCGCGTTCGTTTCGGGACCGAGCGGCCTGGAAAAGCCAGGTTGGGCGCGTGCGGCGCTTGCGGCGCCCCTCGTGGACGATGTGCTGCAACATGGCGACCATCGGCGTGATGCCGACGCCGGCGCCGATCAGCACGGCCGGTCGCCGCTCGGTGCCATCGATCGTGAAGCTGCCGGCCGGCGCGCGCGCCTCGATCCGGTCGCCGGTTTTCAGCCCGTGCAGGTATTGCGAGACGGTGCCGTCATTCTTGACACTGATGCGATAGAGGGCGTCGGTCGGGGCGGAAGAGAGCGTGTAGCTTCTGACAAGTGCCTTGCCGTCCGCGTCTATCCTCACCCGAATCGGCAGGTGCTGGCCGGCCTGGTGAGCCATGAGGCCGATGCCGTCGTCCGGCGCGAGGTAAAGCGAGCGGATGGTCGTGCTTTCCTCTTCGACGCGGGCGACCCGAAACGCTCGCCACGCCTCGGCGACGGCCGCAGCCTGCAGCCGCACCTTTGCCTGATCCCAATCGCCCGTTGTCAGCAGGCTGGGCGACCACCCACCATCCTCGAAAGCCCAGCGAAGCGGCAGGCCGTCCTCGCGATAGACGACCTTCTCGGGGCGGAAGCGCCATAGCCGCTCGGCGCCTTGAAAGGCTGCGACTTCCGGCGACGACAGTACGACCTCGGCGCTGCCGGTCAGCTGCAGCATGTCGCCGGTCGCAAAGTCGACGAACAGCAGGCCGGCGCGCGGATTGACCATGAAGTTGCCGAGCGTATTGAAGAACAGATTGCCGGAGAAGTCGGGGATGGTCAGAACGTCATCTTCGCCGAGCTCAACGAAGCCGGCCTTTCCGCCGCGATGGGAGACATCGACCTGCCGTTCGCCGGTATCGCGGTCGACATAGGAGGCGACGAAGAAGGTGTCAGCGTTGGCGATGATCGCCCGGGCGCGATCGTCGAGGGCCGCGTAACGGATCGGCCGTTGCGATGCCGGTTCGTATGGATCGCGGGAAAAGGAGAACTGCCGGAGCTGGATATATTGCGGGCAGTTGCCGAAGCTCTGGCGCACGCGAATGGTGAAACTGACGTCGCCGTCGCGCAGGATCGCGCCGTTGAGCCGGTTCCGGCGCCGGGTTTCGAGCTGGATACCAAGCATGCCGATCGAGTGTGCGTCGCCCATGCCGGCATCCGCCGGATCATCTGGATCACGGGGCAGCCGTATGTCGAGGTTCCAGGCGTCGGGCGCCTGCATGAAGCCGGGGGCCGCGGCGCGCATCGTCGCCCAGACGTCACCCTGCGCATCGACCGCGCCGAAGACGGCGAAGGGCAGCATCGGGAAGAACTGCTGGTGCTGCTCGGGCATGAAGCTGCGGACGAAATTACGCCCGGTCGCATCCATGCGCTCGACGACGCCGAGGCTGCGCTGGATGGCGAGTTCGCCTTCGTGCCAGGGAGAGTCCGGCCGCTTCTGTTGTGCATTGTCCGGCATGATCTGAAACCTCGTTGGGGTGAGGCCCGGGGCAGTGTGACCGCCCCGGGCCAGTTCGTCAGGCGGCGAGGCCGACGGCCGTCTTTTCAAAGCCGACGAAGCCGGGCAGACGCTCGATGCGGGCAAGCCAGGCCCGGACTTGCGGGTAGTCGGAAAGGTCCACATTACCCTCGGGTGCGGCGGAAACGTAGCTGTAGAGGGAAACGTCGGCGATGGTCGGCCGGGCGCCGATCAGGAAGTCGCGGCTGCTCAGTTCCGCATCGATCTGCGCCAGCACGCGATGGGCCCGGGCGATAGCCTCTTCCGCCCGCAGATTGGCGCCGAACACGGTGACGAGCCGGGCAGCCGCCGGACCGAAGGCGATGTCGCCGGCAGCAACCGAAAGCCACTTCTGCACCCTGGCGGCCAAAGCCGGATCTTCCGGCAGCCAATCGATGCGGCCGAGCTTCTTGGCGAGATAGACGAGGATGGCGTTGGAGTCGGCAACGACAGTGCCGTCGTCATCGAGGACCGGAACCTGGCCGAACGGGTTGAGCTTCAGGAACTCCGGCTCCTTGTGCGCCCGGGCCTTGAGATCGACGTCGACCAGTTCGTGCGGTACGCCGAGCAGCGACAGGAAGAGCTGAGCCCGGTGCGAGTGGCCGGACAGCGGATGGCGATAGAGTTTCATGGGAGATGTCCCTCGAAGAGCATGAGAACCGTCGCGGCCCTCCGACGGTTCGGGATGAACCGCCTTCGAAGTCAATCTATGACTTTCCATTTTTTGGCAGTAGACTGCGGGAACGATAGACTGATTCCCGTTTTTTGGAAGGAAAGATGGATCGCCTCGACGCCATGGGGGTTCTGCTCGCCGTCATCGACAGCGGCAGCCTGTCGGCTGCCTCACGGCAGCTCAAGATGCCGCTTGCCACAGTCAGCCGAAAGGTCTCGGAGCTTGAGGCGCATCTGGGCGCCCAGCTCATCACTCGCACGAACCGCAAGATCCTCTTGACCGAAACCGGCCGCTCCTATGTCGAGGCCGCCAAGGAGATCCTGGCGCGGGTCGAAGAGGCGGAAAGGGTGGCCGCCGGCGAATACAGCGCGGTCAAGGGCGACCTGACGATCTCTGCCCCGATCGTCTTCGGTCGCCTGCACGTTCTTCCCGTCGTCGTGGACTTCCTGAAGGCTCATCCTGAGATCGATATGCGGCTGGCGCTGGGTGACCGGTTTGCCAATCTCGTTGACGACCATATCGACTTGGCACTTCGGATCGGCAACCTTCCCGATAGCAACCTGGTGGCGACCAGGCTCGGCTCAGTCCGCCGCGTGGTCTATGCAAGCCCCGGCTATGTCGCGCAGCACGGCGCCCCCGGGCATCCGAACGAACTCGCCGAGCACGACTGCATCACCTTCGAAAACGTCACGGCCGCCCATGTCTGGCGCTTCCTCGACGATGGACGCGAACTGGCCGCGCCGATCCGGTCGCGGTTGATCGTCAACACGGCGGAATCGGCCGTCGATGCCGCCATCTCCGGCCTTGGCCTGACGCGGGTGCTTTCCTATCAGGTAGCGAGTCCCGTCTCGGAAGGGTTGCTCGTTCCGTTGCTGGAGGCGTTCGAACACCCGCCGCTTCCGGTCCAGCTGGTCTATCTCCCGCAGGGCCTCGTGCCGATGAAGCTCAGGGCCTTCGTGGATTTTGCGGTGCCGCGGCTGCGCGGCGTCTTGCGCTAAAGCCGATCCATCGCCCCGGTTTCGGCCCTCAGTCCGCTTGAGGGCGCTCGACCGTGGTCGGCCGGATATGGCGCGCATAGGTTCGCCCGACGCGAATTTCGCTGCCGTCGGAGAGAAGGGCGATGAGGGCTGCGAAGGGGGCCTGCTTCAGCCCCACGATACAGTCGCGGCGCACGATCGAGCTGCGGTGAAGCCGCAGAAACTCTGCCGGGTCGAGCCGGCGTTCAAGCGAAGCCAGGCTTTCGTGATGCAGATAGGACCGGCCTTCGATGTGGATGCGGACATAATCGCGCTCCGCCTGGAAACGCACGACCCGGTCGAGCGCGATCCGAACGAATTCTCCGCGGGATTTGATCCAGAGATCGGCCGACTGGGTTTCGTGTTTGCGCAGCGCCTGCCGCAGTGCCCGCACGGTTTCGCTGAGTTCCACCACACGTTCGGTGCTCGTTCGTGCCGCGATCGCCACGCGTGCCCGCTCGATTGCGGTGCGCAGGCGGTTCGCCTCGATCGGCTTGGTGACATAGTCGACGGCAGCCGCCTCGAAGGCGCGAAGCGCATAGTGATCGAAGGCGGTCACGAAGACGACCGCGGGCGCGTTGCTGCCCACGTGCTCCAGGATGTCGAAGCCGGTGCCGCCAGGCATCTGAATATCGAGCAGGATCACGTCCGGCTGCAGCTCGGCGATGAGACTGCAGGCCTGCTGGACATTGCCGGCCGTCCCCAAGACCTCGACCCCTGGCATCGCGCCGAGCAGGCGCAGCAAGCGGCGTCTGGCGAGCGGTTCATCGTCGATGATGAGGATCGAAAGGGAGACTGTCTGGATTTGGTTCATGCAAGCCTCAGGGGCATTGTAATTGCGGCTCTGAAACGCCTGGGCGTCACGAGCCCGGATACACAGGCCCCGACCCCCGGAAACCGCGCCTGGACGCGATCCGCGACGTTCTTGAGGCCGATCCCAGTGCCGGAGGACTGGCGCCGCCCACTATCGGTGTCCGCGGCGATATCGTTCTCGACGGCAATCTCAAGCGACTGACCGACCTTGGCGGCGCTGATGACGATCTCGACCTGTTCAGGTGAGCGGCCAACGCCGTGTTTGACCGCGTTCTCGATCAGGGGCTGCAGGATCAGGCTTGGCACCAGTGCCTCTTCCAGGCCGCTGGCAATGTCCATCCTGAGTTTCATCCGGTCGGAATAGCGCTCGCCTTCGATGTGAAGGTAGCCGGCTTGCAAGTCCAGTTCATCCGCAAGCCGCACGTCGTGCAAAGGATCGAGCTCCAGAGTCGTACGCAGAAAGTTGGAAAGCGACATCACCATGCGGGTCGCTGCAACGGTCTGCCCTTCCTCGATCAGCCCGGTGATGGAGTTCAGCGTATTGAACAGGAAATGCGGATTGACCTGGTATCGCAGCGCGCGCATTTGCGCGGCCAATGCTTCCTCGCGCGAGATCGCCAGTCGCCGTTCGCGCTCACGCAGCTCGAAGCTGTAGAGCAGCGCGACGAAGAAGAACGACCACCCGACGAAGGTGGCCATGCTGTAGACGAGCGTGTAACCGGTATTCGTCCAGTCGACCGTGATCGGGTCGGGACGCACGAATAAAACATAGAGCAGGAAGTCGATGCCGGTATTGGCAAAGGCGGCTATGAGAGAGGTCGAGAATCCAACGACGATCTTGGTGGCGATGTGCCGGTGCCTGACGCGAAACATCGTCGCCGCGATACCGTAGGAAAGAACCATGCCACAGGACATCAGCAGCAATTTGCCGGGGGCAGACACGATCGGATCGATCCCGAGTATACCCCACAGGATACTGCTGATGAGGAATTCCACGAACCAGTAGAGAAAACCGAGCCAGAGCGTCGCGCGTCGCATGCTGGCGATATAGGCGCTTTCGTCCACTGATTTGGCTTCATCCTCTGGTTTCATTCCATTTTTATGGTTCAAGCGGGCGCCGATGTCGATTGCCGTTCGTCGGCGATTTCAAGCGGTTTGCAGAAAGCCGCGGCGCTTCCGGCGGGATTCTGTGCCGTTTGGCTTTGCCGGCTTGCCGTTTCCAAGGTGGCTTAGGGGCCAGCTATCCGCAGGGGCATGGTGATGGATGCGCGAAAACGTTGCGGCGCCACGAGCCCGGATATGAAAGCGCCCATCTCCGGGAACCGTGCATTGATGCGGTCGGCAACGTTCTTGAGCCCCGTACCGGTGCCGGTTGGTTTTTTGGCGCTCAGCGGCGGCCCCGCCGTCAGGTCGTTTTCGACCGAAAGCTCGAGGGTTTCGCCACGTCGCGTGGCCGTGATGAGGATCTCGACCGCGCCGACCGAGCAGCCGACACCATGTTTCACGGCGTTCTCGATCAGGGGCTGAAGTATGAGGCTCGGCACGAGCGCCTGCTCAAGCCCGGGTGCGATGTCGAGTTTGACCCGCATACGGTCGGAGAAGCGCTCGCCCTCTATGTTCAGATAGCCGAGCTGCAGCGCCAGTTCATCGGCCAGACATACGTCCTGCATCGGGTCGAGTTCGAGCGTGGTGCGCAGGAAAGAAGAAAGCGAAAGCACCATACGACCGGCCACTGTCGAAGCCCCCTCTTCGATCAGACCGGCAATCGAATTCAAGGTGTTGAACAGGAAATGCGGATTGACCTGGTAGCGCAGCGCTCGCATCTGCGCCGCCAGTGCCTCCTCCCGCGTCACGGCGAGGCGGCGCTCGCGCTCGCGCAACTCGAAATTGGCGAGAAGCGCGATGTAGAGAAACGCCCATCCGTGGAAGAGCGCCATACAGTAGATGATGGTGTAGCCAACATTGGTCCAGTTGATGTCGCCCGGGTCGCCATGTTCGATCAGGCCGTGGCAGAGGAAGTCGACGCCGGCATTGATGGCCGCCGCCACGAGCGACAGGGCAGAGCCGAGCAGAAGCTTGAAGAGAATGGACCTCTCTCTAAAGTGAAAGAGGATCGCCGCCATTGCATAGGACATCAGCGTCCCGTTCAACATCAGGATCAGGGTGATTGGCGCGATCTTGATCGGGTCGTATCCGAGGATCGCCCACAACGCGCTGCTGATGACGAACTGCATGAATTGGTACAGGAAGCCGAAGGAGAGCGTTGCCCGGCGAACGCCCGCGACATACTGTGCTTCATCCGCCGAAATCGTGCTATTTGTTCGCGCCATGCAAGGCTTTATCCGCGAAGTCGGCACGCTTGTCGATTGACGTTCGTCGGCGAAATCAAGCGGTTTGCAGAAAGCCACAGCCCTTCAGCGCTGCAATTTGCCGTTTGCAGAAAGCCGAATTCTCCCCCTTCGCGGGCTTGCTATAGCCGGCCCATGACCGCGCTTTCCCGGCGTCACCGTTCGCTTGGGAGTTGTGCGCCCATGGATGCAAAGGAAAAGGGGCAGACATTGAATATCTGTGCAAAGGCGGACGTTTCGAGAATCAACCTTCTGAGTTCGACAGCGCTAGGCCGCGTCGGTCTCGTCTCGATGATGCTGGCGGCGATGCCGCTCGTGCCGTCGCCGGCAAAAGCGGCCGGACTGCTCGTGCCAAACGATGAGACTTGGTCCAGCGACCATACGATCAACGGCAATCTCGTGATCCGCGGCCGTCCCGTTGGCGCGACCCTGACCATCAACAACGGTGCCGTCGTCAAGAGCCTCAACGGCTACATCGCCGACGGGAGAGGCAGCGTAGGTACGGTCGTGGTCTCCGGTTCCGGGTCGACCTGGGACATTGTCGATGCCAATCCGAACGGTTACCGCGTGCTTTTTGTCGGCGGTTTTGAGGGGGGCATCTACGGCGGCAAGGGCACGCTGATCGTCGAGAACGGCGGAAAGGTATCCGCCAAGGAGACCCATGTCGGCGCTCTGCAGGAGGGCGACGGAACGCTCGTGGTGCGTGGTGCCGGCTCCATGCTCGCCACCGACTATCTGGGTGTTGCCGACGGCGCCCTGACGCTCAACACGGCTGCGGTCAGGATCGAGAACGGCGGCCTCATCAACTCTAAGACGGCTTACTTCGAAAACGGCACGGTTCTGGTGACCGGTGAGAATTCGCGGTGGGTCAACACCGGAGAGTTCACAGTCGGCGACAGCTTCACGATCGAAAACGGCGCCGTGGTCTCGACCAACACTGCTGTCCTGCGCGAGGATGAGAGCGTCGACACCATTCAGGTCTATGTCGATGGCGCCGGCAGCGAGTTCAAGGTCGCCGACAAGCTGACGATCGGCGAAGCCGGACGGGTCAACCTTTCGGTCGCCAACGGCGCCAGGCTTTCGGCTGGCGGCGGAATCGTGCTTTCCGATATCGGGGGCATAAGCAACGAAGGTATGGGCAATCTGACGATCGGCGGCAAGGTCGACCTGAATAATATTGCCGAGCCACGTGCTCGGCAGGCGCAGGCGGCAGGCACGGTCGATCCGTCGACGAAGATCGATTTTGGCCCGCGGAAGGGCTACGTCAATTTCAACCACACGAACACCGGTTATGAGTTTGCCAACACGCTCGTCGGCAAGGGCACGATCAGCAATTTTTCCGGGGAAACCATCGTCAACGGCGACCTGACGAAGTTCAACGGCAAGGTGAACGTTTCTGGTGGCAAGCTGGTTCTGAAGAGCAACCTCGACACGATCGACAACGACCCGGATAACGGCCCCCTGGACTACAGCGAGACCCGGTTCGAAGTGAGCGGCGGCACGCTCATCGTCGATGGTGAGACGGGACGGGTACAGGGTGATCGCTTCTATACCAATGAGGTGAATGTGTTCGGCGAGATGAACCGCATCCGCGATCCGAACTCGACCTCTTTCGGTAGGCTCGGCGGCTCCGGCACGGTTGGCGACACGTATATCGACTCCAAGGCGATCATTTCGCCCGGCAACAATTCCACCGGCACGCTGACGATCATGGGCCGACTGGATATGGCGACCGGTTCGATCTACGAGGCGGATGTTGCCGGTGACGGCCGTTCCGACAGGATCGTCGTCAAGAGCATTGGCACCAACGAAAACTCCGGTATCGCCAAGATCGGCAGCGGCACGAATGTCCAGGTGACCGCCCTCGACCCCAACACGAGCTACAAGACAGGGCAGACCTATACGATCCTGACAGCCGACCGTGCTATTGAAGGAAAGTTTGCCGAGGCTATCTCGAAATCGGCGTTCCTTGAGGTCTCGCTTGACCAGAAGGAGAAGCAGGTCGACCTAAAGATCAAGGTCAAGAACGGCGGTACGAAGCCAGGCGAAGAGCCGAAACCCGGCGAAGAACCTAAGCCCGGTGAACCGAAACCAGGTGAGCCGAAGCCCACCGAGCCCGGCGTCTTTGAAGGCGAGGCTGCGACCGGCAACCAGCGACAGACGGCACTTGCGCTCAACACACTTGCCCAGAGTGGCCCGTCGCTCGGGCTCTACAATGCGCTGACTATCCTCGACGGCGACGCGGCACGTCGTGCCTTCGACCAACTGTCCGGCGAAGTCCATGCTTCGGCGCAGACCGCGCTGATCAACGACAGCAGCCTGCTGCGCAATGCGGTGAACGACCGCATCCGCGACGCCTTCGGTGACGTGGGTGCTGCGAGCGTTCCGGTTCTTGCTTACGGCCCTGAGGACAAGATCACGACCGGTGCCGTCGCCGTCGTCAACGCCGTTCCCGCCGCGCCGCCGGCGATGGTCGGCTGGGGCCAGGTGTTCGGCTCCTGGACCAATACCGACGGCAACGGTAACGCCGGCAGCCTCGATCAGTCGACGGGCGGTTTCGTCACCGGCTTCGATGCGGCGGTCTCGGACAATGCGTTGATCGGCATCATGGCCGGCTACAGCCGGTCGAACTTCGACGTCGACAGCCGCGCCTCCAGCGGTGACAGCGACAACTATCACCTCGGTGTCTATAGCGGCGGCCGCTGGGGCGATGTCGCGCTCAGGTCCGGCCTCGCTTATACTTGGCACTCGATCAACACGTCGCGCAGCGTTGCCTTCCCCGGCTTCACCGATCAACTGAAGGCCGACTATGACGCTGGGACGTTCCAAGCGTTCGGCGAAGTCGGCTACCGCATCGACCTGCCTGATGTGGCGCTCGAGCCCTTTGCGAACCTCGCCTATGTCAGCCTGCACACCGACGGCTTCACCGAGCGCGGTGCCGCGGCCGCCCTGTCGAGCAAGAGCAACACGACCGACACGACCTTCACGACGCTCGGTCTGCGCGCTTCTGCTCCGCTCAGCCTCGGCGCGACAGATGCGAAGGTGCGCGGCATGCTCGGCTGGCAGCACGCCTTTGGCGACACGACGCCGTTCTCGACCATGGCCTTCGGCACGGGCAGCGCCTTCTCGGTTGCCGGTACGCCGATTGCCGAAGACGCGGCGATCATCGAGGCCGGCATCGATTTCGCGCTGACCGGCAATGCGAGCCTTGGCATCACCTACACCGGACAGTTCGGCTCCGGCACGACGCAGAATGCGGTCGATGCCAAGCTTGACGTGCGCTTCTGATGCGCCGGCTCGTCTGGCTATCGACAGTGCTGATGGCGACTTTCGTCGCCATCACGCCGCTTTACGGAGAGGACGCGGCGGCCGGGAAGGCTGCCGCGCCCTCTCAGCTTTCTGAAACCTATGAAGACTGGAGCGTCGCCTGCGCCGAGGCCGACGGCAAAAAGCATTGCATCCTGTCGCAACAGCAGTTTCACAAGAGTGGCCAGCACGTACTGACGCTCGAACTTCGGCAGGCTGAAAACGCCGGTCTGGCGGGGAGCCTCGCGCTTCCCTTCGGCCTCTACCTGGAAAAGGGCGTGTCCCTCGGCGTCGATGAGCCGACCGGTGGCAAGGCAACGCCGTTCCGCACCTGCCTGCCCATCGGCTGCATCGTGTCGTTGACCTTTACCGAGGGGACGGTCGCGTTGCTGCGCAGCGGAACGGCCCTGAAGATCGGTGCCTTTGTGAGCGATACGGGAAAGAACGTGACGTTCTCAGTATCGCTCAAGGGATTTGCTGCAGCATTGGATCGTGTGCTTGCGCTCTCCGGCAAGGCGTAAGCCGCTACCAGGCGCGATGCTCGGGGGTTACCAATGCGCCGTTAGGGTGCGGTGGGTTCGTCCCACCCACTTTGCAGGGCCGCGTCGACCGAGCACACCAAGCCCGTGGGATGGTAGCTGATCTCCACCTGGCCATTCAGTTCGGCAGCCAACAGGGTTTGAATCAAGCGCGAGCCGAATCCTTTGCGCGATGGCTGCTTTACCAACGGCCCGCCGGATTCCTGCCAGCGCAGCGTTAGCCGGGTCGACGTGCCGCTCTGGAGCGACCACGTGATGGAGACCCGCCCGTTCCCGGTCGAAAGTGCGCCGTATTTGGCGGCGTTCGTGGCGAGCTCATGCAGCGCCAGGGACAGCGATACGACCATCCTCGGCGGAACCTGGATCTGCGGACCGGAAACGACGAACTTTTCCTGCGAGTAGGGAGAGATCGCCTGGTTGATGATCGCCTTCAAATCCGCCCGTTCCCAGTTGCCATGGGTGAGCAGGTCGTGCGCCCGTGCCATCGAAACCAGCCGCGCTTCAAAAGCCTGCACCTCTCCAGCGTTCGTGCTGTCGCTGCGACCGAGCGTCTGCCGGGCAATGGCCAGCACGGTTGCAAACACGTTCTTGACGCGATGGTTCAGTTCACCGACCAGGACGGTCTGCAGGCGCTCGGCCTCCTTCCGCACGGTTATGTCGTGGGCCAGTTTCGAAGCGCCGACGATGCTGCCATAGGCGTCGTAGATCGGCGAAACGCTGAGCAGGACATCGACGCTTCGACCGTCCTTATGGAGCCGTTTGGTCTCATATGGCTCCACCTTGAGACCCGCGCTGACCTGCCTGAGGATCGCAGGCTCTTCGTCAATTCGGTCTTCGGGAACCAGCGTCATGACGGAGCGGCCAATCATTTCCTCGGCCGAATAGCCGTAGAGCCTCTCCGCCCCGGAATTCCAGGTCGTGATCCTCATCCTGAGATCGATGCCGAGAATGGCGTCGTTGGAGGATGCGATAATGGCCGCAAGGCGACGTTCGACCTCTTGGGCCCGCTTGCGTTCGGTGATGTCGACGATGACGGCGGCGGCCTGCCGAAAATTGCCACGCTCATCGTGAAGCGCGGAGACCGAGTTCGTTACCCAGACAAGACTGCCATCCTTGCGCAAATAGCGTTTCTCGATTTCGTAGCTCTGGCCGGTGCTCGCCATCGCCTTGAACAGCCGGGCGCTTTCGGCGACGTCTTCGGGAAACGTGATGTCGTGCATCCGCATCGTCAGCAGTTCGGTCTCGGTATAGCCGACGATTTCGCAGAAGCGATTGTTGACCAGGAGGAAGCGGCCCGTCAGGTCCATCTGGCAGATGCCGGCGGCTGACTGCGAGAAGATGGCGCGAAGCCGCTCTTCGTTGGCTTGCAGCGCGCCCTCGAATTTCACGCGTTCGGTCGTTTCGTTGACGATGCAGAACACGCCCCGAACCCTCTGTTCCTCGTCCCGGACGGGTGAATAGGAAATATCGAAGTAAGCCGTTTCGGGATAACCGTGTCGCTCGATGTAGAAGGGACGGTCTTTCGCGACCACCGTCTCGCCGCGTTCCAGCACGCGTCGCAGCAGAGGCTCGAGGTCGCTCCAGAGTTCACCCCAGTTTTCACGCGCCGGGCGCCCCAGTGCGCGAGGGTGCTTGTCTCCGATGGTCGGCGCATAGGCGTCGTTGTAGAGCGCCACGAATTCTTCGCCCCAGAACATCACGATCTGCGCCTGCGCCGGCAACATGATGTCGACCGCAGCCGCCAGACATGGCGGCCAAGCCACCATGGGGCCGAGCGGGCTGTCGTCCCAGCGGTAAGACTGGATCAACCGACCCATCTCTCCTGCTGCTGTGAAAGGGGCGCTGCTCTGCAGGGTGAAGTACCTCGCTTGAATGGCCAGAGCACTTCAACCTTTTGAGAAACTTAGGTCAATACGCAAAGTGAAAAGCTTTGCAGGCGCAGCTTGCGCAATACGCCTATGGCGCGAGATGTTGCTCGGTCGCAAGCATCCTCTTTGGACAGGTTGGCGATGCGGCGGTTAAACGAGAAAGCCGGAAACGCCGTCCCACAATAGTTTCAGCGCCACCAGGACCAGCAATCCATAGCAGGCGCGATAGACCTGCCGTTGGTCGAGCATACCCTGGAGCCGCCAGCCGAGCGTAACACCGCTTGGTACGGCGAGCAGGCAGATCGCCATCAGCACTCCGAGATCGGCGGTTGGCTTCGCCAGCAACAACCACGGCAGGGCCTTGGTTGCATTGCCAACGGTAAAGAAAAGGCTCGTCGTTCCCGCGTAGACCTCCTTGCTGAGACCGAGCGGCAGCAGATACATCGCCAGCGGCGGTCCGCCCGAGTGTGCGACCATCGTGGTTATGCCTGAGGCGAGACCGGCGGAAATCGCCTTCGGGGTCGAGCGTGGGCGCGCCGTCACCTCTGCGCCCCTTGCCAGCCACAGGCCGACGAAGAGCAGGGTCGTCGCCGCCATCACGATCGCAACGGTGCGGTGATCGAGAAAGCGGAACAGCAGATAGCCGAGCCCGATGCCAATCATGAGCCCCGGAAGCAGCAGCACGAGGTCGGGACCAGACCAGGTGGTGCGCTTGAAGTAGCGCAACCCATACAGATCCATCGCGACGAAGAGCGGCGCGAGAAGGCCGCCCGCGGTGACCGGGTCCATCACGACCGACAGCAGCGGAATACCGACTATGGAGAAACCGCCGCCAAACGCCCCCTTCATGAAGCAGATCAGGAATATCCCGGCAAAGGCGACCAGGATCGTCGGGACGGTCAGTTCCATCGGAGTGCCTCCGCATTCGCGTGCGCCTTGAACGCGAGAGTGGTCGGTTGGTTGAGAAATACAGGCATTGTCTCGTTTCCAGCCCTTGCTCCGGGCGTGCGATGCCGCCAGCCTGAGCGCGCTTCGAAAAGAGCGCTCGGGCCTGCGAAACCGTCGCGGTCCCGGGCGAATGGGATTTGATGAGAATAAAATGTTCCGATATAATTCTCGGTGCAATTGAAACATTGTACTCGGTGCAATAATGTCGAGATCGGAATACCTGAAGCTTGCCGACACGATCGCCGCGGAAATTGCGGTTGGGTCGCTCAGGCCGGGCGACCGCCTGCCGCCGCAGCGTAGCTTTGCCTATGAACGCAAGATTGCCGTATCCACGGCAAGCCGCGTCTATGCCGAGTTGTTGCGCCGCGGTCTCGTTGTCGGCGAAGTGGGCAGGGGCACCTTTATCTCCGGGGAGGCGAGGCGAGGCGTGGCGGCGCTCGCAGAGCCGCGTGGTATCCGTACCGACTTCGAGTTCAACTACCCGATCTTGCCCAACCAGACAGCGCTTATCGCAAGAAGCCTGGAGGGGTTGGCTGCTCCTGCCTTGCTCGACGTTGCATCGCGCCAGGCGATCAGCATCGGAACGCCGGCGATCAGAAACATTGGAGCAGCGCACCTCTCCAAAGGTGGCTGGTCGCCCAGTCCTGAACACCTCGTTTTCACCGGCAATGGCCGGCAGAGCATTGCTGCGGCTCTCGCGGCTGTCGTTCCGGCGGGCGGTCGCTGCGGTGTCGAGGCTCTGACTTATCCCTTCGTCAAGGGCATTGCCGCTCGGCTCGGAATTGCGTTGGTGCCGCTTTCGATGGACGAAGGCGGGGTGCGCCCCGATTCCGTTGAAAAAGCGCATCGCGAGGCGCATCTCTCGGCCATCTACATCCAGCCGGCGGTCCAGAATCCGCTGGGCGCGACGATGAGTGAGGCGCGCCGGGCCGATCTTCTGCGGGTGGTCGAGATGCTTGATCTTCCTGTTATCGAAGACAATGTCTATGGGTTCCTTGACGACGAGCCGCCGCTTGCCGCCCTCGCGCCGGATCGCTGCATTGTCGTCGACAGCCTCTCCAAAAAGGTGGCGCCCGGCCTGGCGCTCGGCTTCATCGTGCCGCCCGAGCGGCTACGGGAAAGTGTGATCGCCTCTGTGCGTTCGGGTGGATGGACCGCGACAGGATTTGCCTTTGCGGCGGCCGCGCGGATGATGGCCGATGGCACCGTTGCCGCGCTCATGACGATGAAACGCCTTGATGCGCAGGCGCGGCAGAAGCTAGCCGCCGCTCATCTCCAGGGCTTCGAGGTCAAGGCCAACCCAAAGTGCTACCATCTCTGGCTGACGCTGCCGCCCCATTGGCGTTCGCAGACGTTTGTTGCGGCTGCCGCCAGGCGCGACATTGCATTGACCCCGTCGACGACCTTTGCCATCACGCCGGGCCACGCGCCCAACGCGGTCCGGCTCGCGCTTGCCAGCCCGGCAATGGATCAGCTCGACATTGGCCTCAGCACGCTGGCAGCGCTGCTGAACTCTCGGGAGGACGATTTCGTCTCGACGGAATGAACGTCGCCGCCTCTGCATATTCGGGCTAAATCGGCGTCAACCCGCCGCTTTCCGCTGGAGGACGAGTTTGGCCTTGAGGTTCTGAACCACTTCCCCGTGCTGGTTGATGGTGCTGCTGAGAACGACGGCGATGCCTCGATCAGGCTTCGAGCGGGAAGGTATGATCTCCACGACTTCGCTTTCCACATGCAGCGTGTCCCCGGGGCGCGTCGGAGCCGGCCAGTTGATTTCTCCGCCGGCGCCAATGACACCACCGGCAAATGGCAGGCCCGTCTCGACATTGAGACGCATCGTGATGGCGGCGGTGTGCCATCCGCTTGCAGCCAGACCCCCAAAGAGCGTGTCCTTGGCCTTCGCCTCGTCGATGTGAAAAGGCTGCGGGTCGAACTGCATAGCGAAAGCCTTGATCTGTGCTTCGTCGATCGTGTGCGTCCCGCTTGTAAAGCGTTGTCCCACAAAGAGGTCGTCCAGAAAGAGACGACCGGGCGTCGAACTGTCCATAACCTGCCTCCCCTGAGTGCACGTCTTTTGACCTGCAGGCTTTCAATGGGCGCCACCCGCACCTGCGCCACCAAGCTGGATCTTCCGGGTGAAAAGCAGGGCGATGGCGGCAAGCGCCAACACAGTGCCGATCACCGCGAAGGTATCACTAAACCCCAGGATAAGCGCCTGGCGGTGAACCGTCGCGCCGATAACTGCGATTGCCTTGTGTTGCGCAACCGCGACGTCGGATACGCCATGCGTCATGAAATGATGGGTCAGATCGCTGATCCGGTCACGGACCTCATCGCGGGAAAGCGTGACGGACTGGCCGATGATGTTGGAATGGAACTGCTCCCGCTTGGTCAACACGGTCGCGAGCGTGGCCGTTCCAACGGCGCCGCCGAGATTGCGCAGCATGTTCGACAGGCCGGAGGCGGCGGCCGCGTCACCAGGCGCGATGCCGGCGGTCGTGATCACCGTGATCGGCGTCAGCACCAGTGCCTGGCCGATGGCACGCACGATATTGGGCACGAAGAACTGGTCGCCGGCGCTGTCGAGCGAGAGTGTCGTGTTCATGAAACAGCTGGCTGCGAAGATGCTGATGCCGACGAAGCCGACGTAGCGCGCGTCGAACCGCTTCATCAGTGCCGGCACGAGCGGAATGATGAGGAGCTGCGGCAAGCCGGTCCAGGCGAGCACGAAGCCGATCTGCTCGGCATTGTAGCGCTGCACCTGACCCAGATACTGCGGCAGGATGTAGACGGTGCCGAACAGCGCCACTCCGACCAGCACATTGACGAGAACGCCGACGCCGAAGTTGCGCTGCTTGAGCAGGCGTAGCTTGACCAGCGGCTTTTCGACCTTGAGCTCGATAATGACGAAGGCGGTCAGAAACACGGCTGCGATCAAGGCGAGCTTGACGATGAACGGCGACTGGAACCAGTCGTCCTTGTTGCCTTCCTCGAGCACGGTCTGCAGAGCCGAGAGCCCGATCGCCATGGTGACGATACCGGCCCAGTCGCCCTCTTTGAGCAAGGACAATTGCATCGGCTTCTTCTCGAGCGTGAAGTAGAGCGCAACCACCATGATGATGCTTGGGGGCGTGTTGACGAAGAAGATCGACTGCCAGCCGTAGTTCTCGGTGAGGTAGCCGCCGATCGTCGGGCCGATCGCCGGCGCGAAGGTGACGGACAGGGCGAAGAGTGCCAATCCGAACGGCTGCTGCGTCTTGGGCAACCGGGTCAGGATCATCGTGAAAGCCATGGGGATGAGCACGCCGCCCGCAACGCCTTGCAGACCGCGCAGCACGATCATCGAGCCGAGGTCATGGGCGAAGGCGCAAGCCGCGGAAAAGATCGGGAACAGGATCGCATTTGCCAGGATATAGCGCCGGAACGAGAAGACGCGGCTGAAGTAGTCGGTAAGGGGGATCACCACGATCTCGCCGATCAGGTAGGAGGTCGATATCCAGGCGCCATTGTCGACGCCGGTGCCGATCCCGCCCTCGATGTCGAGCAGCGAGGCGTTGGTGATCTGGAT
Organism: Ensifer sp. 22521; assembly: GCF_052044795.1. Taxonomy (NCBI): domain Bacteria; kingdom Pseudomonadati; phylum Pseudomonadota; class Alphaproteobacteria; order Hyphomicrobiales; family Rhizobiaceae; genus Ensifer; species Ensifer sp. 22521. The sequence continues at coordinate 429,350 of NZ_JBQENM010000003.1, forward strand.
GTTCAGGATCGCCATGAAAGCACCGATCAGGCCGGCGAGCACCGCGATCCATGCCGTCGTGCTCGCTTTTTCAGATGGCGCCGCAGCGGCTGGCAGCGTGCCGGGCGCAACCGTTTCAGCAATGGTGGACATAACACCCTCCTGCCTTGTGGTGAGATGGGCGCCTAATCGCCCCCTAGAGCATCCCGGCTCTCAAGTGGAATCACTGGAAGCGGAAAGATGCTCTAGATTCAAAGTGCTAGAGCGTCCTTTGTGCGTTCACTTGAACGCACGGCGCTCTAGTAGATCTTGTCCGACTTTGACGCGACCTCAGTCGCCGTCGGGTTGGTGTCGATGGTCGGGTAGACTGACATGCCGGGCCGCAAGGTCACCGATCGTGGGGTCCCGCGGTCGAGCACGATCTTGACCGGGATGCGCTGCACCACCTTGGTGAAGTTGCCCGTCGCATTGTCCGGCGGCAGCAACGCAAATTCCTGGCCGCTCGCCGGCGCGATGCTGTCGACGTGACCCTCGAAGACCTGCCCCGGGAAGGTGTCCACTTCGACCGTCACCTTCTGGCCGGGATAGACGTCGGTGAGCTGGGTCTCCTTGTAGTTGGCGACGATGTAAGCCGCCTCCGTCGGGACGACCGCCATCAGTTGGGTGCCGGCCTGCACATACTGACCGACCCGTAGGGTGCGATTGCCGATCACGCCATCGATGGGGGCGGCAAGAGCCGTGTAGGAGAGGTTCAGGCGGGCCTGGTTCTGCGCCGCCTTGGCGCTGTCGAGTGCTGCCTTCGCCTGGGCGACCTCGGCCCTGATCACGTCGAGCTGCTTGGTTTCATTGGCAAGTGCCGCCGTGTCACGCGTTACCGCTGCACGGGCGGCCGTGATGCGCGAGGCCGCCTGCTGGGCATTCTGGACTGTGCCGAAGCCCTGTCTGGCAAGCTCGGAGTAACGCTTGTCATCCTGCTCGGCAAAGGTCTGGTCGGCCTTGTCGGCTTCGACAGTCGCCCTTGCCGCGTCAATTGCGGATTGCTGAGCCACCAGGGCCGACTGCTTGTTGGCGATGTTGGCTTCCGCTGCCTCGACCTCGGCCATGGCCCGTTCGAGGCTCACCTTGAAATCGCGGTCGTCGATGCGGGCGAGGATCTGTCCTGCCTTTACCCGTTCGTTGTCGGCCACGAGCACCTCGGCGATATGGCCGGAGACCTTGGGGGCAATCGTCGTGCTGTCGGCCTTTACATAGGCGTCGTCGGTCGACACCTGGAAGCGGCCTGTCGTCCAGTACCCCCACCCGAAATCGGCGGCGGCCGCCACGGCCGCGACGGCCACGGAGGCGAAGAGCAGGCCGCGCAGCCGCCGCTTTGCGGGCATGTTCGAGGCCGGAGCCACGGCAGGCGGGATCGCAGGCAGTTCCTCGCGGAGCCGAATGGTCGGCACTGTCTCCGCAGTCGGCGAGGGGTTTTCGATGATGGCGATAGGCGTGTTCTGGTTCACGGCCGGTTCCTTTCCCCGGTGTGGCGGGGCGGTCCAAAACGCCGTTCGCCAATTTAGGAAAACTAATGTTTTCTAAAATGCGCGCGAGGAGTTGGCTTGTCAATCGAATTTGGAAAGCACTTGTATTCCTTAATGCCAAAGTCGCAATCGACCGCCTGCGCCGGAGCTTGCGACATGCGGTGACCCAATCTGGATCGCCGGAAAGCCCAAGCCACCGTCCTGCTACTGCGCGATCCCGGGCCGCAGAACCAGGGCGGGTTGCGCCCCAGGTGACGCTCGCGAGTTTCCGGCCCCCTGCGGGGCCGGCCTTGCCATTCATGCCGAAGCGATTGCGGATGTTCGCTGGTCGGGCCGGGATCACTTTGCCGGGTTGGGGCCGATCGTCCTGCCGTGGCTGACGCGTTCGTCACCCTTGTGAACCATGGTGACGGCGTAATCGATGCCCATGCCGTAGGCGCCGGAATGCTCCTTCACCAGTGCGGTGACGGCATTGTAGGTTTCCTTGCGGGCCCAGTCGCGTTGCCATTCGAGCAGGACCTGCTGCCAGGTCACCGGGATAACGCCGGCCTGGACCATGCGGTCCATGGCGTATTTGTGCGCATCGGCCGAGGTGCCGCCGGAGGCGTCGGCAACCATGTAGATCTCGTAGTCGGTGTCATGCATGCACGACAGCGCGAAGGTGGTGTTGCAGACTTCGGTCCACAGCCCCGAGACGACGATTTTCTTGCGGCCGTTGGCGGCATTTTTGGC